>CAXTRM010000146.1:0-8827 GCA_964246625.1 uncultured Acidobacteriaceae bacterium
ACAGCCTTCCGGCGCAGCGTCGGACACTCCCCAAAGCAGTTTGCGAACTTGATCTCGACCGTCTCTGACGTGCCCTTATAGGCTCATCCTGCAAGACTCCCGTCCATTGCTCGCCTGACTGAGAAGCCAGCACGGGAGGATCGTGGCGAGACGAGTCTGTGGAGTCGCGTCCTCGTCAGCATCATGGATGCCGGAAGTGCATACATCGTTACTGACAGGCTCAGGAGCGAAACAAAGGAGCCTACCTCGACTTCAGGGTAGCGACACAACCACCTTCGCAGCCGACACCTTACGCCGCCGGTCCAACGCATGGAATCGTCGCCAGCCCTCGCCCATGCCGGAGGTCCGTCGGTGCTGGCCGATAGCGCCCTTACTCCAACGCGGCTGGCAGAAACGCACGGTAGATCAGGCTACCCACCTCATTATGTACAGGCGAGGACCACCAAATAGAGGAGAGGCGTACGCCTCGAACGCGCAACACGAAGGAACGCAGACCGACCGAAACGCAGCAGGGCAGGAAGCTGCCGAAGCATCTCCACCAGAAGCGGCTGCCCTGCAGCTACGCGATCCAACTGCAAGGGCCCGGTTGCGATCGTCACGGCCCGGTTGCCTTGGCTCGCGGCAACAACCCGGGAGCACGTCTCGACAGACCCTGCCCCAATCGCGATTCGCCGCGCACTTAGTCACTCGGTGCCGCGGCTGTCTCCGGCTATGAACCTCTTCTGGGGCCCGGTGCTTCGCTCGCCGGAGCCGACGCTGCTGGTACTCGGCGTCCACTCGTTCGACGGCGCTGGGAATGGCATCTAGGATCGCAGCTACGCCGTGCTACCGCAGACGCAGCAGACACTTCTTCCCGGCTACAAGAGCACGTGATGGGCGAAGGTCATCGCAGTGGTCTCGTTAGTGCATTGTGGGAAGTGATCCCGCCAAAGCTGCCCCGCCCGGGCCCTGATCACCCCATCAACTTCCGCCAACGGCGTTTCTCATTCGAATTCATGCCGCGGTGCACGGCAAACACGATCTCAGCGACGCAAGCGGAGTATCAGGTTTAAGAACGTTGCCGCTGCCGTGATGTGTCAATACCGCTGAGGATGAGGTCCACGCCAGCGAGGAACTCCACACGTTCGTCGTGGGCGGCCAACTGTGAAGCGACACTACGGGTAAATGGATACTCTGTCGGTTCAAGCTGTAGCCAAACATCCGAAACAGCTTGGAGGAACTCCGATCGATGAAGGTGTCGCTTGCGAGCGAGCTGCCCATTGGCCGCGTTTTGCCCACCGACGCCCAGAATGTAATTCATAAGAACGGACACGGTGGACCACTGTTTCTCTTTCGGTACCCCCAGAGCGTCGATCTGTTGCCCTAAGCGTTCCTGGAGGCGGACAATGGGCGAACGTAACTCGGCCCGTATCAACGCCGAGCCGATCCACGAATGCGCGTCGATGGCATCGAACATGCTTAGCGCGAGGGCTCGAATTGCAGCGTTTGGCGTAGCTTTTCGCGCGCAGTCCTCCACGGCGCGGGCGATGATGGCATCGCAGGCGGTGGTGAGCAGATCGCTCTTGTTGGCGATATGCCCATAGATGGCACCAGGACCGGTCGCCAGCTGTTTGGACAACGTAGAATACGTTAGCCCCTCCTCTCCGCTGCTGTCCAAAATCTCTATAGATGCTTCGATGATGCGCTCCCGCGAGAGTGATTTGCTGAGTCGAGCGGGTTTTTGTGTTGTCCTCGCCATGGCGCCATCTTGACACAAATGGAATGTCATTCCAAACTAGCTGGAACGCCATTCCAAATGGCTACAGATGCCTGTTGCGGTCCAGAGATAGGAGAAGTCACGTTGCGTACTTCCATAGCCATCGTAGGTGCCGGTCTTGGTGGCCTCACACTGGCCCGCGTGCTGCATATCCACGGTATCGAGGCAACAATCTATGAAGCGGAGGTTTCAGCTGCCGCCAGGGTTCAAGGCGGCTCGCTTGATATCCATGAGGACACCGGACAAATCGCACTCCGTGCCGCAGGGCTCTACGATGCCTTTGCGAAGATCATCCACCCTGGCGCACAAGCATTGCGGGTGCTGGACAAAGAAGGCCGGGTGCTCATGGAAGAACCCGACGAGGGCAACGGCGGCAGACCGGAGGTGCTTCGTGGCGACCTGCGCCAGATCTTGCTGAGTTCCCTTCCGCCCGATGCGATCCGTTGGGATCACAAGGTCACAGCAGCCACTCCCCTGGATGCTGGCCAGCATGAACTCCTTTTTGCCGACGGCTCCACAGCTACAACCGATCTCCTCATAGGAGCCGACGGTGCCTGGTCAAGAATCCGTTCCCTTGTCTCTGCCTGTCTGCCTACCTATGTGGGCATTTCGTTCATCGAGACGTATCTGTTCGACGTCGAGACAAGACACCCGGCCTGCGCGCGAGCCGTTGGCAATGGTTCGTTCTTTGCGCTCGCACCAGGAAAAGCTCTTCTTTCTCATCGGGAGCCCAAAAATGTCGTGCATACGTATGTGGCGCTGGCTAAGCCGGAGGGCTGGCTTTCGAGCATTGATTTTTGGCAAACAAAAGTTGCACTCGCGCAAGTTGCCGGAGAGTTCAGCGGCTGGTCTCAAGATCTCACGGAGCTCATCACCGGTGCCGACGCCGACCCCATACCGCGCAGAATTGCGGCATTACCGGTCGGTCATAGCTGGGATCGTGTCCCCGGTGTGACTCTGCTTGGCGATGCAGCTCACCTTATGTCCCCCTTCGCGGGCGAAGGAGCCAACCTGGCGATGTACGACGGCGCCATGTTGGGCGAAGCTATCGTCGCCCACCCGGGAGACGTTGAGAAGGCGTTGTTCGCCTATGAGCAAGGGCTGTTTCCTCGTAGCGCCGCTTCTGCGGCGGAATCGGAACAAGGCCAAACGAGGCTCTTCGGCGAGAACGCCCCGCAAAGCCTCCTTGACTTCTTCAGCCAGCATCAGCCTGAGGGGCCGTGGCCCACAGAGCAGCGCTAGAGTCGGATTGGTGACTGGCAGCGCCGCCCCATAACCGAGTTCTAACAGGTGCTCCAAATACCAGTTGCACTGCTTTCTGGGTAGTCGAACAGCAGCTTCGAGTTGGGCCACCGTCGCCGATGGATCCGGTACCCCGGTAAGCGCGACCTGCGCCCGTGTTATCGAAGTGAGTGCTTGTGCTTTGTTGGGAGAGCGCGAACTCCTGCGTAACGACGTCAGTGAACTACCATGAGCAACCCCACATTCCGCCCACCACGCGAGACCACGGCGTCAAACCGTTTTCTAGCCGCCGCCCTAGCCTTGGCTGCCTCCGACATCTTCTTGCGGGTAGCTTCCGACAAGACCCTCTTCGTCGGAAGCTTGCGCTTCAAGGTAGCCTTGTTCGACGCGCTGCTTTTTGGCGGCATCCACTCCGGCGTGGCGACCGTGGTTCGGCGGCTTACAGGAGCCTCATCAGAAGCTTTGGGAAGGGATGCACGGACCTGTTGGTTGACGCTAGCGGTCTCCGCATGCAGCAGAGCGTTTCGAACCGTGATTCGCTGGATCTCCTGTTCAGCTCTTGAATCGCCCGGCGTATGCTTATCCGGCCTCCGTTGATGAGCGGAACACTTTCGCCATCAAGCGTAAGCCGATCGGCAGTCAGTCTATATCGAGAAGGGGTTCTCGCCAGAGCATCTGACTTCTCACTCGATCAAACTCCATCGTGAGCCATTGATTCGCGACGTGGAACAGGAGTAGACCATGACGAGAGCCAGCGCTGCGCAGACGACGTTCATCCCGATCTCTCTGCCAGTCATGTGTCGTCGCCCGAGCAAACTACCACAATGAGGGCACGTCTCCCACTCAGGCGTTCTCATTTTCGATTTCCTCCTCAGCAGCTCTTGCCGCGAGGTGGTGAAAAGCCTCTTCAGAGAAGTGATCCTCACGATCAAGAGCGTCTTCGACCGTGCTTGTCTGAGCCGCGAAAGCGGCTCTTTCCCGCTTATCCCTACGAACCTCCAGTAATTGCTCCCCTACAGTGTGTTTGGGCGCAAAGCAATACTGAAGGTAGGCTTCGAAGAGAGAAAGGTTCTTCATCCCTCTTTTGAGAAGGTCGGCTTGGTGTTCTCTATAGAGCTTTTGTAATCCTTCCGGCGTAATGACGTAGGAGCGACGCTTGCCACGATCAGCGATAGTGGCTTCAAGCCAACCTTTCTCGATCCATAAAAGAACTTCCGTCTTGCGCACGTGAAGGATGGCCGCCAGGCTCTCGACAGAGAACAGGTCGCACCGGATCTCACGCAAGCTGACCTGGTTCCTCCGCAGGACGTTCCGTATGGCTTTCGGACTGCGGTCCAGCTTTTTCGCGACTTCCTCGACCGACTTTTTAACGAGCTCTTCCCGGAGTAGCTCAATATCTGCTTCGGTCCACCGACGGTACTCGGTTTTGCCCTTGAGCCCATATTGGATGACGAACCGCCAACAGGCTTCTCGAGTTCTGCCCGAGTGACGTTGCAACCGGACGACGAGTTGCTCAAGCTTGTTGCCCGACAACACCCGAGCCTGCAGAGCCAGCGAGTGCGCTTCTTGGCTCCACGTCAAAACTTTTCCTTGGTTAGCACCTGTAGCAGCCATGCGTTCACCACATGGACAACGTACGACATGCTGTGCGCAAGGGCGAGCGAATCTTCTTCTCAGTGACTTTCCGAGCGGGAATAGCAACGCCCCGTCGCTCCTGGACTGAATCGATTTGCAAGCACGAGGCAAGAGCCGCTTCAAGAAAGCTGCTTACCGGTCAAGCAAGATCGTAAGAGCGGAGTATTTCAGGATGGCCTATACCCGGCCTGATGAGCCCGGCTTCAACGGCTGGCTTCATGCAAAAGCAGCATGTAAATGTGGTGCCATCCGGGAACTCGATCTGCAGCTCAGTTCCGTCCCCGGAGTCGCTGTAGATTCTTAACGCCTGTATAGTTTTACCAACTACTTCAAAACATTCAACATATGAAGTTGCCATGACTCGAATCTCCTGGTCGAAGTTCCCTGAATGCTTCGTTGGCAATCACCTGAGGTCCTTCACGAACACAGCAGGCTGCATGTAATTGGCATCGTCTTGTCCTCGTCGGCACTCTGCTACGCAGTAACACCCCGACTGCTCCAGAACATACCACTCATCGTGTGTAGACTCATAGTGGTCATTCCTAAAACGATTGGGGGTGGCTTCTGCATCGATCAAAGTCCGATTTGGAAGCACGTTGCGAGCCCTTCGCAACCAGAGAGGCTTTTCCCAAGAAGAGCTTGCGGAACGAGCGGGACTTCATCGGAACTACGTTGGCGGAGTTGAGCGCGGTGAACGAAATGTCGCACTTGAGAACATCGTGAAACTTGCGACCGCTCTCTCCGTGCAAACCCGCGACCTTTTCGTCGATCTCCCGTGATCGGGCGCAACTTCGGCTTGCGCAGCTTAGGTATATCCATTGAGGGACAGGCTCCTAATACATCGTCCATCATAGGCAAGAACGGAAGCGCGTTACCCACAGATTGGGGTTGCAGACGTCTCTACCTCCTTGTATTCCTTCCTGGACTACAAGGCCGCCCTTCGTTCCAAAAACGATGACCTGCCCGGAATTATGAGTTGACAGTCCATTACGCGACGGAGAAGACTTTCGGCGCTGGGACTGAGCACCCAATCGGCCCCTTGCAGAGAATGGGGTGGACCGTTGTACAGGGTCGACACAAAGCAGTTGTTGGCCGCCGTCACAGTCGCAGACGAAGGCAGCATGTCGCGGCACCCGTTAAGCTGGCGATCACCCAGTCGGCGGTCAGCAAACAGATCCTAGCACTCGAAGCTTTCTTGGGCTTTGAGCTCTTTACCAGGACTAACCGTTACGAACGTCCAACGATCGCGGGTGGGATCTTCGTTGAAAAGGCGCGTGTTGTCCTGCAGGTGATGGACCGAGCTGTCCGTTCCTCAAGAGAGGCCTACGTCGGTGCTAAGCCTGCGATCCACCTCGGTAAATCGCCCTACGCAGACCCGTACTTCATCTCGGAGATCAGCGCAATTCAACGGATGGACTTTCCGGATATGAGAATGGACGTCGAAAGCAACTTCTCGCCCGAACTCCAACGGGACGTGCTGTCTGGAGTCCTTGATCTCGCTGTGCTTACAGAAGGAGGGCCGGAGCCTGCGCTCTCAATGCTTGAATTGGCTCGCAATCCTTGCTTCGTTTTGTTGCGAGAGGATAATCTGGCTGCGCGAGAAAAGACCCTGACGCTTTCTGACTTCAACGGGCGAACCTGCGTTCGTTTCGCCAGACACGTTCACCCGGACCTCTACGATAAGCTCTTGGAACGGATGACCTGGAGTCAGGTGCACCCACTCGGTGTACACCATGTGACGACAGCGGAGGAGGCGGTCCAACTCACCTTGGAGGAGGACGGCTTGGCCATCCTCACGCAAGCGGGAGCGTGGCGTGTTCTGGAGAGTGGCTTAACCATGCGTCCCTTAGAAGCCGAGGGACTCGATCTAGTGACGGTCTTAGCTGTCCGAGAAGATGCCGAAGCTCCACATCTCGCGCGTTTCATCAAAGCGATTGGAAAGCGGCTTTCGGTAAGGCGAGAGAGATTCAGCAGCCTAGTAGCTAGTCCGGCTCAGGTACCTTGCAGGTCCTCCGGGCAGACCAGCACGGCACGTCGGGCTTAGGCACATCGTTGGCATGGGCCCCAATCAAGGTCTCTCAGCTGGTGAACCTTAGACTTCGGAGCCAGGCCTGACTTCGTTGCATGAGAAATCTTCTTGTTGGGATCCGAAGCTGCCCTTGGAAAGTGTTCTCCGCCGTTCACTAACGCTTATGCTCATCCACCGTTGAACCTCGGTGTGTCTCCGCCAGCTCTCGGACCTCCACATGGAGTGGTCCTTCATGACCGCACAGGGAGCACCTGAAAAGACCGCTTGGTGTCGGCAAACCATCGCTGTCATCCCGGCGGGCTATAGAGCCACAAACCTGACAGACATGTACGGGCGTCAGCTTGTTTCTTAACTGCGTATCGGGCAGGTCGGAAGACATGGATCTCTCCTTTGAAACGTTGTTGGAATGCTTGTTAAGGCTGACGGACCGGTCCAGAAGTCAGCAACGGTTACGAACACTTCAGGTACCACTTAGCTCAAGAGGCAAGAGTCTCGCTTCGTGCTCTCAAAGCCGGTAAAGGGATCGAGTGCAGAGGTGTTGTGGTTGTAGAAGCAAGCAGCAAGCCATAGAACGGCGCGTAGTCGGAAAGCATCCGTGTCGCGTTTCAGTCCCTCCTCCTAGCCTGAACTGAGGTGAGAGCAGCAATCACAGCAAGACCGAAGCTGCAGGTGGAATGCATCCTCCATTAGAGAAAAAAGCAGGCTTCCACAATCAGCTCAGCCCAGGAAAATGCGTCGTGACCACCCTGCTAAGGGTGAGCAGATCACCGTTGCGGACCGGCACGCGGATCTCCATCAGCTGGAGTTGGTGGCTTCAGTGGCTGCCCTGAGGTTACGGAACGAACCGGTTGTACTATGTCGCGCTATATCTCGTAGAAAGTGAGCCAGATGACGACGATTCTTAGCCTTCAAGAAGAGATGATCGTTAGCATGTTCCTCTTCAGGTCCTTTCCTGTCAGTGTGCCCCGCCTGCTTCAGTCGCAGCTTGGTCAGGCTTTTTCATCAGAAAGAGGACAGTTGCACTTGAAAGCAGCACCACATCAAGTACAAGGAAACCTTCGTTGAAGGCAAGGAAGAACGCCTGCTGTTGAACCAATGACCCATCTGCCTTGTTGCCTGTAGTTGTGCGGTTACCGGACCCGCTCTTTGGCCGTGAACGACTCTGTACGTTGCTGCAGACGAAGTCGTGTCGCGTCCGAATACAGGCTGATCGACTCCTTCAGGGTAGCACCCTTAACATCGATCCCTTGCTTAAGCGCCAGCCTAACGGCGTCGTTTAATTTCAAGTGCAACTCCCGGGTCGGCACTTGCGCCCCAGCAGGAGCAAACAGAATCAGCCAGCACAGCGCAACAACTGAACGGCGGGCCATTTGAACAGGAAGGTAAAACGTTTTCGGCAAGTGAACCTCGACCAGAACAAGAACGACTCGATGTAGGCTAGTTGCTGGCGGTTCGCATGGAAATGGTGCCGAACGTAAGTCATCATTGCCGCAAACGCAATGCAGGCGTTCACTCCTAAGCGCCGCCCGCCTGCTTTTGTGCGGGCTTCACAAACAAAAGGCGAACGAAACACACACAAAGCACAGCCGCCGCAACGTCGGACATGGTCGCTGCTGTCCCGAGTTCTTTAAGGATCCCGCACTCTCGATTGTTGGCTTGTATACGTTTCCGATTCCGCTTGAGTTGAAGCCTGTCACGATCATGCAGATGTGGCATCCGCGATTGACCTCGACCCAGCTCACCGTCTGCTCCGAAGATGCGCCCTAAGCCTGCAGTTCGGGAATTGCGTAAGCCGAGTTCCGCATGACTTCATCGGGTGATGGAGCTCTACAGTGAAATATTCCCTAACGTTGCACCGCACGCAAACATGCATTGATCGAAACACAATTTATCAGTGGTCATCAGCTGTCTAGACTGTGTTGTTGTGGTGTGTTTGCGGGACATCCATCAGCAGAACTGATCCACTCATGCACCTATAGGCAAGCCGCTCCAGGTGTTTCGCACACAAACTTAACCGAGCGTCTGGCTTGTGCCAGCAATGAATGGGTTTGAAGGCCGTGCGCAGATTCAGTCTGGTGGAGTCAGTACAAACGCCGTATACCGACGCCCTACTAGACCAAGGAGTCAGCAGTGTTGGTGCAACGGATCTTCTTCTACATCACTTT
>CAXTRM010000147.1:0-4693 GCA_964246625.1 uncultured Acidobacteriaceae bacterium
CATCCCGAGCGTGTTGCTGAGCCCGCACATCGCCGGCTCCACCGATGAGGCGCAGGAGGCCATCGGCATCCAGCTGGCCAACCAGGTACGCGACTTCCTGAAGCTGGGCGTGGTACAAAACGCCGTCAACGTCGCCTCGCTCAGCGAAGAAGAGTACACCGAGGTGTCGCCCTATATCGAAATGGCCGCGCGGCTCGGGCAGTTTCTCGCGCACGCCATCGGCGCCGACAATGAAGGCAACATCGAAACCCTGACCCTGCACTATAACGGCCGGCTCGCGCAGCTGAAGACCGACCTGATCCGCAACGCGGCCCTGGCAGGGCTGCTTCATGGGTCTGAGGGTGTCAATCGCATTAATGCCAACACCGCGGCGCAGGAGCGCGGCATCCGCCTGCAGGAAAACAAGCGCGAGCACGCGCCCGGCGGCAGTGGCGATACGCTGCGCCTGATTGCCCATACCGCCGGCGGTGACTTTGCCGTCACCGGCACGGTGATCCACGAAAGCTCGCCGCGGCTGATGCGTTACAACGGCATTGACGTGGAAGCCGAGCTGGTGGGCACACTGCTGGTGATCCGCAATAACGATGTTCCCGGGGTGATTGGCCGGATCGGCACCCTGCTCGGCGAGGCGCAGCTCAATATCGCGAACTTCGCCCTGGGCCGCAAGGTGGAAGGCCCGGGCGTGGAAACACGCGCCGTCGCCGTGGTGCAGGTGGACGGGCCCGATGCCGCCGCGCTGCAAACCGCCGTGGAACACCTCCGAGCGGTAGAGGCCATCAAGAGCGTTCGGGTCATCGAGCTCGGCTCTTTGTAGACGAGCGCCCCACGCCTTGTTCTGGCTGCAGGCTCCCCCGTTCAGGGTCACGACGTGCTGCATCAACGTCGTCCCCCAGCAGGCTGTAGCGTCCTGAACGGAGGGCGCAAATTTTCGCCGTCGTCCGGGGCCGGGCAGCATCCCACATTGCGATGCCCGTGCAGACAGACGCCGCGCCCGTGGACGCAGGGACGATCTACCGTAAGATCTCCTGGCGGCTTATCCCTTACATCTTTGTGCTGTACATCCTCGCGTACCTTGATCGCGTAAACGTCGGCTTTGCCGCGCTCGAGATGAAGCGGGATCTCCACCTCTCCGACACGATCTACGGCCTGGGGGCGGGGCTCTTTTTTCTGGGCTCCTCCATGTTCGACCTGCCGAGCAATCTGCTGCTGGGCAGGTTCGGCCCGCGTCACTGGATCGCCCGCATCATGATCTCGTGGGGCGTCATCGCCACGTGCATGATGTTTATCAAGGGCGGCACCAGCTTTGCCATCATGCGCTTTCTTCTGGGTGTGGCTGAAGCCGGCTTTTTCCCGGGCATGATCCTGTACCTCACCTTCTGGTTTCCCTCGCGGGAACGCGCCCGCGCCGTCGCAAAGTTCATGACGGCAACCGCCATCGCCGGCGTCATCGGCGCGCCCTTGGCCAGTGCTCTGCTGAAGCTGGAAGGGCGCAGCGGCCTTCATGGCTGGCAGTGGCTCTTTATGGCCGAAGGCCTGCCGACCTTTCTGATGGGGATCTCCGTGCTGTTTGTTCTCAAGGACAAGCCGGACGACGCGACCTGGTTGAGCGAGGAAGAAAAGCACTGGCTCGACGACGAGTTGGAAAAGGACCGCAAAGCCGGCGGCGCCTCGGAGCGGCACTCGCTGGGCGACGCCTTCAGGACGCCGATGGTGTGGGTGCTCGCGGGCGTCTTCTTTCTGGACCAGATCGGGGTGTACACGGTGAACCTGTGGATGCCGCTCATCCTGAACAACGTGCTCGGCCTTGGCGCGGCGCACGGCGATACCATCTCGTCGCCCCACGCCGCCAGCCTGATTGCACGCTATGCCACGCTGCCCTACGTTGCCGCCGCGATCTGTACCGTGCTGGTCGGTTGGTCAAGCGACCGCACCGGGGAGCGCCGGTGGCATATTGCCTTCTGCTTTGTACTCAGCGTGCTTGGCTTCAGCCTCGCCGGGATGACGCACAGCTTCGTTCCTGCGCTCACCGGCATGACGCTTGCGGCCATGGGGTACTGGTCGATCATGGGTCCGTTCTGGGCACTGCCAACCCGCATCCTGGGTGGGCAGGCAGCCGCCGGCGGCGTTGCGATCATTACCATGGTGGGCGGTATCGGCGGCTTCCTCGGCCCGTTTCTCACCGGCCGGCTCAAGGATCTGACGCACGGCTTCAGCGGGGGCCTGTATACCATTGCAGGACTGGCTGCCCTGGCGGCCATTCTCTGTGCGGCGCTGAAAAGCCCGGAAAACAAGCCGGGGGAGGCAGGCTGAAGCGCCTGTCCGCGAAGCGAAGTCCTGTAAACTTGAGGTTGCATGCGTTGCGCACGTGCGGGCGCGGCTCTAAGGATCTTTGCTCATGCGCCTCCCGCTCCGCTCGTCTTCCGCCCTGCTTGGTGCAGCCCTGCTTGCGCTCACCGGCTGCCATAAGCAAGCGGCCCCAGGGGACCTTGCCACGGTGAACGGCAAAGGCATCACCCAGGCCGATGTGGACAAGGTGTACACCGCGCAGCTACAGAACAACCCGCAACCACAGCAGCCGTCCTCCGAACAAAGCGAATCGCTGAAGCTCAACATCCTCCACGAACTCATCGTGGAAGAGATTGTGGAGCAGCGCGCGGCCAAACAGGGCCTCACCGCTACCGATGCCGAGGTCGATGCCAAGTTGCAGGACATGAAAGCGCCCTATACCGAGGAGCAGTTCCAGACGCGGCTGCGTGCCAGCAATCTCACCCTGGACGATGTACGCCGGGACCTGCGCCGCTCCCTTACGCAGAACAAGCTGCTCAACAAGGAGATCAACTCCAAGATTACGGTGACCGATGGCGACGTCAGTGCTTACTACAACGCGCACAAAGCGGACTTCAATCTGCTGGAAAACACCTACCACATCGCACAGATACTGGTGACCTCTGCCCCGGGCGCGACGACGGGCAACCTGCAGAACTCCAAGGCCACCTCGGACGCCGACGCACGCAAAAAGATCCAAACCTTGAAGAATCGGCTGGATGCGGGTGAGGACTTCGGCACCATCGCGATGAACTTCTCGGAAAACCCGCAAACCTCCACCAACGGGGGCGACATGGGCAGCATCCCCGAATCGCAGCTCAAAGGGAACCCCGCCCTGTTTGCCGCGATCGGCCGGCTGCACGCAGGGCAGGACACCGACATCATCCCGTTCCCTGATCCGAACGACCCCAAAAAGATCGGCGGCTATGCGATCTTTCGACTGCTGGAAAAAGCCCAGGCCGGCCAGCGCGACCTGAACGATCCGCGGGTGCAGCAGGCCATCCGGCAGCAGATCCACGACAGCCGCTCGCAGCTGCTCAAGAGCGCCTACTTTGAGATGCTGCGGGATCAGGCCAAGGTGCGCAACCTCCTCGCCGAGCAGATCTTCAAGGAATCGGTTCAGTGAGGTGGTGGGCTGCAGCGGTACCGGCGTTGGCCTGCGCTTTGCTTGCAGGCTGCCGCAGCGTGGCTCCGCCCACACCAGTGGATCAGCTGAACGCGCAGCAGACCGAGGGGTACAACGTCTTCCAGGCACGGTGCGGCACCTGCCACTACGAGCGTACCGACGCCCCTAAGAATGGCCCTGCGCTGGCGGGGGTTTTCAAGAAGCCGGAGCTGCACTCCGGCGCGCCCGCCACGGACGAGCGGGTTACCGCCACCATCCTGCACGGCCATGGCCTGATGCCGGCACAGCCCAACATCGACCCGGATGCCCTGGCGGCGCTGCTGGCGTATCTCCACACGGTGTAACCGGCCAGCCACTTCCACCATCGTTTCACCCCACGCGAGACTGAAACACGTGCCCCAGCCCGAAGATCAACCCGCCGCGGCATCCCGGCCCAGCACGCCGCACAGCCGCTTTGAAGACCCTAACGCCACCCCGGCCACCGACACCGCGTTTGGCTCGCGCAAACTGCCGGGGACGCCGGCCGGCGAAGCCCAGGGCATGTTGCCGGGCATGGCCGTCATCGGCATGTACCTGCTTGTATTTTCCCTGTTGAACGCCTTTGCCGCGATGCGCAATCTGTTCGGGATGGGGGCGGTGAAGTACTCCATCTTTGGCGTGTGCACGCTCATGGTGCTGGGCATCTTTGGGATGCTGCGGCTCAAGCGCTGGGGCTGGGCGGTGGTCGCCGCGGGCTGCGTTCTGATGGCCGCGGGCTACTTCTACGGCTTCCATGCCTCACACCATCTGCCGTACATCATCCAGGGCCTGTTTGCGCTGGTCTTCTTCCTGTATCTCAGCCGAACCGAGGTTCGTGAACGGCTGCGCTGAGTTTTGGCGCGTAAAACCGGTACCGGGGGCGAGGTCTAGAATGGACTGTAGATGGCCGTCAGCTTGCAGCCCGAAGTGCTTGTTCAGATCGACCTGAGCCCACGCAAACCGGCGAAAAAGCCGGACTGGCTGAAGGCCCGTGCCCCCATGGGCGACACCTTCCACTCGCTCAAAAAGCTGGCGCGCGACCTCAACCTCCACACCGTCTGCGAAAGCGCACAGTGCCCCAACATCGGCGAGTGCTGGAATCACAAGACGGCTACCTTCATGATGCTCGGCAACCTGTGCACGCGGCGCTGCGGCTTTTGCGCCGTGCCCAAAGGCAGGCCGCAGCCGATCGATCACTCCGAGCCGTCACGTGTGGCCTTTGCC
>CAXTRM010000147.1:4777-8800 GCA_964246625.1 uncultured Acidobacteriaceae bacterium
GTGATCACCTCGGTAAACCGGGATGACGACAATCTGGGGGCCGCCACGGCCTTTGTCAATGTCATCCATGAGATTCGACGCCAGGCTCCGGGCTGCCAGGTCGAGGTGCTTACCCCCGACTTCCAGGGTGTCGAAGCTGCCCGGCAGATGGTGGTCGACGCCCGGCCCGAGATCCTGAATCACAACATCGAGACAGTTCCGCGCCTGTACCGCGTCGCCAAGTCCGGAGGGCGCTATGAAAAGTCGCTCCACTTCCTGGACGCGGCCAAGCGCGACTCCGCGCTGCACCCGGACGGCTCCCTTGTGACCAAGACCGGCATCATCGTCGGTATGGGCGAGGAGATGCATGAGCTGCTTGCGGTCTTCCGCGACCTTGCCGACCGCAAGGTCGACATCCTCACCGTCGGCCAATACCTGCGGCCCTCACGCGACCACCTGCCCATGGCGCGGTATTACACCCCCGAGGAGTTTGCCTTTTTGAAACACGAGGCCCTGGCCATGGGCTTCCGTCACGTCGAAGCAGGTCCCCTGGTGCGCTCCAGCTACCATGCGCACGAGCAGGCCCAGTCCACAGGCCTGGCCTGAGGCGGAAGTCCCCACCCAAACACACCAGGCCGGCACATCCCTGCCCTGCCAGGGCTCCGTTGTCTTTTCTTTCCTTGTGCCTGGACCGGCAAGCGACAAATACGTTCTGTCGAGACTCCTACCTGAGGTGAAGACACCGGCACACCATGTGCGCAACTTTCTGCGATGCCGGGTGCTTCGCCCGTTGCTGCGTCTGCTGAAGCACGGGGTCAGCCCAAAACGTCTCGCGTGGAGCCTTGCAGTCGCCGTGGTCATCGGGGTGAACCCGTTTCTTGGCGTCACGACCCTGTGCATGCTGTTTCTTGCGTGGCTGTTTCGGCTCAATCACGTCGCGACACAGATCGGCATCCACGTCGTCGCTCCGCTGCAGTGGTTGTTGTTCCTGCCCTTTATCGACGCGGGCATCCGCATCTTTGGGTCCAGGCGCCTGCCCATGACCCGCAAAGAGATCCTGCACCTCAGCCATCGGCATCCCTTGCAGCTGATCCATCTACTTTGGCAATGGGAGTGGCATGCGCTTGTGGTTTGGGCTGCCTTTGCGGTCGTGGTCACCCCCTTGATCGCCATGCAGATCCGCAGACTGCTGGTGGTCTCCCTGCGCCGGCATCGTGACCTGGTGCTGGGCGCCTGACCGGTGGCGGCCTCGCCTCTGGCCCTGGCCGGTCTGCGCATCTCGGACGCAAAGCCGCATAATCAGAAGATGACCGCCACTCGCCGCGAACCCAAAGCCTCAACGCCACAGGACGTACCCCAGGGCGAGCGTTTGCAGAAGATCCTTGCGCAAGCTGGCATCAGCAGCCGTCGTGCGGCGGAGGGCATCATCCTGGAAGGGCGCGTTCAAGTCAACGGCGAGGTTGTCACCGAACTGGGCACGCGCGCCGACCCGCATCGCGACCACATCCGGGTGGACGGCAAGTTGCTCCAGGGCCCCGAACCCCAACGCTACTTCCTGCTCAACAAGCCTCGCGGCTATGTCACCACGCTGGATGATCCGGAGGGCCGTCCCACCGTCGCCAAGCTGCTTGGCCAAGAGTCGCAGAAAAAAGTCACGGGCGAGCACTCCAGGCTGCCCCGGCTCTACCCCGTTGGCCGCCTCGACTACCTCAGCGAGGGCCTGCTGTTGATGACCAACGACGGCGAGCTCGCCAACCGCCTCTCCAAGGCTTCGGCCGGCGTCGAAAAAACCTACTTGGTTAAAATCTCGGGCAAGCCGTCCGACGAGGCCATCGGGCAGTTGCGGCGCGGCATTATGATCGATCGCGGCCGCCTCAATGAAGTCAAATCCGGTCGCCGCGACCGCATCCTGACTCAGCCCGCCAAGATCGAGCAGGTACGTGGGGGCGAAAACCCGTGGTTCGAGGTCACGCTGACCGAGGGCCGCAACCGGCAGCTGCGCAAGATGTTTGAGGAGATCGGCCACCACGTCGAAAAGATCCGCCGCATCGCCTATGGTGCGTTGACCCTGGATGTGCCGCCGGGCGGCTTCCGCGAACTCAGGGAAGGCGAAGTCCAAGCCCTCAATCGCGCCGCAGCCGGCAAGAAGGTGGAGCGCAAACGGGAACGTCCGGAGGCCGCCCAACTGAAAAAGCCGGTCCCACCCAAGAAGCGCCCTTACCGCAAAACGGCGCCAGCCGCCCGTTCGTAATGCCCCATTTGGTGCAGGTCCGCAAACGCAACCTCTGCGTCCGAACCGCGTTCCTATCCATGTGAGGTATTTCAAGATGCGAGTACGTTCTGTAACAAAGGCTCTCTTGACATCGGCTGCTGCCGTGGGACTCGCGCTGGCGGGATCAGGAACCGCACAAGCTCAGGTTTCGTTTGGCGTGAATATTGGCGGGCCCGCACCTGTTTGCCCGTACGGGTACTACGGCTACGCCCCGTACAACTGCGCCCCGTATGGCTACTACGGCCCGGAATGGTTCAGCAGCGGCGCCTTCATCGGTGCTGGCCCGTGGTACCACGGTCGTCCTGGCTACTATGGAAACGTCAATCATGACTTCGATCCTCGGTATGGCTACCATGGACCCTACCCAGGTCATAACGAACACTTCGATCGCGGCCACGACTTCCATGACTTCCACGGTAATGACTTCCATGGCACCTACGGAGAAGGGCACCATGAAGGTTTCCATGGTGGCCACCCACCGCGGTAGTCGAGAGCCTTCCGAAGCAGTCGAGGATCGCTCCTCGACTGCTTTTGTTTGCTTGCGCACGGACCCGAAGCCCAGGCCTCTGCAGCTCATCAAGTGCGGAAACGTTGTGCTTCTTCGAACTCATCGCGTAGTCCCGGGGTCCGCAGGTTTTCCCTCAGGTGTGCCAGCTTCTGCTCCAGCGCGTACAGCGTCGCAGCGATTGGTTGGGTGTTGGTCAAGGCAATATCGCGCCACATGCTGTACGGGCTTGAGCCCAGGCGAGTCGTCTCGCGCAGCGCCCTGCCCCCAATAGCCCGTAACACCCTTTGTCCGTCAGGGTCATCGGCAAACGTTTCTTCCAGCAACGCCGCAAGCGCTGTGGACAGCATCTGCGGCAGATGGCTGACCCAGGCGCATAGCCGATCATGTTCGCTGGCTTCCAGATCCAGCGTATGAGCCCCGAAGGCTTCGAGCCATTGGCGCCATTGCTGCGCAACAGGACGCTGCGGCGGCTCCAATGGGGTGAATAACCAAGCGGCTCCGCGAAACAGCGATGCTTCCGCAAGTGCGGCGCCTCCGTGCTCCTTGCCGGCCATAGGATGGCTCGGCAAGAAGGCAGGTCTATGGGCACCTTGGTAGAGCCGCGCGGCAAGCTGTACGATGTCACCTTTTGTACTGCCCACGTCGGTTACAAGCGCTTCAGGCCCAAGCACAGGCGCCAACTGCTGCATCCAGTCGAGAATTGGCAGCACCGGTGTTGCCAGTACATAGATATCCGCCACACCGGCCCGAAGAACAGCCTCGCGGCCCGGCAGTACTGCGTGCAGGGCACCCATCGCCAGTGCCGTTGCTGACTCGGCTGGGTTGGCGTCCCATCCCAGCACCGTTCCATCAAAGCCCGTCTCCGGGGCACGCAGCGCCAAACCGATGGACGCCCCGATCAGCCCTGTACCGATGATCACGACGCGGGAGCTCATGCCTCGCTTGAGCTCCCGCAAGCCTTTGCCAAAGTTGACGTGGTCACAACGCGACCCCAGGCGTGCGCCGGTGGGTAAAATCCCGGGCATTGGCGCCGCGGTAGGCCCCTGCGACGTGCCCGTGCCCCCGCAGCAAGTACTTGTAGGTGGTCAGGCCTTCCAGCCCAACCGGGCCTCGGGCATGCAGCTTGCTGGTGGAGATGCCCACCTCCGCCCCGAAACCGTAGCGGAAGCCATCCGCAAAGCGTGTGGACACGTTATGAAACACCCCGGCCGCGTCGCCCAACCCCAGCAAACCCACCGCCCGGGGGGCGTCGTCGGTGAGGATG
>CAXTRM010000148.1:0-8796 GCA_964246625.1 uncultured Acidobacteriaceae bacterium
GCCGCTAAGTTGTTGATTTGATGGTGGGCACAGCAGGATTCGAACCTACGACTTCCACCGTGTGAAGGTGGCACTCTACCGCTGAGTTATGCGCCCTTGTTGCCTCGGCAACTGCTCATCAGCTGCTTCGCCGAGCCCTAGTGTAGCACCATGGTCGGCAGGACAGGTCCCCTCCGTGGCGCCACTTTCCCGCCCGGAGAAGGCGAACCGCGAAAAACGGTACAATACCGGACTGATGGCAGGCGATTCGACCCAGCCCAGGCAATCTGGCCGGCAAACTGAGCACGAATTGCGTCCGGGCGCGCAACCTCTCGACCCGGCGCGGGTTGAACAGGATATGGCCACAGCGGCGCTCCATCCCGGCATCTTTTCAGGCGCAACCCCTGTGCGCCATGGAGAGCGGTTGGAAGCAGCCATCGACCTGAGTCCCGCCGGGGCCCAGCGTCGGGCCGAAGTGATGGCGCGCGGCGAAGCGGCCAGCCTTTCCGACGCGGAAGTTATGCTCGAGCTCAAATCGGGCAACATGGCGGCCTTTGACATCCTGCTTTCGAAGTATCGCAAGCCGATGATGCATTTCATGTACCGTATGGTGCACAACCAGGCCGTTGCGGAGGAGCTGGCGCAGGAGGTATTCCTGCGCGTCTACCGGTCGCGGGAAACCTACCGGGCGGAGGCCAAGTTCAGCACCTGGCTCTACCGGATAGCAACGAATCTGGGGGTCAACCACGCTCGGGATACCCGTCATGAACGCACCGCGCAGACCGTGCAGCTCGATGAACCCGATTCAGACACCGGCACCATGCCCGATCTGGCCGATGCCACCCCGTCTGCGGAAGCCAATTTGCTGCGCCGCGAACGCATGAATGCGATCCGGCAGCACGTCATGGCCCTGCCCGAGCGGCAACGAACAGCAGTGTTGATGCACAAGTATGAGGGACTCGACTACAAGTCGATCGGTGAAGTGCTGAAGCTGTCTGAGTCTGCCACGAAATCGTTGCTCTTCCGGGCATACCAAACACTCCGTGAAAAGCTGAAGGACTTCGTCTAGCCATGATTTATTCAAACACCATCAATCAAAGCGCTTCGGAGTCCGCTCGGTTCGCCAATGGGTGCAAACTCCCGTTCTACGATCAAGATCCACAACAAGAGCCGCCGCAGAAAGGGGGCCAACACCATGACAACTGATTGCAAAACCTGCCAACACCTCCTTCCTGACCTCCTTCTCGACCCTGGCGCGGTACCGGCTACGGTCTTCGCTCATATGGACACGTGTTCCTCATGCCGGTCTGAATGGCAGGAGCTCCAGGCCACCCTGGACCTTATGGATAGCTGGACCGCACCGGAGCCATCTGCTTTCTTCGACGCGCGGTTCCATGCCCGGCTCAGGGCGGAGCAGGCCGCAGCGCCTGAAGGTCTTTGGGAGCGCCTTTCCAGCTTCCTCCGTTACAGCACGGGCAGGGAACTGCGTCCGGCAATGGCAGGCGTACTCGGCTTGGCCCTGGTGCTTGGCGGTGGAACTGCCCTGACCCTTACAACTCACCATGGAGCCGTTCCTGCGGTCTCTTCCCCCACCGTGAATGATCTCAAGATCTACGACAACAATGCGCAGGCCGTCGACCAGATGGATCTGCTGGACGAGCCGGGCGATGACGCACCTCAAAGCTAACGGTTCGCAACCTGCGCGTCTCCTGAGCAGCCCTTCGCTTATGGGCAGAATCGCGTTACCCTGCGATTGGCAGCTTGGTGTCCCCCCATCGTGTTTCCCGTACGTGTCCTGATGAAAAGCGAGTTCATCACCCCTCGATCATCCAACCACCTCCCCTTCAAAGGGGGGACACGGTACGTGTACCTCCTTGCGCCCATACTTCTGGCCGTCTCGGCACAGGCGCAGGGGATGCAGGAGCCTGCGCCTATTGAACGCCGTGCACCTTCCGCGTATGGTGCGTCCGGTCAGGTGGGGCATCGAGGCCCTCGTGGCGAGCACCTCGCTGAGTGGATGAATCAGCACAGTGAGCTCACTCCGCAGCAGCAGCAGCAGGCCTTGCAGCACGAACCCGGCTTTGAGCAGCTGCCAAGAACCACGCAGCAGCGTATGCTCGACCGTCTGGCACAGCTTGACGCCATGAACCCCAGGCAGCGCCAAAAGGTGTTGGCTCGTACGGAGGCCATCGAACGGCTTAACCCGGCGCAGCGCGCCGAGGTTCGTGGTGCCATGGCGCAACTCGGCGCGTTGCCGCCCGAAGAGCGCCATCCCGTCGCGCAAACCTTCCGTGCGCTGCGGCAGTTGCCCGCGGAAGAGCGTGTGCAGGCGTACGCCTCCGGACGCTTTGGCCCCTCGCTGAATGACCAGCAACGCGGTGTCCTGATGAACCTTCTACGGGTAGCGCCTCTGCTGCCGCCTACCGAGAATGCGGCCCCCGCATCCGCCGTGGTTCCGCCGCCGGCACAGGCCTTTCACTAATCCGCCAGGGTCAGCTCTTCAACAGATTCTTCGCGAGAAACAGTACGTTGGCCGGGCGTTCTGCCAGGCGGCGCATGAAGTACGGATACCATTCGGTCCCAAACGGAACGTAGACCCGCATGCGGAAGCCCTCCGCCACCAGCTTCCGCTGCAGGTCGCGGCGTACCCCGTACAGCATCTGAAATTCGAAGCCCTGGCGATCGATGCTGTTTTCTCGCACAAAGGTCCGCATCTGGTCGATGATGGTTTCGTCATGGGTGGCAATGCCGCAAAACACGCCGCTGGTCACCATGCGCTTCATCAGTCCTACGTAGTTCGCGTCCACGTCGGCCTTGTTCGGAAAAGCCACCGTCGCCGGCTCCTTGTAAGCGCCTTTGCACAGGCGGATGCGAATCTTCTGGCGCAACAGGCGGTCCGTGTCGCCTTCCGTGCGAAACAGATAGGCCTGCAGAACGGAGCCAACACGTCCAGGAAAGCGTGTATGCAAACGCTCCGTCATTGCCAGCGTTGCTTCGGTGTACTCCGAGCTTTCCATGTCAAGGCGCACAAAGCTGTCGATCGAGGCGGCATGGGCTACAAGATCTCCCACAACACGCTCGGCCAGCTCCGGCCCGGCACCATGACCGCCGATGTCCATTCCCATGGCGGTGAGCTTCACACTGACGTTGGCCCGCAGCTGACGTTGCGCGATCCCGTCCAACAGGCGGTGGTACACTGCCGCGCCTTCCTCAGCCTGCGACACCTGCAGCACGCTTTCTCCCAGCGAATCCAGCGAAGCATCGATGCCTTCGGCGTTAAGCTGTTCCACCACGCCAATCGCCTCATCCACCGTCATGCCTGCCACAAAACGGCGCGACACCCGTTGTCCCAGCGAGTTGCGTTCGGAAAAGGAGCGAAGATGGCGGTTGGCGGATAACGAGATGAAAACGGATCGCAACATAGAGCACGCTCATTGTCGCATGCTCTATTTCGACGCGCGAAACAACGCTGACTCAGCTACGCGAGCAGGCCTGCCAGCAGCGCCATGCGGATGTACAAGCCGTTTCGTGCCTGCCGAAAATAAGCCGCCCGCGGATCCAGGTCGACCTCGGGCGCGATCTCATTCAAGCGGGGCAGGGCGTGCATAATCATCGCCCCGGCTTTTAGCCGCTCGGCCGTCTTCAACGTCAGCACATAGGCATCCTTCACCGACTCGTACTCGGCCTCGGACGCAAAGCGCTCCCCTTGCACTCGCGTCACATACACCACATCGGCCGCCGTAATCGCCTCATCAAGGGAAGCGGTCTCATGCACCTTGACGCCACGGGATCTCATCGCCGTGACCAGCGGCTCGGGAAGCCGAAGTGACGGCGGCGACACCAGGCCCACATCTAGGTCAGGGAATTGCGCAAGCAGCGGGAGCAGCGAGTGGATCGTGCGGCCATACAGTAGGTCTCCCACTAACACCACATGAAGATGATCCAATCGTCCAAGCTCGCGTTGGATGGTGTAGGTGTCCGCCAGGGCCTGGGTTGGGTGTTCGCCCGCGCCATCGCCCGCATTGATCACCGGAACAGGCGATACCGCTGCGGCCGCCGCCGCCGTGCCTTCCATAAAGTGCCGAATGGCAATGGCATCGGCATAGCCGCTCACCACGCGCACGGTGTCCGCGATCGTCTCGCCCTTCACCGCCGAAGAGCTGTCCCGCGCGTTCTCAACCGAAAGCACGCTGCCGCCCAGCTTCTGCATCGCTGCCTCAAACGACAGGCGTGTGCGTGTGCTTGGCTCATAAAACAGCGTGGCCAGGATCCGCCCTGTGAGCTGCGGCTTCAGCGTGCGCGCCCTGTCCTGGCTTTGCATCGCATCCGCGGACGCAAACAGGTCCCGCAGAAACTCGGGAGAAAGCTGCGACGCACTGACAAGATGACTCAATGGCAACATCGTTTTGCTCCTCCAACAATGCTTACGGCTGGGCCGTATGCACCTGTCCCTGCAGCACGGTATATCGAACGCTGCCCGGAAAGGTGATCCCTTCAAAGGGTGACCAGCCACACTTGGAACGCACGCTTTCGCGCGTCACCGCGTAGGGCGTGCAAGGGTCCAGAACGGTCAGGCAACCGGCATAGCCCGGCTCAAGGCGGCCGAACCCCTTGCCAAACCGCGGCGGCAGAAACTCGCGCACAAACGCGCCCGGGTTGAACGCACCCACACGTGCAATCTGCCCCGGGGTGAACCCGTGCTCCTGCATCAGCCACGTCGTGAACGCGCCATAGGTATCCAGCAACGGGACGCCGCTTGCCCCAACCGCCTTTTCCTCCAACGTGTGGGGCGCGTGGTCGGTGGCGATGTAATCGATCAGCCCCGAACGCAGCGCCTCCAGCAAGGCAAGCCGATCCGCCGCTGAGCGCAGCGGTGGATTCATCTGCAGGGCCATCCGGTTCCCGTCCGTCAGCATCGAGGTGTCGAAGAACAGGTGATGCGGCGTCACCTCACATGTGACCCGCACCCCCCGTGCCTTTGCGTCCGCAATCTGCTGCAGGCCCTCGCCCGTCGAATAGTGACACAGCTTCCCCTGCAGCCCATATGTCTCGATCAGGTACAACGCAAAGCGGGTCGCCGTGATCTCGGCACGGGGTGGACGCCGCTGTTCATGGGTGGGCTCCCCTCTCGCGGCCTCAAGCACCTCGGGGTCCTCGCAATGGAAGCTCACATTGCATCCGCGATACCGTTGCATCACCTCGGCAAGCTCCGCCTGCGAGGTAAAGAACAGGTCGCCCACACTCGGTCCCATGTACACCTTGTAGGGCACATGCCGTGTCAGCGGACGGGTCCCCGGCCCGATGCCCGCGTACAGCGTCACATGGACCTCGCTGTCGGCCGCAAGCCTCTCCTTGGCCGCGTATCGTGCCTCGTCCACCGGCGCTACCGGGTTGTTCGGCATATCGACCATCTGCGTGACACCGCCGTGCACCGCTGCCGCAGACGCCGTGCGATAGTCTTCCTTGTAGTTCTGCGTCCCACTGACGTCTTCGCGGGCGTGAATATGGATATCGCCGAATCCGGCAAAGATCAGGCAGCCCTCGCAGTCATGATCGCTGTGCCCGCTCCGTTCCCCGACGTGCTCGATCAGGCCCGTGGCAAGGTCGATCTCCACAGCACCCTCAACCACCTCGTCCTGGTTCACCAGCGTTCCTTCAAGCCGCATCCGGTCATTGGCTGGCATGCACACGCTCCCTTGCCTTTTCAATCGCGTCCCGCGTCGCGCGTGCTGCCTTGGCAGGGTCGGCGGCATACAGAATGGCTCGCGAACTGCTCAACACAAGTCCATGCCCATCGGCACGCAGGCCCGCCTGCACCGTGGCTTCGACGTCGCCGCCCTGGGCGCCAAGGCCCGGCACCAAGAAGGGCAGCGTTGGGGCGATCTCGCGGATGCGTCGCATCTCTGCGGGCCAGGTAGCCCCCACGACCAGCATGCAGTTTTCCCGGCTGTTCCATTGCTGGCTCACGCGCGCCGCCACATGCTCCCACAGTGGCCTGCCCTCGCATTGCAGGTCCTGCATCTCCCCGGCTCCCGCGTTGGACGTGCGGCAAAGCACAATCGACACCCGATCCTCACGCTCCAGAAACGGCGCAAGGGCTTCGGCCCCCAGGTAGGGATGCACAGTGATGGCATCGGCCTGCAGTCCGTCAAAGACCGCCTTCACATACCCGCCGTTCGTATTGCCGATGTCTGCACGCTTGGCATCGCAGACCGTGAACACCTCAGGGCAGCTCGCGCGCAGGTGCGCAAACACCATCTGCAACTCTTCCCACCCTTTGGCGCCCTGTGCCTCGAAAAATGCCGTGTTGGGCTTGAACGCACATGCAAACGGCGCTGTGGCCTCGATCACCGCGCGGCAAAAAGCAAACAGCGGATACGGCTCGCGGCGGTACCTTTCAGGTATCCGCTCGATCTCTGGGTCCAGGCCCACACAGAGCAGGGAAGCGCTCGTGTGGACGCGGGCCTCAAGCTTCGCCAATGCCGCACACGCCATGCTCAGGCCAGCGTGCCTTTCGCAGACCATCCATGCGGGTCAGCCAGCCAGCTATGGATCGCCGCCGTGCTCTCGGCATCCAGCGAGCCGCGCCTTTGCGCACTGGCAAGCACTGCCTCGAAGCTGGTCAAGGTGTGCAGCCTGACCTCTGCACGGGCAAACCGCTCCTGCGCCTCCGCAAAGCCGTAGCTGATGATGGAAAGGCAATCGCTCACCGTTGCCCCTGCCTCACGTAGCGCCTCCACCCCGGACAAACTGCTGCCTCCGGTTGTGACCAGGTCTTCTACCAGCAACACCCGTTTGCCGGCCACATCGCCGCCTTCGATCCGTGCCTTTTTGCCGTGCTCCTTGGGCTGCTTACGGATAAACACGGAAGGCCGCTGCATCGCATAGCCCAGCGCTGCGCTGTGCGGTATGCCCGCCGCTTCGATGCCTCCAATCACGTCAAAGGCAAGGTCCTTCTCACGCACCAGCGACGCAAAGCCCTCGATCACCTTGCGCCATTGTGCCGGCCAGAACGGAAACGTGCGGTTGTCGCAGTACACAGGCGACACAATGCCGGATTTGAACGTCAACGGATCCTGCAGGCGAAAGCCCACACCGCCGATCTCCAACAGCGCTTCTGCCACTGCAATGCTGCTATCCGGCATGGGCAGGCTCCTGCACCGCGGCCCTGATCTCTTCCGCCAGCCGCGGATTCCACATCGCTCCTGTGGCGGACATCACCGCATCGGCGCCCACGGCGCGGTACGCCTGGTAGTCCTTCGCGCTGCTGACCCCGCCAACACCCACCACAGCGAACCGCTGTTGCAACTCCGTCCGCAGCCTCAGGAGTCGCTCCGTCATCGAAAGCCCCGCCCAGCGAATGCCACGGCCGCAAACGCCGCTCCGCAGCCGCCCTTCGCCCGGCAGTGCCTGTTCGCCGTGCTCGTTTACGACCTCGGCCGGAATCGTGTTGATGGCGGCAATGCCATCGATCGTCGGCCCTATCGCAACCAGCAACTTCCGCAACGCCTCGTCTTCAGCAAAGTACGCAACCTTCGCGATCAGCTTTACCCGCCCCAACTCCGCCTTGATCGCTTCGACGACGGCCTTGGCGCGCTCGGTGTCGAAGCACAACAGGTGCGCTGTGCCTTCATTGGGGCAGCTCAGGTTGACCTCGGTAATCGCCACGCCGGTTTCCCGTATCAGTCGCGCGCCCAACGCAAAGTCCGCAATGTACTCCGCTGCTCCGCCGTGCTCGGGCAGGGTGCCCTGGAAGCTGCCAATCACCACCTGGCCTGGGCGCGCATGGGCGACCGCCTCGGCAAGGTCGGGCTGCCACACCTCCGGATCAAACGACGGCACGCCAAACGAGTTCGTGATCGATAGCTCCTCCGCGCCATAGTCCGTGTGTCCTTGCAACCGGTTCGTCGTCGGATGGAGATCGCCTTGCGCATGCACAGCCAGCACGTTCGGCCAGGCATGGCTGCTCCACCGGCGCGTGCGCACTGTCTTGTAAACGGGCAGGTCGAAGCCATGGTCCAGGGCCGCTTTCACGAAGCGGCCGTTCAGCAACGGCCCTGCAGGGATGCCGAAGGGCACATGGACGTCTTTGCCCAGAAACCGCTCCCGCCGGCCGTCATGTTCCTGTACCGCCGGGGCCGGCGCGGTTGCAAAAAGCCCAAAGGGACCCTGCTCGTAATTGCTCTCATAGCTCAGGTCCGGGTCATAGAAGGGAACACTTCGGGAAGCCGCTTTCATACCGGTGTCCGTCGTCTTCAAGGCGTCTCGCTCCCTTGCCCATTGTACAGAGAACACACTGGCCCCTCGCCGGCAGCGGCAGGCTATCCCGCCTGCGCCCACCCTGCGAGCGCATGATCTGCGGTGCACTTCTCCAGGGCGCTCCACCCCGCCTCATTTCTTACGAATTTCTTATCGGCTCTGGGTGTCCACTGCAATGGCGAGGTCTTCATGCTTTCCGTCGTTTGTTGTTCGGCTCGTCATCTGGTTTGTTGTTCGGCTCGTCGTTCGGTTCGTCCCGCCGTCTTTCTCCTCTTCAGTTGCAGCCTCTTCGCCTTTAGCACCCTTCCTGCTTCCGCACAGTCCCTACCGGCTGACACCCCCACCTCCACGGCTCCTGCGCCCAATGCGCCCATGGGCAACTTCTTTGAGCGGCTCGGCAAAGCCTACCTCCAGGACTGGAAACCCACCCCCGCTGCGGGCGATGCCAGCGCTCCTGTAACCACCCCGGCACGCCGTGGCTACCCCGCACACCTGGACTCGCCGCCCTTTCCCTCTTCGGCCTTCTCCGTCGGCCGCACCCCACCCTCCGCGCACCCG
>CAXTRM010000149.1:0-8616 GCA_964246625.1 uncultured Acidobacteriaceae bacterium
TGTCGTGACGACCGTGTTTCTGTCCAACGATGCCACCGCCGTTGTGCTCACGCCCGCCATTCTGGCCGCTGTGCGCAAGGCCAAGGTGCAGCCGCTGCCCGCCCTGTTCGCTTGTGCCCTGGTGGCGAACGCCGCCTCGTTCGTGCTACCGATCTCGAACCCGGCCAATCTAGTGGTCTTTCACCAGGGGATGCCCCCGCTGGGGCGCTGGCTGTTGTTGTTTGGCGTGCCGTCCGTTCTGTCGATCGTGGCGACCTTTGCGGTGATGCGATGGATCTTCCACGGGCAGCTGCGGGACGAGTTCGAGGGGGAGGCGGAGCCCGTGGCGCTGTCCGGCGCGGGCAGGATGATTCTTGGAGGGCTTGGCTGCGTGGCGGCCGTGCTGCTGACAGCCTCGGCCAGGGGCAAGGACCTGGGCTGGCCTACCTGCCTCGCGGCGGTGGCGGTGACCGCGGTGGTGGCGGGGTGGGAGCGCAGCAATCCCCTGCCGCTGGCCAAGGGTGTGAGCTGGAGCACCCTGGTGCTTGTCGCGGGCCTGTTCGTCCTGGTGGCCGCGATGGAGGCAGTGGGCTGAGCACCGGAGTCTGCCCGCGGGCGTCCTGGTGGTTGGGTTCGCCGTGGGCGTAGCCAACAACCTGGTCAACAATCTGCCGCTTGGACTGGTGGCGGGCGGAACGCTTGCCTTGGCGCACACCCGCACCGTGATGACAAATGCCGTGCTGCTGGGGATCGATCTTGGACCCAATTTGTCCATCACTGGATCACTGGCCACCATCCTGTGGCTTCTGGCCCTCCGCAAGCAGAAGGTCGAGGTCGGCTTTGGAGATTTTCTCAGGGTGGGCTTGCTGGCGATGCCGATCGCACTGCTGGCGGCGCTGGGAGGAGCCGTGCTGATGGGCCTGCTGGTAAAGGGGGCTTAGCGGGGAAGAGATGCCGGAGGTGCTGATGGGAGAGGGTCGAACGGGACGAGTGCAAGGGGCCGGACGATTTGAACGCTGTGCTGTGAAAGAGGCCCATCGGTGCAGGGCCGAACCCCATACAGCAGACGGCACCTCATGGCGAGGTCCGTTTGCTGTGTAGAGGGGATGGGTTCGATGCCTGGCGGAGTTTCGCCGGCGGCAGATCTGGGTCAGGCGGCCTGGCTGGACCTTGGAAGGGACGAGACGGCGGGCGTGTCGACTGTTCGCTTGTCGCTGAGGCGCCGCCAAAGGATACGCAGGATGGCCATCACCGGGACGGAGATGAGGGCGCCAACGACGCCGCCGATCTCACCGCCGGCGAGAACACCAAAGATCTGGGCGAGGGGCGAGATTTCCAGCGATTGGCCCATGATGCGCGGGGCATTGACATAGTCCTGGATGAGCCGCCATGCGCCAAGGAAGAGGAACAGGAAGAGCAGGTGGGGGTAGCCGCTGAGAACAGCGATGCCGAAGACAGAGACCGCGGCGACGGCCGGGCCGACGACGGGAACAAACTCAAAGAGACCGGCCAGGGGGCCCAGGATGAAGGAGTAGGGCACGCGCATGAGGCTGAGCACAAGGGTGTAGGCGGCCAGCGTCAGGGCTGCCAGGATGATCTGGGCGCGGATGTAGCTGCCGAGCATGACGTTGACGTCCGCGACGACGCCGGAGAGGGTAGACCTTTCCCGCTCGTCACGGCCCAGGGCGACGACCTTTTGGGCGATCTCCCGACCGTCCTTGAGAAAGAAGAGGCTGAGAATGGGGATGATGATGAGCCACCAGATATGGGAGACGGGGGAGCCCAGCTTGGCGCCGACGGCCTGCGCATACCCCAGCAGTTCGCTGCGGTGGCTCATGAAGAAGCTTTGCACCTGCTGCACGCGTGTCTGGCTCCAGCCGTGATTGTGCCCGAACTGGCTGAAGAGCTCGCCGGAGCTGAGCCGGTTGAACAGGGAAGGCAGGCTTTGGGCGAGCGATTTCGACTCATCGGCGATGTCCGGCCCGACCAGAAAGCCGACACCCACAAGCGCCGCGATCAAGAGAAGGTAGACCACACCGATGGCTTTGCCGCGGCCGCGGAGCGGGCCCTGCAGCCTTGCCACCAGCGGCTCCACGAAGTACGCGAAGAGGATGGCGAAGAGGAACAGGGTGAGGGTTTCCTTGGTGTCGCGGAGAAAGACCAGGACAAGGCCAAAGAGGAGCGCAGTGAAGAGGATGCGTGCGGTGCGAGGGTCCCAGAGCTTTTCCAACATGCTGTGCCTTCCAAGAGAGGTGAGGTGGGGTGCCGATACGGGCAGGCGCTCAATCCAGCGTGCCCAATCGTGGATGTGGCAAAACCTGCGCTTCTTTTACCGTGCGTTGATCTCAAGGAGCCGGATTGAAGCTGCACCGGCTCGTTCCTGCCCGCTTCGGGCGATCTGTTGCCGCGTGGAAGCACGGGGAACTTCGGGCGGTGAGCCCCCTTGTGCAGATCTTGTTGATCACGGCTATCCATATGGTGCGAAACGGACCGCAAAGGCTGCACGCGAAAGAAAAACCTGAGGTTTGCCCCGGACCCGGAGCGAAGACCTCAGGTGTTCCGTGCTGGCCGACGGCGTAGGCCCGTGCCGGTTGGGAGTATGGTTATGCTGATCGGCAACTGAGACCCCTGGCCTACCGACCCCGGGTGAGCCCGTGAGCCAAGACGGGGTGAACGCAGTTTCCACACCCCAATTCCCGGGCTGCCGCGAGGGCAGTCTGCTGTAAAGGCCCAGGTGATGACCGTGCTGAAGCGACGGAGGATGTTGCAGTTGATGGCAGGCGCGGGTGCCAGCCTCGCCCTGAAAAAGGACGGTTACGGGCTTGGGGCGGGAACGACCAAGGCGAAGGGTCGTTCGGCAAAGCCGGAGGAGTCGCGTGCGGCGGTACGGAATCGCGCTCCGCTGGCGCCCAACGCGTTCGATCCACTGCCCCTGGGCGCGGTGCGGCCCGCCGGCTGGTGGCGCCGACAGCTCGAGATCCAGGCAACGGGACTGGGCGGGCACCTGGATGAGACGTGGGCCGATGTGGGACCGAACAGCGGCTGGCTGGGGGGAACAGGGGAGAGCTGGGAACGGGGGCCGTACTTTCTGGACGGGCTTGTGCCGCTGGCCTACCTGCTGGACGACGACCGGCTGAAGGCCAAGGCGCAGAGATACATCGAGTGGACCCTGACACACCAGGCCGCAAACGGCATGATCGGACCGGCGAGCAATGACGACTGGTGGCCGCGGATGGTGATGTTGAAGGTGCTGGCGCAGTACGAGGAGGCGACCGGGGATCCGCGGGTACTCCCCGTGCTGGCTCAGTACTTTGCCTACCAACTCGAAGCCCTGCCCGCGCGACCGCTGCGGGATTGGGGCAGGTTTCGATGGCAGGACAACGCCATGGTGGCGCTGTGGCTGTTTAACCGCACGGGCGACCCCAAGTTGCTTGAGTTGGTGAAGCTGCTGCACATGCAGGGATATGACTGGCAGGCGGACATCGCGAACTTCCGCTTCACGGAGCCGGTGACGCCGGAGACGATCAAGCTGGATGAAAACAAGGGGCTGGGTGAGACCGCGCTGGCGTCCCATGGCGTGAACAACGGGCAGGCGCTGAAGGCTGGCCCGGTCTGGTCCATGGTGACCGGCGCGGCGGCCGACCGGCGCGGCACCACGGAGATGCTGGCGGTGCTGGATCGCTTCCATGGGCTGCCGAACGGGATGTTTTCCTGCGATGAGCACTTTGCGGGCCGCAATCCGTCGCAGGGATCGGAGCTGTGCACCGTGGTGGAGACGATGTTCTCGCTGGAACAGGCGCTTGCGATTACGGGCGATGCCGCGCTGGGCGACAGGCTGGAGCGGATTGCGTTCAACGCCTTGCCCGGCACGTTTACTGACGATATGTGGGCGCACCAGTACAACCAGGAGCCGAACCAGGTAGAGGTGAGTCTCCATCGCAAGCCCTGGACCACGGACGGGCCTGAGTCGAACCTGTATGGGCTGGAGCCGAACTTCGGTTGTTGCACCGCGAACTTCCACCAGGGCTGGCCCAAGTTCACGGCAAGCTTGTGGATGGCCTCCCCGGACGGCGGCCTGGTGGCTGCCGCGTATTCGCCCTGCGAGGTGCGCACGGCGATCGGCAAGACAAAGGTCCAGGTGACCGAGGAGACCGAGTACCCGTTCCGCGGCACCGTGCGGCTTACGGTCCGTCCTGAGGAGGATGTCCAGTTTCCGCTGCGGTTCCGCGTGCCGGCCTGGGCCGAGACCACGACGGTGAAGGTGAACGGCCAAGCGCAGCCGGTGTCGGCCGTGGCGGGTTTCGCCAAGCTGGAGCGCACATGGACGGCGGGGGACGTGGTGGAGATCCAATTTCCGCTGACGCCCCGGTTTGTTCATGGTGGCTACCGCGATTCGGTGTCGGTCCAGCGTGGGCCGCTTGTGTTTTCGTACCCGGTAGGGGAGAGCTGGGTGAAGCTGCGCCCGCGCGGGATGACGGCCGACTGGCAGGTTTTCCCGTCAGGGGCGTGGAATTATGCGCTGATCACCACGGAACCGGAGTCTCGCGGGGGGCTGGTGGCCGAAGAGCACCCCCTCGGTGGGTCGCCGTTTGCGCTTGCAGGAACCCCGGTGACGCTGCAGGTAAGCGCCCGCAAGCTGCTGTCGTGGCGTGCCGTGGATGGCGTGGCGGATCCTGTGCCCCAAAGCCCGGTCACCAGCGACGAAGAAGAGGAACGGATCACGCTGGTGCCGTATGGTGCGGCAAAGCTGCGGATCACCGCGTTTCCGCAGTTCAAGGGGTGAGCGGAGCTGTGTAGCGGCAGGTGACGACGTTTGCCCTGCAAAGAAAGAGTACGTGTTTCGGGTGCGGCGCCGTGTGCATTTGCCCGGGCAGAAGGCAAAGCCCGTGCCGTCATGGGATGATGGTGCTCTTATCTGAATCGGTACCAGAGGGGAATGGAATGACGACGTCGGGTCTCAGCGATTGGCTTTTAGCCGACATTCGCCTGCCAAAGGGGGTTCATAGTGCCCCGGAGGCCGTTCACCCATGGTGGAGGGTGATGTGCCTCACCGGGGTGGACTACTTTTCCACCCTGGGCTACCAGCCGGGGATCGCCTTTCTTGCCGCCGGCTTCCTGTCGCCCGTGGCGACGCTGATCCTTGTGCTGGTGACGCTGTTCGCGGCGCTGCCGCTGTATGGACGGGTCGCCGCAGCCAGTCCCAATGGCCAGGGCAGCATTGCCATGCTGGAGCGGTTGTTCCCGGACTGGGGCGGCAAGGCGTTTGTGCTCGTGCTGCTGGGGTTTGCCTCGACGGACTTCATCATCACGATGACCCTGTCCGCGGCGGACGCGGCGGCGCACTTTGTGCACAACCCGTTTGCGCCCCACTGGCTGACCAGCCAGATGCTGGTGACACTTTTGCTGCTGGCCGGGCTGAGTGCCATTTTTTTGAAGGGCTTCAAGGAGGCTATCGGGATTGCGGTGATCCTGGTGAGTGCTTACCTGCTGTTGAATGCGGTGGTGACGGTGCGCGCGACAGTGGATGTTCTAAAGCACCCCGAGCTGCTGACGCACTGGCGGCATACGCTGGCAACCCAGCACTCGAACTGGTTTGCCATGCTGGGCGTTTCCTTGCTGCTGTTTCCCAAGCTCGCGCTGGGCCTTTCGGGCTTTGAGACGGGTGTGGCGGTGATGCCGCTGATCTCAGGCAGCAGCACGCCGGATCGCATCCGCAACACGCGCAAGCTGCTCTACACGGCGGCCATTATCATGAGCATCTTTCTGCTGGCCACCAGCATGGTGACCACGCTGCTGATCCCGGCGGCGGCCTTTGCGGAGAAGGGCGCGGCGAATGGCCGTGCGTTGGCGTACCTTGCGTACCGCTATTTCGGCAGCGGCTTCGGCAGCCTTTACGACCTCAGCACGATTCTGATCCTTGCCTTTGCCGGGGCGTCCGCGATGGCCGGGCTGTTGAACCTGATCCCAAGATACCTGCCGCGGTTTGGGATGGCCCCCGAGTGGGCCAGGGCCTCGCGACCCCTTGTGCTGGTGTTTATGGGCATTGCGGTGATCGTGACGCTGGCCTTTCATGCGGATGTGAACGCGCAGGGCGGTGCGTACGCCACGGGTGTGCTTGTGCTGATCACCTCGGCGGCCACGGCCGTCACCGTGGCGCTGTGGTCCTCACGTATGCGGTGGACCTACCTGTTTGTAACGGCCATCTTTGTGTACACCACCGTGCTGAACATCTGGGAGCGCCCTGAGGGATTGAAGGTGTCTTCCTACTTCATCCTGTCGATCGTCGTGGTCTCGCTGGTTTCGCGGGCGACACGCTCGACCGAGCTGCGCGTGACGAGCGTGGAGATGTCGGCCGAGGTGACGGCAGCTCTCCAGGAGCATGGGGCGCAACCGACGTTGCTGATTGCGCGTCGGCCCCAAGCGGAGACAGCAGCCGATCTCGACCGGGTGGAAGCGATCGTTCGCAAACTTTACGGCCTGAACTCCGGTGAGTCGCTGTATTTCCTGGAAGTGGAGCGTACGGACGCCTCAGAGTTCAGCGAGTGCCTCAGGGTGCAGGTGCGGCGGTTGGGATCGCACAAGGTGCTGTATGCCAAGAGTCCCGTGATCGCCAACTCCATCGCGGCCCTGCTGATTCACCTGGAAAAGATGACAGGGCAGGTGCCTCACGCGTATTTCAAGTGGAAGGAGGGCAATCCGATTGCGAATGTGATTCGCTTCCTGTTCCTTGGGGAAGGCGATGCCGCTCCGCTGACGCATGAGGTGCTGCGCAAGGCCGTCAGCGATGTGGATCGCCGTCCCGTGATCCACGTCAGTTGATGGAACGGCGCTGTGGTCGCGAGGTGCGTTAGTTCCGGCTGTGGAAGGGCAAGAGCGGATCCACGGCGGGCAGTGCCTTGCCACGAAGGTGTGCGCAGCCCGCTCGCTGTGGCTAGCCGGCTGCCGGCGTACCGCCCCCTTTGGGCTTTTTGAGGAGAAAGGCGAAGGGCACGCAAAGAAAGCCGACCAGGGCGAGGTAGAGGAAGTCATCAACGTACGCGTATAGCTGCGCCTGATTGTTGAGGCCCATGCTGCTCAAGGCATAGGCCCGCAACATAGCCAGACGCGGCCCGACGTGCGTCGCCATCCGCTGCGTATAGATCGAGATCTGCCGCTGAAAGAGGGGGTTGGCCCTCGAGAACGAGTGCACGAGCTCGAAGCGATGACTTTGCAGATGGCGCAGGGCTATGGTGTTCATCCAGGAGATCCCTACGCTGCCGCCGACGTTGCGGAGGAAGTTGAAGATGCCGCTGCCGTTGCCCACCTCGCTTTTTGGCAGCGTGCCAAGCGCCGCCTGAGAGAGTGGAACGAAGCAGAGTGAGATGGCTGCGCCACTGACGACGATGGGCCAGAAGAGGGACCAGGGCGAGATTTCGAGTGTGAGCTTGGAGAGCCAAAGCCCGGAGATGCCGAGAACGCCGAAGCCGAGTGCGATGAGCCATCGTGGGTCGACGCGAGCGACGATGATGCCCACGACGACGGCCGAGACCATGGCACCCAAGCCACGAGGACTGACCGCCAGGCCGGACTTTGTGGCGTCATAGCCGAGCAATGTCTGGTAGAAAACGGGCAACACCGTAGTGAGGGCGTAGAGCACAAGGCCGAGAAGAAAGACCAGCAGGCAACCGACGCCCAAATTGCGATCCCGCAGGGCGCGCAGGTTGACCAACGGTTTTTCGGTGGTGAACTCCCGGATGATGAAGGCGATGAAGCTGACGATCATGACCACGAGGGCGATACGGATCTTTGTGTTGTCGAACCAGTCGTCTTCCTGCCCTTTGTCGAGGATGTACTGGAGACAGCCGACCCACAGCCCCAGGGTGCCCAGGCCGATGCTGTCCAGCTTGCCGGGCTTTGCTTCCTTGAGGTAGGGCGGATCTTCCAGCACACGACTTTGCATGAGCATGGCGAAGATGCCGATGGGCACATTGATGTAGAAGGCCCAGCGCCAGGAGATGGCATCGGTGAGATAGCCGCCGAGAGCGGGGCCGACGACCGGGGCAACCACGACGCCGAGCGCGTATACGCCCAAGGCCTGGCCCTGCTTTTCAGCTGGAAAGCTTTCGATCAGAATGGCCTGCGAGAGTGGCTGCAGCGCACCGCCGCCCACGCCCTGCAGGGCACGCGCGGCAAGGATGAACGGCAAGGTCGGCGCGATGCCGCAGAAGAAGGACGAGAGCGTAAACAGGCCCAAGGAGGCAATCAGGTAGTTTTTGCGTCCGAACTTTTCACTGAGCCAACCCGAGGCGGGAAGAAAGACGGCGTTTGCGACCAGGTAGACCGTAAGCACCCACTCCGCCTCATCGTTGGTCGAGGCGGTGCTGCCCGCGATGTAGGGTACGGCGACCGAAGCGATGGAGGTGTCCATGACCTCGATGAAGGTAGCGAGCATGACCGCGATCGCGATCAGCCATGGATTCACCGCCGGTCGTCCTGCCCCTGCACTTGGCATCTGTGTGCTCCTTCGGCAACCATACGGTACCCCGCAGGTGTGGAGATCGCTTCGAAGGGTGTTTTCTTCGATCCCTTGGTGGATGGAACCAGAGTACCTTCGGTTTCCTTCAGATGCCCCTGCGGTTTAAATCGATGCGATTCGTT
>CAXTRM010000150.1:0-3662 GCA_964246625.1 uncultured Acidobacteriaceae bacterium
AAACTGAAGCCTTCGGACGGCGTGATCCAACAAAGAGTCCGGAGAATGTCTTGGCAGTGAGGCTGCCTACGTAAGGTGATCCGAAGCTGCGATGCGCATTGCATGATCGTTTCTGCCGTCCCTGATGCGGGAGGCGCAGAGCGCACTACATTTCAGTCACTCCCCAGCAGATCGCCTCAGCGCATGTGCCGACCTGTAAGGCTGCGTCCGACGATGCGCAGCGCTCGAAAGGGCAGCATGCTCCACCGCCGGTATGCCGAAGGTCGAAACTCGGCATTCCGCTGAGCCATTCTTTGGCGCACAATCCGGGCCTGTGCTGCATCCTGCCTTCGCCTTTGCGACACCTCGACGGCACTCAGCCGCATGCCCCCACCAAACGTCACGGCCGATGTCCCTTTCCCTTCCAGCAAACGTTGCGCATGCCTGGATCTTAGGGGCCGGCGAGCCCTTGGGAAATCACACCAAAGTTGGCAACCACGTACTCGGCCAGCCAGCGACCGTAGCAAGACCACTCTAAAAAAGAAAGAGCGAAAGCAGCGAACGCCACCCACACCCACGCCTCTACCGCGAGACCTTCGATTTTCTGATCCTGAGAAGATCCGCAACCTCTATCAGCGTTTCGGCATGCGTCGGCAGCTGGAGGATGTACAAGCGTTTGAATGCGCCATCACTTCAGGCGGCGGTATCGTGAGTTGCTATTTGGACCTGAACAGCTCGCGAAGCTGCAATAGCCTGCCGTTGTGTTGGCTCCAATGCAAAGGGCTACCGTGGGCCTTACAGCAAACATCCCTGCGCACCTCAAAGTTGAGAGCATCGAGCTTTACGCTCAACCTACGCAGACGACGGCGCTCATCTATGGGCTTTGCCACTATGAGCAATGTGAGAAAACCCAGAACACGCCACGATCATGCTTTCCAGCTGGCAGGCGGGCTGTTTCGTTCCTTCAATCAAGATCTTTGTAGAGGCTGGAGCAACCAGCCCTCGACACTTCTCCTCTTTGGCGCTTATAAGAGTGCATGTCGTTTATAGGGGTGGGACTATATCAACGGTGTCACAGATCGGCATGTATGGATGCACCTTTGCATTCCAAATGTCTACCGTCCCAACAAGCTCCGGCGGTCTGCTTCTGCTTCGATCCTGCGACACAATACCGCTTCTGGAACAATCATCGTTGACTTATGAAAAGCGTAACAGCGCTGTGCACCGGTTATGATCTCGACCTGCTAGAGGGATTGCCGCCTACGGTCTGATCCGATCCACTAAGGGTGGCCACGACACAGAGCAGGTCTACACTTCTGATCGTGTACATAGTCCCAAGAGGTCAGGGCTCGTGAGTTCCTCTTCATGAGAGAGTGGCAGCCATGATGTTCCCCGGCGGGGGTGAAGGTATGCGCCTTCGCAGGCATCGTTGTCGCCTACCTGTACTGCGGGTTCAGGAAGTCTCCCGAGTTGTGACCTGAAAGCGTATCCTGTCCGGCATGGCCGCTCACTTCGCAGTATGGTCAAGTATCTCTGTTTGGGTCACCGTCCTAGCTCTTTCCTTGCCTTTCATATGGCGTCGCATAGGACCAAATAGCCTTTACGGCTTCCGCACTCCCAAGACCCTGTCGCAGCCAGCAATCTGGTACGCGGCGAATCGCTTTGCTGGACAGGTGTTCGTCTACGTCGGGAGCTGCTCCCTTCTTTTCTCACTTATTCTTCTGGCTTTGTTGGACAAAGGTTCCGTAAGACCGCTTCACGCAACCGTAGCGGCCGTTATTCTACAACTCGAGCCGCTCACCATAGCTGTTGTGCTCTCATCACGCCCCCTGAAACAGCTGTCATCTTCGGAAAGAGGTAGCGCTCAGTCAAGAGGCTGAACTACGCTCCTACAACATAAGGAAGCTCTAGACCTGCCTTCGAACCTGGCCGCGACTGCCCTTTGGTGCGACGACGAACACGCTGACGTTTACCTCACTTACCGGCACTTATGAGGATGGGATGGCGTTTGATTGACGTTTTCCACTCGACAACATTCAATTTCAGGACTTTTCGAACAAGCTCTCAAGCTCACTTGGAACCGCGCCTTGGGACATTCGAATCAGCGGGCACTCCTGATGCAGGATCCAGCGTCAGGCCTTCAGGCTCGTCCGACTTAGGGCAAGTTGCTTGCACGCTGGCATACGTGCAGGACACAGCAGTCCCGTTACCAAGTTGATAGCCTGGCTCACGACCTTCCCGGCTTTCAGCGTGACGGTGAAAGTTCCAGCCGCTGGTAGCGGCTTTGCTGGCAAGGTGGCGGAGAGACAGGGATTCGAACCCTGGATACCTTGCGGTATACACGCTTTCCAAGCGTGCGCCTTCAGCCACTCGGCCATCTCTCCCCTGGGCGGGCAGCTTTGAATCTATCACAGGGCGCTCCCATTGAGCTTGGATCCGGCGCGTGGAAGTATGCTGGAAGCTGGAGACAGCATGGTGCATCAGCACGAACACACGCCCCAGACTTTGCTCTTTGACGCCGACGACACGTTGTGGGAGAACAATGTCTATTTTGAGCAGGCTATCGCGTCGTTCATCTCCTACCTCGACCACCGCGTGCACACCCGCGAAGAGGTACGAGAGCACCTCAACACCTGCGAGCGCGCCACGATCGCTGCTCATGGCTATGGCCTGAAAAGTTTCCGTAAGTCTCTCATCAACTGCTTCGAGCAGCTCACAGATGAGCCGGTCACGCCGGAAAAGCACACCCGTATCGTTGCGTTCACGGAGTCTATTGCCAGCCAGGAGATCGAACTCCTTCCTGAGGTGGAATCGACGCTGCAAACGCTTGCCAGCCGCCACCGCCTGTTGCTGGTCACCAAGGGCGACCCGGCAGAGCAGACCGACAAGCTGCAGCGTTCAGGTTTGCGGGAATACTTCGAAGCGGTCGAGGTGCCTGAAGAGAAGACCTGCGCCATGTATCGTGCGCTGGCAGACCGCCACGGCTGTAATCTCCTAAGGACCTGGATGATCGGCAACTCGCCACGATCTGATGTGAATCCCGCTCTTGCGGCTGGCCTTAACGCGGTCTTCATCCCTCATGACTTCACCTGGGCCCTGGAGCAGGAGACCATCGATGCGCCGCCGCCAGGACAGCGCCTCTTGGAGCTGGGCCGCTTCCCAGATCTCCTGTCGCATTTCTGACGGACTCCAGTCTTTAAGGCTCGTCCTTGTAGATGCCGAGTGAGACAGGATCACCCTCAACCAGATGGGCGCGAAACATTCCGGGTGTGTTGAAGGCCCAGGCAAGTTGCCCATCCGGTGTCATGGCGATTACACCCCCGTCCCCCTTCAATGCGGTGAGCTCCTTCCCAATGACTTCCTCCACGGCTGCCCGCAGGGTGAGGCCTTTGTATTGCACCAGCGCGCAGATGGTCCGAGCTACCGTGAGCCGGATGAAGAACTCACCGGTACCGGTGGCAGACACGCCGCAGGAGTGATCTGACGCATAGGTCCCTGCCCCGATGATCGGTGAGTCGCCTACCCTGCCGAAGCGCTTGGCCTGCGTGCCTCCCGTGGTCGTCCCCGCGGCGAGGTGGCCCGCTCTGTCGCGAACAACCATCCCCGTCGTTCCCCACTTATGCGCATCCGATGTTTCCAGCAAGGAGATCGGCTGCGTTGGCTCTGGGCCCACGCCGGCCGGT
>CAXTRM010000150.1:3672-8167 GCA_964246625.1 uncultured Acidobacteriaceae bacterium
CGGCCGGTCGTGGCGGGAGGGGACGGCCTTCGCGCTTCAACTGCCGTATCAACCCCTGCCAGCGTTGTTCGGTGAAGAAGTACGCTGGCGGAACCTGCTCGAGGCCGACACTCGCGGCAAACTGATCGGCTCCCTGCCCGATCAGCATGACATGCGGGCTCTTCTGCATCACGGCCTTTGCCAGCGAGATAGGGTTCTTGGTTTGCGTCACACTGGCCACGGCTCCGGCCTGCATCGTTGCACCATCCATGATGGCTGCGTCCAATTCGTTCCGGCCCTCCGCCGTGAAGACGGCTCCCTTGCCGGCATTGAAGAGCGGGTTGTCCTCCAAGACTTTGAGCCCCGCCTCAACAGCGTCGATGGCTTGCCCGTTGGCCTCCAGGACCTTCGCCGCCGCCTGGGCAGCGCCGGAAAGGCCGGCCCTGTACTGTGCCTCACGTTCCGGTGTCATGGATGACCGCTCGATAACGCCGGCACCGCCGTGCAACACAATGGCCCAACGCCCAGTGGGAGCCTGCACGCCACCCACCTTCGTAGCAACGTTCGCGGACGGTGCCGGCGCCGCACGCTGGCCCGCGGCGCGTGAACAGGTAAAAGGCAGGCCAGAGATCGTAAGCAGGAGGGCAACTCGCATCAGCGACGGCATGCACCCATTCTGGCATGCGCACCAGGGCCACCCCACAGTGCAGCCGGTCGAGATGGTATAGTAGCTCTGGTTGTTCGTCACATACGCCTGCTGCGCATGCACAGGGGTAACAAGCGGAGGTGGCGAAATTGGCAGACGCACTAGCTTGAGGTGCTAGCGGGTAACACCATAGGGGTTCAAGTCCCCTCCTCCGCACCAAATATCGAAAGGAAAAGGCCGACGCGTTGTCGGCCTTTTCCTTTCGCTGCGAGACGTCTCATGAATACCTGCCGTTGCGGTGCTGCTCTGCCTCGATCGTCTTTGCCAACCGAGCCTCAGTCCCTTCGGCACCGAAGCCCAGCCCGAGCGGCGCCTGCTTTGCTTCGAACTCAGCCAGGGCCTCGTCAGCCAGCGCTTTCTGCTCGGCCTCCTTCAAGTGCACGTCATGGAGGTCCAGGCTGTCCACGGCCACGCGCACGCGCCCGGCCGCGCGGTACCGCTCGTCCTGGATCATTGACTCCAACCGGTTCAGGTTATCGCCGGAACCGCCGAGATGGGTCACCATGCCGGAGGCCATCTCCGTGATCTCCGCCATTGCGCGCTTCATCTTCAGGTCGCTGATCCCTGACTTCAATGTCTCGATCTTGGCCCGTGTGATGGACACGGCAACATCACGCGCGCGCACAAGCTCCTTGTACGTGACCTCGGACTGATCAAGCTGCTTGCGGTTCTCGTCCAACTCGCGTTCCACGGTCTTCAGACGCAGGGCGTACTGGCCCGCCACTTCGCGCCGGCTGAGCTTCAGGTTCGCCGCAACCTTGGCGCGAAGATCCGTTTCGTCTGCTTCAAGCTTACGCACCTGCCCGATGAGCCGCTCTACCATGCCTGCATGGGAAGCGAGACCTACATTGAACTTCCCTACCTGCTTGCGGAGATTCTCTTGTTCGATCTCCAGCAGCGCCTCGGGATTGCGGCGTTCCGCCTTCGACAGAAAAATCCCGAAAAAGCCTTTCACGAGATTGCTCAAACGCCCCAGCATGTCCGCTCCTTGATCTCCACCCTAGTACCTACGTCTGTTCCAGCCGCTTGGTTCCCCTCGCCGTGCCTCAACGATACTCCCTGATCCTCGGGGAAAGGCCGGACACAATCAGGAACGCAAATAGCGCGGCGGCGCCCAAAGCCTGCATCTGCAAGCCGCGCTCCCTGGCAGCGGAGTTCGCCAGGGAGTCTTGAAGGTCTGCTTCATCGATCCGAAGGGCAAGCTCGAGCGAGTGGTCGAACTCCTCCAATCGTCGTAGTCGCTGCTTGTCGCCCTTCTCTAGGGAACTGCTTGCCGTGACGCCCATCCGCGTATCCCCGAGGTGCTTCAGGTACGCTTGCCACTCCCCTAATGCATCAACCAGGAGGTTGCGTTGCTGCTGCCGCCGCCCGAGCTCATCGGCCAGGAGACCTGTAAAGCCTGATACCTGTCCTGTAGACCGCAGGGCGTTCTGCAACTCTTGCTCTGTTAGCCGAGGCACCGGTGACATCATGGTCTCTGCTGCCCCATCCCGGATGCGTAGCTGTTCCTGACTGCGGGCGGCTTCCACGAACGCGCGGCTTTCGCTCAGATCTACGAGGTACGCCGTTTCACGAAGGCGCCAAAGGTCTCGTACCGATGCGAAAAGGTTCTCCTGCGCGGCGATTCCGTGCCGTACGGCATCCTCCGTAAGCAGGTAGCGACTTCCTGCAAGCAGTACCAGGGCTGTTGCCGCCAGGAGCGGAAGGTTGAATGTGCGTCGCGTGCGCTGGCTCAGAAAGGTTTGCGTCAGCACAAGCGCAAACAGCACCGCCAAAGCTCCAAGCAGAAAGAGACCCAAGCGAACGGATGAGCTCTCGACGTGCTGTTCCAGCAGGGAGGTTTTCACCTGCCGTGTGGTCAGGTCGTCCAGAGCCTGCATCGCAGGCATGAGTTGCCCATTCGTCAGGCTCTCAATCTGCGTGTTGGAACTACGAGCCCTCCCTTCCACGGAGGTCGACATCCCCGTATCCAGGCTGCCGCCGGCAAAACGCTCAAAGGTACCCAGGCCTAAAGCGAGCGTCTGCAAAAGGCCTGCCGAGCTACTTGGGTCAAGGCTGGTCTGTGTCGTTTCCAAAAGTGCGCGCGAGGCTTCGGCCCGATGCACTTCGTAAGCCGAGCTCGGCCCACCTCCCGATGGGGTACGGGCAGGCGCCCCTCCGGCGGTGTCGTCCTGCATGGCCTCCAGTGCGAACCGCAAACGCTGAACCGCAAGGAACGCCGGTAGCTCATGGGTGTCCATGCGTCGCAGTGTCGACCGTTGTGCCTGGAGCGCCGCGAAGACGCATAGCAGCAAAAGCAGGTCCAAACACAACAGCACAGCCCGCATGCCCCTGAGCTTTTCAAGCGTGTTCCATTGCCGCTGTCTCATGGAGCTGCGCTGAGCTGCGGGCGCGGCCCCTCCTGTCTCCACCTTGGTCCAGGTCATCTAGTTGGCTTCAACCCGTAAACGTGTGAGGTGGCCAAGCTGGATCTCGTCACCACTCCGCAGACGGGAGTCCGTGAAAGGCGTCAGCGCCTGTCCATTCAGGTGTGTACCATTCGTCGCTCCTATGTCACGCAATAGCAAACTCTGTTCCCCGTCGAGCAAAAGTAGCGCATGCCGCCGCGACACGGCCTCGTCCCGGCATATGGCGATCTCCGGGAAGATTCCCTTTGCCTCATCAGGGCGACCGATGAGATTGCTTGGCCGCTCGAGCGAGATGACCGTTCCTTGTTCGCTCGATGAACTCTCTCCCAAAGCCGTTCCTTCCCCGTACGGTGGCCCTTGGAACACAACGACCTGCCATCCGTGTCGCGGCACCTCGGCTGCCGCAGCCAACAGGCTCTCGTCCGTTTGGAGCGGCTCGGAGGCTGTTGCGGAGGTCTCGACTGCTGCCTCGGGCTCTTGGCTGGTGGATTCTGGCAGGATGCCGATCTCTCCGTGAGCACCTGTAACGAAGTTGTAGCCGCATACCTCGCAGAAGCTGATGTCACTCTGCTCGCGGGGCGTGCCGCAGTCTGGGCACTGTTGCGCCGCCGTGCGTCGGCTTGCCTCTAACGGATCGGAGACCGCGCCCTGCAAACGCACGCCGCACTCGGAGCAATAATCGGCCTCCGTGGACATGTGGCCTCGGGAACACACCAGCGCTTCCGGCATACTTTCCTCTCCTGTCAGGATGGCGCTACCACGTTCTTGACGATCCTGGCCGTCTTGGTCGACCGCGTCTCCAGTGCCATGGCGTCTTCGCGTGGAACACTTCCCTTCAAACGCACGGTGCCCCGGTCGGCGTCCTCAACGTCCACGACACGACGCAGCAGTTTGGCCGTAGCAGCATTGCCGGAAGCGTCGGCCAGCTTCACCGCTCTGCCAAGGAGGGAGGTAGCCTGCGCCATGTCTCCCCGTGCCCGCGCCTCCATGCCGTCGTGAATGGAAGCTGCCAACTCTGCTTGACCGGTGTAGTGCGCAACGACCCTGTTGATCTTCGTCGACTTCGCCTCATCGTTGGTCCAGACCGCCAGCATGCGCGCTTCGGCCACCTTGCTTTCCACGCCAGCCCGAGTGTGCACCACTGTCGCGCGCCCGGCCAGCATCTCGTCCCCGATCCCGCCTGGTGTCACCTCGATGCAGAGGTGATAATCCCGGCTTTCGCCCTTGCTCCAGGCGCCGGTCGGGTACTCCCGCAGCTGGCTGGTCAAGTCTCGCGCACGTTGGGTCAGGTCGTTGATTACGGGGTTGACCTGCTTACAGAACTTCACCGTGGCACCCCGCGGCGTCCACAAACGCAGGCTGACGTCACTGACGGTCTTGGCCAGGGCGCGCGACAGTGGTG
>CAXTRM010000150.1:8177-8547 GCA_964246625.1 uncultured Acidobacteriaceae bacterium
GTTCTTTGAACTGATCCAGGGCCAGCTGGAGCCAATGGGACATCCGGGTTCCACCGAAGGCGTGGACCTTGCTGATGGCGTCCATGGCCTTCTGCTTGCCCACGGTGTCAGCCCGCGTCACGGGGCAAATCAGGTGTGCGTCGTCTGCGCCAGCCAGCAGGAAGAAGTGGCAGTCCGACGGCAAAAGGCGCACCAGCTTTGCCATGGCCTCCTTCGCGGCCTGCATCTTCACGCCTTCCATGGAGCCGGAAACGTCACACAGAATGCCAAAAAGGCGCCCCTCGGTGCCCTCCCCGGAGATGTCCTCCGCAGTGAGGGTCACAATGGCGTGCACCTCGCGCGAACCGGCCGGGAGAAACTCATTCTGAAA
>CAXTRM010000151.1:0-2584 GCA_964246625.1 uncultured Acidobacteriaceae bacterium
GCGGCCACCTTGGCGTCCTGGGCTTGCTGCTGGCGCTCGGCTGCCTGCTTGCGCAGGGTCGTCAGGCGGGCATCCTCGGCGCGCTGCACCGCCTGGCGCGCATCGGTGAACTCCATCCTCACATCGCGGTGCTTGCCGTCCTGAATCTGCTGTGCGTTTGTGATGTCCTGCTGCACCTCCTGCATAATGTCAGCGGCATACTTGTCCGCGCCGGCATTTTGCGCGATGCGCTGTGCGTTATAGGCCTCAAACAGGGCGAGCGGGGTGTGTTCGCGATCCGTGATGGGGCCCGGGTTGGACTTACGACCTTCGGTGTTGGCATACAAGCCCTTGGGCAGCAGGGCGTAGTGGATGTTTACCGTTTGCAGCACGCCCTGGGTGTCCTTGCGAAAGACATTCTGCAGAACGATCACGTCCGAGGGTGTCGACACGGCAAAGTAGGGCTCGGCGGTGACGATCATGCCGAAGCTCTGGAAGGGCGAGGTAACCTCAAGCGAGGCCTTGTCGCCGGCAAGCTCCAGCTCGCCCAGGTTCTGGGGACGGCCATCCGCCGAGATCGCCCAAAGCACATACGTGAGGTACTCCGGGCCGAAGCCGTTGGCCGGCGACATGCCTTCAAACTTGACGGAGATGTTGGTTTTGCCCGTTTTGGAGTCGACCCTGGCCGATCCATGCGCCTTGGGCATCAGATTGCTGCCCTCGAAGCCGACGTTGGTCGAGCCGGAGCGGTTCAGGTAGTTGACCGCATCCAGGTCGCGCTGCACGACCTTGACATGGTAGACATACGTGCCATTCTCGCTTTGGGCTATAACGTCTGCTGTGCGGGCGCCAGGGGCGATGGCGGTGGGGTTAGCCTCCTGCGCGTGGGCAGGCAGGGCAAAGTGAAGGGTGATCGCAGCCGCAGGTAAGAAGGCGACGGCTCGCTTCCAGGCGTCAAACATTGTTTCTCCTTGGGAGCGGGTGCACGGCACCGCGCGGACTCGCTCGCCTACGCCATGTCAGTGGCGTTTCATGAGATTGGATGCCCCGTGCTTTGAAAAGTTAGCCCTTGGAAGGCCCTGGAACAGCACAGTGGTAACCGCAATGTTGCTGACTTTCTAACATTTTCGAGCCACTTTCCGTTTTGCAGGCGCGACACGGGCCAAGCGGACCGGCTCTTGCCCGTTCAAGGCATTCCTGAACCGCTCGCGGAGCCCGGTCTCCGAGACCGCCTGTGTCTCTGCTTACAGCACGCGGGCGAGATCGATAAAGGCACGTTCGGCATCGGTGTGCAGGAGCTTGACGCGCACCCGGGCACCGACATCGAGCCCTGCTTCGCCCTGAACGACGCGCCCTTCGAACGGCGGGTTCATGACGCGCACATAGACGCCCTTGGGGCTGGCCCCGGTCACGACACCCTGGAAGATCTGGCCCAGGCGATGCCCCATGGCCACAGCAGCGACGCGCTTCTGCATGGAGCGGTCGATCTTGCGGACGGCCTTATCGGCTTCGTTGCAACGGGCCGCCATCGAGGCAAGCTCCTCGTCGGTGTAGGGCGGTGGAGTGCCGTCCAGCATGGCATGCAGGATGCGCTGAAGAACCAGGTCGGGGAAGCGACGGTTCGGCGCGGTGGCATGGGTGTAGTCGCGTGCAGCCAGACCGAAGTGGCCGGTTGGATCGTCGGTGGGCCGTACCAGGACGTACTCACCCGCGCCCATCAACTTGATGACCGCAAGGGCTAGGTCCGGGTAGTGATCCGGGTCGGCTTTGCGCTGATCTTGAAGAAAGGTGTTGAGGACAACCGCGTCCGCCGCTTGTGGGAGCGTGGTGCCATGCTCTTCGGCCACGGCGACGATGCGATCCCAGCGCTGGGGAACACGAACGACCCGCTGGAGGCTGCTTCGGCCGCCAGCCCGCAACGCGCGCGCCATCACCCCGTTGGCCGCCACCATGAAGTCCTCGATGAGCTTCATGGCACGGTTCTGCACGACTTGGTGAAGATCGGCCACGCGCCCGTCGAGCACCACGGGATCGGCTTCGGCGCGCTGGAAGTCCAGTGCGCCGGCCCGGAGGCGAGCGGCATGCAACGCCTGGGCGGCCTCGTCTTGAAGGGCAAGCTGTTCGGCCAGCCACGCTGCAGGATCGTCCACCCTCCCGTCCGGCGCATGGGGGTGATCGCCGGGAACTGTGTTTGGCCTGGGCGCCGTATCGGCCTTGAGCGCGGCGGCGTCAACAGGCGAGGGTTGGCCGGCCGCGGCGTGTTCCAGCCACGGTCCGACACGGGAATAGGCCAGCTGCGCATGGTTCCGCACCCAGGCACGGGCAACGCCCTCCTCGCCCAGTGCACCGTCCTGGCCCACCGTGAAGCGGATCACGACGGCCAGCCGGTCGCCTCCCTCGTTCAGCGAAGTACGGTCCGTCGACAGCTCCAATGGCAACATGGGGAAGTTGTGGACCGCGGTGTAGACCGTTTCGGTCTGCTCAGCCGCGTGCTGGTCGATGGGACTGCCCTTCGGCACGGACGCGGCCACGTCGGCGATGCCCACCTGCACGCGAATGCCCTCCGCAGTTCGCTCGGCTACCTCGATCTGGTCAAGGTCCCGGG
>CAXTRM010000151.1:2594-3132 GCA_964246625.1 uncultured Acidobacteriaceae bacterium
AGGGGGCGTTATCGATGGACGACCAGGGAAGACGCCGCAGGTCGGCGAGGGTGCTCGAAGGGACGGGCAACTCCGGTGCCGTGTGGAGTTGCGCTGCTACAGCGGGGCTGAACTCCGGGTGGAATCCCGCTTTGTGCAGATCCGCCAGTGCCAGGGCCGAAAGGTCGATTGCGTGCTCCTCGTGCTGGTCGGACATGCCCGAGAAGGCTACCACAGGCGCGCTTCCCGGGCCGTCCCTCACTGCCCCAGGATGGCGGTTCCGGCCAGCTCCATGGAGTGGGCGATCCGCTGGTTCCATTCGGCGGGACCGGTTTCGTGGACGCTGGTACCCTGGCTGTCGACAGCTACCGTGACCGGCATATCCACCACCTCGAACTCGTAGATTGCCTCCATGCCAAGGTCCGCAAAGGCCAGCAGCGTGGCATGCCGGATCGCTTTGGACACAAGGTAGGCTGCCCCGCCGATCGCGATCAGGTATACCGCTTTGTTGTCCCGTATGGCGTCGATAGCGGCAACGCCCCGCTCCGCCTTGCCGACC
>CAXTRM010000151.1:3142-5653 GCA_964246625.1 uncultured Acidobacteriaceae bacterium
GTCTGTTCGAGCATCTGGCGTGTGAACTTGTCCATGCGGGTCGCTGTGGTGGGGCCGGCGGGCCCGACGGCCTCGTCGCGCACCGCGTCCACAGGGCCCACGTAGTAGATGAGCTTGTCGGTAAAGTCCACGGGCAGCTGTTCGCCCCGGCTGAGCATGTCCGTCATGCGCTTATGCGCGGCATCGCGCCCGGTCAGTAACTTGCCGCTCAAGAGAAGCACATCGCCGGGCCGCCAGGTCTGCGTCTGCTCCCGCGTCAATGTGTTCAGGTCGACACGCCTGGCTCCAGAAGCGGACGGGTCGTAGGTCAGCCTGGGCCAACGCTGCAGGTCGGGGGGCGCGAGGTAGGCCGGCCCACTGCCGTCGAGCACGAAGTGCGCGTGGCGGGTGGCCGCGCAGTTGGGAATCATCGCGACAGGGAGGTTGGCGGCGTGGGTCGGCCAGTCCAGGATCTTCACATCGAGCACCGTGGTCAGCCCGCCAAGGCCCTGTGCGCCGATGCCCAGGGCATTGATCTTGTCGTGGAGCTCCACGCGCAGCCGCTCAAGAGGGGTGCGTGGACCTCGCGCCTTCAGCTCCGGCATGTCGATCGGGTCCATCAACGACTGCTTGGCCAGCAGCATGGCTTTTTCTGCCGTGCCGCCGATCCCGATGCCCAGCATGCCCGGTGGGCACCATCCCGCGCCCATTGTGGGAACGGTCTTCAGCACCCAGTCTGCGATGGAGTCCGATGGGTTCAGCATCACGAACTTGGATTTGGCTTCGCTGCCGCCACCCTTGGCGGCCACGGTGACCTCCACCCTTTGGCCGGGGACGAGCGCGACCTCGACCACCGCGGGTGTGTTGTCCTTGGTGTTTTTGCGTCCAAAGGCCGGGTCAGCAAGGATGCTGCCGCGCAGCTTGTTCTCCGGATCCAGCCACGCCTCGCGCACGCCCTGATCACAGAGGGCTTGCAGGCTCATGGTGGCGGGCGCGTCGCCCTTTTGCAGATGGCACTCCATCCCAAACTTGATAAAGATGGTCACGATGCCGGTGTCCTGGCAGATGGGCCGATGGCCTTCGGCGCACAGCCTCGAGTTCACCAGGATCTGCTTCATCGCGTCCTTGGCGGCGGGCGATTGTTCCAGCTCGTAGGCCTTTGCGAGATTGCTGATGTAGTCGACCGGGTGGTAAAAGCTGATGTACTGCAGAGCGGCGCGAATGCTCTCGATCAGATCGTCTTGCTGAAGAATGACCATAGGTACGAGCCCCACAGCCTCCATTCTAAGCCGCCCAGGGGAGCTCATAGCAGGTCGTTTCAGAGCACGCTGCAAGCCCGCCTGCCACGCCCTGGAGCCGACCGTAAGGGTCAACAGGCCTCCGGTACTCTGAGAGGGGGCAGCCATGCAAGCGGAACCGAACGGTCTGGAACAGAGCAGCTTCACACCGGCAAAGGCCGGTTCCCTCTTGCCCGCTATCGACCCTGTGCCAGGATGGGAGCGCTACCCCTGGCTGCGTGCAGGCTTCAGCACGCGGCAGAATGGGGCTTCGGGCGTGTACGGCACGGGTGAACTGAACCTTGGCTGGACGGTGGAGGACGACCCTGCCGCCGTGCTAAACAATCGCGCAGCCTTTGTTCGGCACGTCGCAGGTGAACCGGGGATGCCGCTGGTCACCGTTCGCCAGGTACACAGCGCCGTGGTGCGGGATCTCGACCAGGAGGCGCCGCCGCTGATGTCCGCAGAAGGCAAGGCGCTGCTGGAAGGCGATGGCATGATCAGCCGAACTCCCGGGCGTCTGCTGGGCATCCTCACAGCCGATTGCGTGCCCGTGTTGGTGGCCGACATCCAGACCCATGCCGTGGGGGCGTTCCATGCGGGATGGCGAGGCACGCTGGGCGGCATCGTCGAGTCCGGCGTGCGTGCGATGGAGACTCACTATGCCGCGAATCCTGCAAACCTGATCGCCGCTATCGGCCCGTGCATTCGTCGTTGCTGTTTCGAGGTAGGCGCCGAGGTCCGAGACGCCTTCTCTGAGCACTTCCCATACGGTTCGAAGCTGTTTCGAGATCACGTGGATGGACCGCTCACGATGGATCTCGTCGAAGCGAACCGGCGGCAGCTTCTGCAGTGCGGCGTCCCGGCAGAGGCGATCACGGTGATGGCTGGCTGTACCGCTTGCTCGCGCCTGCCGGATGGCCGGCGCACGTTCTTCAGCTACCGGAGCGAAAAGGGAAGAACCGGGCGTATGCTGAGCGCGATTGCTGCGCTTGCCTAGCCGATCGCGCGGGGGAAGGCGACGCTTCAAAGCTTCTTGCCGAGCTCCTCGAAGAGCACCTCGCGGCGTTGCATCGCGTAGGCCTCAATGCCTCGCAGCCCCTGCACGTACACCACCAGGGCACCGGCGGCAAACAGGAACATGACGGCAAGCGACAGCATGGGCCGCTGGAGGTAGGCTGCCAGGAACTGTACCGCCATCCCGATGCCGGCGCATCCTGCCAACACGCCAAGAGCGATCCAAACGCTTACCTGC
>CAXTRM010000151.1:5663-6555 GCA_964246625.1 uncultured Acidobacteriaceae bacterium
GAGTTTGATGCTGCCTCAGCATGAACGGGCCAGCTCACCGGCTAGCTGCATTTCCTTTTCTAACCTTAGTGTGTCCACCCAATCCGCCAGGGTTAAGAACACTGGCTTCAGGCTTTTGCCCGGATTGATTCGCTTGGGAGCGGAGATGGAGCGCAGATTACCGAGGGTCGTGTTCAACAGCAGGGTTGCCGCCGTCCAGAGCAAAACAGAGACCACATGGGCCGGCTGTGGGCGATTCGCCACGTAGGACACGATTGCAATCACGGCGCTTACTTCAAAGCCGGCCAGAAGGAAGTGCATGAGGTTCTTGGCGAAAAACACCTCGCGCAGGGGTACAGGCGCCATAAAGTACATCTGCGCCCCGGAGCCTTCCAGCCCGAAGGAGTTGTAGCTGAGCGGCGCCAGCCCCAGCAGCGCATAACTCACAGCCAACAGCAGCAGCCACGGTGAGCCCCCTCGCATCGAAAGCCGGCCGGCAAACAGAAACACCATCACCGTCGGTGCGATAACGCCGTACATCAACCCCGTATTGCGGCGCAGGACCAGCAGCTCCTTGGCGAGCAGCGGCGCCAGAGAGGTGGGAACAAGGCCCGGCCTGGTGCCAGCCGCCGCCGCTGCCTGACTGAGGTTGAAGCCGCGCCCGGATGCGGCGGCGGCGGTCGCGGCCTGACGCGGCAGGTTGCGCACGGCGTTGGCCGCGTCGCTCAAGTTCTCGCCCTGGTACTCCGTGCGCGTTCGAAGAATGTAAACCAGCAAAAACGCGGCGGCATAAAGCAACACACCCCCGGTGGCTTCCAGGGACCGCCCGATCGCCCCGCCCGCTGCCGACAGCACCGCGGCTCCGCCCAGCTCCGGCGGAAGCCAGCGCAGCCAGGGATGGAACGAATCCATT
>CAXTRM010000151.1:6565-8534 GCA_964246625.1 uncultured Acidobacteriaceae bacterium
CCTGCTGGGCGCGATGCAGCTTTTCCGGTGTCAGGTTCCGGCCATGGCCACGCTGGAAGCCGGGGTTATAGGTCACATTCAGGTATTGAAAGACAATGGATGCCCCGAAGACCAGCGCCGTAAAGACCTCACGGGCCCGTCGCGTGGACAGCCATCGGTCCACCCAGGCGAAGACCATGCGGGAAAACAGCACGTTGGCCAGGGCAAAGGCGGTCAGGGCAGCCAGGGTCCACGGCCACAGCCCTGGACGATCCACGGTGATGCCGACAAAGATGGCGAACGACATCAACAACACAACCAGATTGGCCGGACTGAGCAGCCCGAAGCACAGCCGGACCAGGACGTAGTTCGGCAGCCCCATGGGAAAGCGGATCAACTCGGTGGGGTCGAAGGTGGTGCCGGGCTGCCCCAGGTTGATGTTCAGCAGTTGCGTGAGGAAAAAAGCTCCCCACAGCAGCAGGTCCAGCCGTTGCAGCGTGCCGGTCATGGCAAGGTACCAGCCGAAGAAGCCGGCCAGCCCTGCTGGGACGAGGACCAGGCAGGCCACGATCGGCAGTAGCAGGATGCGTCCAATGAGCTCTGCCGCGCCCCCTTTGCGGCGAAACCCGTTAGCCAGAATGCGCCACCGCAGCCACACAATGGCGCGAAACTGTCCGGCGCTCAGCTGAGCGCCGGTGGACATTGCAAGGTCCGGCTTCAACTCAGCCAACTCAGCTCGCCCTCCGTGTGCGGGGCGGAGGTGTCCGTGCCAACGACGGAAAGAAAGATCTGCTCCAGCGTCAGGGTTTCCACCCGTGAGTTCGCAGGGTCCTGGGAGGCCTCGAGACGGGCGCGTACCCCTGCGCGCAGCTCTTCCAACGAGCCATGCGCCACCAGGTGGCCCTGCTTAATGATGCCCACATGCGTGCACAGCCGTTCCACGATCTCCAGCACATGGGTTGTCAGAAAGATGGTGGCGCCGCGGGAGATCATGCCCTGCAGCATGGTCTTCAGGGTTCCGGCCGCAATGGCGTCCACACCTTCGAAGGGCTCATCCAAAAACAGCAGCTTGGGGCCGTGAATAACCGCGGCGGCGAGCGCCAGCTTCTTGCCCATGCCATGGGAGTAGTCGGCGATCAACTTGCGGCGCTGATCGGCCAGCCCCAGGAACTCCAACAGTTCGGCGGACCGCTGCTGCGTGGTGCCCTTGTCCAGGCCATACATCCGGCCAACAAACTGGAGGTATTCGACAGCGGTCAGCTTTCCGAACAAGGCCATGCCCTCGGGCACTACCCCAATCTGCCGCTTGACCTCAAGAGGGTGACTGAGCAGGTCTTCCCCAAGGATCTGGATCTGGCCGGACGAGGGTGCCAGCAGCCCGGTCAACATCTTGATCGTGGTGGACTTTCCAGCTCCATTCGGCCCGAGGAAGCCGAAGAACTGCCCCCGTTCCACCGTGAGGTCCAGTCCATTGACCGCGTGCACGCCTTGGAAGACACGAGACAGCTGATGGGTTCTGATGGCCGGCGTCATCACTGCAACATCCTATACAGGTTGGCGCGGTCACGCTGTGGCCCTTGTTGGGGACGTCTATGCCTCGTCTGACAGGTCGTCCTGGTCGTCCATCTCAGCGGCCACGCTCAAGGTCGGCGTGGTTGAGCCGATTAGCTCCCGCAGCTCCTTGCTGGGCTTAAAGAAAGGCACACGCTTGGCGGGAACTGAAACCGAGGCTCCCGTTTTTGGGTTGCGGCCGGTCCGGGAGTTGCGTTGCCGGGTCCGAAAGCTGGCGAAGCCGCGGATCTCCACCTTTTCCCCTGCCTTCAAGGCACCCACAACGGCGTCAAACATCGTTTCAACGATGATTTCGCTATCGCGTCGGGTTAGGTCACCCAGGGCGTTCACCTGGTCTGTGAGGTCAACCTTGGTCATGAGGCCTCCGGGCGAGCGACTTGCTCGCAAGCCAAAACAGTGTACCGCCGCTTGTGGCGCC
>CAXTRM010000152.1:0-1430 GCA_964246625.1 uncultured Acidobacteriaceae bacterium
GCCAACTGGCGCCACGGGCAGCACCGGAAGCACGGGAAGCCTTGGTACCCTGAGTTCCTTTGCCAGCACAGGATCTACCGGCGGCGGTGGCGCCATTATCGGCGTAGGCACAGCGCGAACAGGAAACTCCATTGCCAATCCCAACCAGCAGAAGACGTATGAGAGTTGGGAGTTCTGGTATGACCCGCGGATCGAGCAGCTGTATCAGAAGGGACAAACCAACGCCGGCATCGGCAGCGGAGCGTTGAACTCCCAGCCTGCGTCGGGTCTGGGGCAGCCCATGGGCGCCTCGGGAGCGACGGGGTCGAGCTTTCCCACCACACCCACGCCCACCTCCCCCACAGGTACGGCAAACCCGCTGCCGTAGCGGCAAGGGATGCGTTTCTGCTAGTGCTTGATGAAGTAAAAGAGCCAGCTTGCAGCAATGACGCCGCCCGCGAACAACGCAAAGCAGAACACCCCGAAACGCACCATCATCTTTGGTTCGGCGCGTTGGGTGATGGCAAATACGATGGACGTGCAAAGGGCGAACAGCAGAGCCGCACTGAATTGTGTGAGCGCCATCTTAGGAGACCTTTCGCCCGCTGGCGAGCGCATAGGCGTCTGCCGCTGCAATGAAGTTCAGCAGCCCGCAGGCCACCAGGAACTTGGTTCCATAGTCGTTCAGGGTGGTTTGAGCGGCAAGGCTGCCCCAACCCACAAGTCGCGCCAGAACGTACAGAAGTCCCATCCCCAGCTGACCGACAAAGCCCAGCATCTCCAGCATCTCGTTTGTGTTGGGAAGATAGATCTTTCCAGCGAGACCAAGGCCGATGGCATACATGCCCAAGATGGCGGCAAACAGCAGAAGACCGCGTATCCACTTGCCGAGCAGAAGGTGGCCCGCTCCGGGGATCAGCCAGCCGGCAAGCAAGGCAAGGGCAGGGAGGGAAGATTTTTCGCCCGGAACGGGGCGCGCAATCTCACGATCTGTAGCAGGGGACGTCACGGCAGCCATCGTCGTCGATTCTAGCAGCGAGCTCCTCTTGCCTGGCCCCCGCCTCCGCACCCATACGGGTCAGAGTTGCAGAAGTTCGGTCTGCCTGGGACCGGAGACAACAGCACCTCCGGGTCGCGTGATCATGTTGACCTCACTGCGAATCCCGAACTCGCCAGGGAAGTAGAGCCCGGGCTCCACGGAAAAACACGTGTTGGGCAGGAGCAACCGTTCGTCATGCGTTTCGAGGTTGTCCAGGTGTGCACCATTGCCGTGCAGCTCTACGGCGATGTTGTGGCCCGTACGATGTGTGAAAAACGACGCATACCCGGCCGCCCGGATCACCTCGCGTGCCGCATCGTCGGCCTCCCAGCCGGCGATCGGTCTGCCTTCGCGGTAGGCCTGCTCCACCCGGCTGATCGCGGCATCGCGGGCGTCGCGTACAAGCCGAAAG
>CAXTRM010000152.1:1440-5784 GCA_964246625.1 uncultured Acidobacteriaceae bacterium
CTCCGTAGCCGATCGCCTCACGACGGCTGTCCAGGTGATGTCATACCAGATCGCGTCGGGAACCTCTGCCAGCTTGGCCCAGCAATCGATCAGGACCAGGTCCCCCTGCCGAACGGGTTGCGAACTCCCCTCCGTGGGGTCGTAGTGGGAGTCCGCAGAGTTCGGTCCCACGCTGACATTTGGGCCGTGGTCGGTATACAGCCCTTCCTGCTCCATGGCTGCGCGCATCAGGCGCACAACGGCGAACTCGTCTGTTTGGCCCTGGCCCGCCGTCGCTTGTCGGATGTGGTCCCAGGCACGTTGCAGGACGCGGTCCAGGCGTTGCTGTGCCTCAAAGTGCGTGGCAATCTGCGCCTCGCTCAGCACGGCTTCAAACCGGCTGACGAGATCGGCTGAGCTCACCACCTGCTTACCTAGGCCGCGCACGAGTTCGACCGTGCCCGCATCGACCATGGAGACATACATGATCGCGTTGCGCGGGGAATATTGCATCGCCACGGTGTTGGCCCCGCCCAGCATGGCGGCCAGTCCGGCCTCGAGCTCCTGCCAGGACGAGTACTCCCGCCTGCTTCCCGGTATGGTGTCCAGCTTGCCGGGCTCGATCCGGTGTACCAGCTTTCGCGGGCTGCCATGCGCAGGCACGAAACAGAACCAGCGGCGTGACACAAAGCTGTCGGGATCGAGGCCAAGAACGCGGTAGGCGATCGGGTCACGGTGGTGATGATCGTAAAAGAGCCAGCCGTCCAGCCCCGCTTCTCGCAGAGCGCCCTGAATCTGTTCCAATTGCATGTGCTAACCCCCTTGCCGATTGCACCGTTGTGGCGTCCCGCCCGCTGGTCCTCAGGGCTGGACTGCTGCCCTGAAGTGGGGTCCCTGCAATGGATCCTCCTCTCGCCATTGTGTCTCAGGGTGGACTTCCAGCTCCGAACGCAGCCCCGAGGTGGCCTGCGCAATCAACTCGAGCGGTGCCTTTGGTGTGCGGTCCATGTACAGCAGGCCGTTTACCTCCTGGTAGGTGTCTGTGAGCTGCGTATAGCAGTACCCAGCCAGGGCCGGCAGGTTCCGCACCGCCTCCAACAGCTTTTGGTAGCGGTCCAGGAACTCTTCCGCGCTTTGCGAGCGGGAATATCCCCAGGTCTCCTTGCTGTCCCCACCATAAGCGATACCGCCGAACTCTGTAAGCACGATGGGCTGGTCGGTGTTGACGTCGCGTCCGGCCAAAGTCAGCACCCTCCCGCCTGGTCGTTCACGTTTCAGCAGCTTGGTTTCGATGTCGTTCAGGCCATATCGCGACATGATCCGTTCCGGCCTGTCGTCGTAGTCGTGTATCCCGATGATGTCGGTCGCCACACTCTCCCAGCCATCGTTGCCGATCACTGGCCGATCCGGATCGATGGCCTTGGTAAGGTGATAGAGCCCCTGCACATAGTGTCGCTGCGCCGGACTTTCCGGGAGATCGGGTACACCCCAGCTTTCGTTGAACGGCACCCAGGTGACGATACATGGATGGCTCCTGTCCCGTTCCAGCACCTCGAGCCATTCGCGGCTGAGCCGATGAATGGACTTGGTGGTGTAGCGATAGGCACTCGGCATCTCTTCCCAGACCAGCAAGCCGGCGCGATCGGCCAGGTAGAAGAAGTACTCTGACTCGATCTTCTGGTGCTTGCGGACGCCATTGAAGCCAAGCCGGCGAACCAGCTCAATGTCTCGGCGCAGCGCATCGGCGTTGGGCGCGGTCAACCCACTCTCAGGCCAGTAGCCCTGGTCCAGCACCAGCCGCAGGGGCTGGGGTCGGCCATTTAGAAGGAAGCGGTCCCCCTGCACAGCCACGGAGCGGATGGCGGTATAGCTTTCAATGCGATCCAGCAACTCGCCACTGCCGGTGCGTAGCTCGATCACGGCGTCGATCAGGGTCGGTGAGTTCGGTGACCACAGCAACGTATTTCGCGAGTCATCGATGCCGGGATCGGACAGGGCAATCCGCCGGTGCACCTCGCCGGCCACGACCGCATAGCGGTCTTCGGCAATCATCTGATCGCCTACGCTGAGCCGGACGTTCAGCTTCAAGCCCTGCTCCTGAGAGCTTTGCGTGCGCCCCGTGGTTTCTGCGTCGTGGAAGCTCTCGTCCAGGATGCGGGCCTCAAGTCCGATGTCCCAATGCTTCAGGCTGCTGGTCCAGTGCAGTGAGCCGATGCGGGTCGCGCTAACCGTCTCCAGCCACACCTCCTGCCAGATCCCGGTAGTGCGCGGGTACCAGATCGAGTGCGGCTCCAGCCTCCAGTCCTGCTTGCCCCGTGGTTTTTCGAGGTCCAGGGAGTCGTCCCCAGCTTGGACAACGATCTCCTGCGTCGAGCCTGCTACCAGAGCGGAGGTAATGTCGGCAGAAAACGGGGTAAAGCCGCCCTCGTGCGAGCACACTCGCTTCCCGTTCACCCAAACCTGGGCCTGCCAGTCGACCGCTTCGAAGTGCACCAGGAGCCGCTTGCCTTCAGGCAAGGCTGGTTGTTCCCACCTGCGCCGGTACCAGACGGAGGTGTAGAAGCCCTGGTCCGCTACCTGGCTGATCTCTGTTTCCGGGCTGAACGGCACCTCGATCGGGCAGTCCCAGATGACTTCGGCTGGGGCAGTGAAGTGCTGTCCACGACCTTTGCAGAAATCCCATTGCCCATTCAACGTCTGCCACTGACCTCGCCGCATCTGCGGCCTGGGGTGGTATGACACGCCTTGATCGTAGAGCTGCCGCAACCACATCTGATCCGTCGATCCAACCGTCATCCTGTGCTCCTACTGTTCTGCTGCGCCCGCAACCAACAACCATCAGACGCCGCACATCACGTGAAGGTCCAGTTTGGCAAACGCTTCGTCGTGCAGGCTGCCGTAGCAGACCCGTTAAGCTCCCGGCCGACTCGCGAACTCTAGGCGCCTGTGTCGGCCCTCGCGTGTTGTTTTGGACGTTTCCCACGCACCCGCAGGCTGGCGGCATCCCTTTGCTGCAGTACCGCAACTCCCCCGGCCGCGATCTCCTCTGCACACGCCAGGGCACGTTGCAGTGCCGGGCCCGCGATGTGCCTTTCCGCAGGCTTCGCCAAGTGCCTGTACCAGATGTCTTCGAAGGCGAAGTCCAGGCAGATCCGCTTAAAGCAGTGGTCGAAGTGGACTGGCCAGTGTTGCTCCCTGGCCATGGCGGGTAGTACCTGCTCGGTTAAGTCCTTGTACCGCGCCAGGGCCGCTTGTTCCTCTGCGGATCGTGGGCTTGCCGTGTGCATTGAGAGGTCGCTCCCCTGAGCTTTCATCCGTATGCAAGAAAACTCAGGCACTCTGTACGAATGCGTGCATTCTTGCCTATCCTCGTGCTCATGGGCACGTTGCCGGTCGCGGCTGACACCATACTCGTTCATGCGCATCGCGGCGGAAGGGCCTTTCGCCCTGAAAACACGCTTGCGTCGTTCCGGTATGGTATCGCCGCGGGCGCCGATGTGCTCGAACTCGACCTGGCAGTCACAAAAGACAATGTCCTTGTGGTATCGCACTCGCCCTACCTCACCCAGCCAGCCTCCACGGACCCACATCTACAGGCCGCGGCCGTTGAAGAACGGCACTGTGATGGTCCTGCGCTGCCCGCCGGTACCCTGATCCACTCGCTCACCCTCGCCCAGGTAAAGCAGTACGACTGCGGGGTGCATCCGCTTGCCAGGTTCCCGCACCAGGTCGCCGTACCGCATACGCCCATCCCTACCTTTGACGAGGTGCTTGACCTGGCATCCCAGGGCACATTCGCCTTCAACGTGGAAACCAAGAGCTTTCCGGCACATCCTGAGTTCACCCCCACGCCGGACGTCTTTGTGCGGATGATCGATGACGCGGTCCGGAAACGTGGTTTGCAATCGCGCGTGATCCTGCAAAGCTTCGACTTCCGGACATTGGTGGCCATGCGCAAGATCGACCCGCAGATCCGCCTTTCCGCGCTGTTCGAGGACGCGAAGTTTGATGGCATGGCAGGTCTGACCGACCATGACAAGAGCTTCGCTCACATTGCCGAGCTAACCGGGGCGGAGATCCTGAGTCCGGCACAGGAGCTTGTCACGCCGGAAGCCGTCGCCGAGGCCCATGAGCTCGGGCGGCAGGTCGCTCCTTGGACCGTGAACACACAAGAGGGCTGGCACAGGATGGCCGCGGCCAGGGTAGACGCGGTCATCACAGACGACCCGGCGGGCCTGCTTGCCTGGTTGCGAACGCAGCAGCCTGCGCTGCATCCTTAGCCTAGCCTTCTCCGCCTCATCCGTGTGGCGGTCCCGCTACCAACCGGGAGCCCCGCTCCGGAGGCGCCTGTCTGCCCTTGTCTAG
>CAXTRM010000152.1:5794-8448 GCA_964246625.1 uncultured Acidobacteriaceae bacterium
CTTGTCTAGGGTAGGTTAGCGTTCGGCGAGCCTGTATTTATAACGCGGCTCCACCTAGCGCTGGTATGTCGTTCAGGAGACGAAAACTCGACGCCAAACGACGAAGGGCCGGGATCTCCCCGGCCCTCGCCTTTTGCTGATCCGAGCTTACGCGCCGGCGCCGACAGGCTCCCGTTCTTTTGCGGCCGCGAGCTCGGCAAGCTGCTGCTTCTTCTTGTCGGCGGTGTTCTGCCCGAGATCGGCAGCCAGCTTCTCGGTGGTAAAGGCCTCAATGAGGTCGCCCACACGAATGTCCTTGAAGCCCTGGAGATCGATACCGCACTCCATACCTTGGCGGACATCTGCCACATCGTCCTTGAAGCGCTTGAGCGAGGCGATCTTGCCCTTCCAGACCTCTTCGCCGCCGCGCATGACGCGTACCTGCATGTCGCGTTTGATCTGGCCATCACGAATACTGCAGCCGGCGATCTGGCCGACCTTGGTGATCTTGAAGACGTTGAGCACCTCGGCGCGGCCTTCGTAGTTCTCCCGATAAACGGCATCGAGGAGTCCCAGCATGGCCTTGGTCATCTCGTCCTGCAGCTCGTAGATGATGGAGTGGAGGCGAATCTCTACCTTCTCCTGATCGGCGAGCTCCTGCGCCTTGCGCTCCGGCCGGACATTGAAGCCAATGACCACGGCGTTGGAGGCGGAAGCGAGCAGGATATCGGACTCGGTGATGGCACCGACGCCGGAATGCAGCACCTTGACCCGCACCTTTTCGGTGGACATGCGCTGGAGCGAATCGGCCAGCACTTCGACCGAGCCCTGCACGTCGCCCTTGAGGATGAGGTTGAGATCCTTGACGCCAGCCTGCTTGATCTGCTCGGCAAGGCCTTCAAGCGACGCACGCGAGCTCTTAGCAAGTTGTGCCTCACGCTCCTTGAGCGATCGGTACTTGGCAATCTCCTTGGCACGATCGCGATCGGCCATGACCAGGAAGGTATCGCCGGCATCCGGGATGCCTTCCAGACCAAGAATCTCGACTGGCGTGGACGGACCGGCTTCGGTGATAGCGCGGCCACGATCGTCGAACATGGCGCGAATCTTGCCGAAGGTGTTGCCGACGATGTAGCTGTCGCCTGTCTTGAGCGTGCCGTTCTGGACCAGAATGGACGCCACGGCACCACGGCCGCGATCCAGCTTGGCCTCAATCACGGTACCAACGGCCGGACGCTCCGGGGTGGCCTTCTGCTCGTTGACGTCGGCGACCAGGCAGATCATCTCTTCCAGCTGATCGAGATTCTGACGCTTCTTTGCCGACACCATGACGAATTCGGTGTCGCCGCCCATGGTCGTCGCCTGCACGCCGCGGGCAGCGAGCTGGTTCATGACGCGAGACGGATCGGATTCAGGCTTGTCGATCTTGTTCACCGCCACGATGATCGGCACCTTGGCTGCCTTGGCGTGGTCGATCGCCTCGATCGTCTGGGGCATCACGCCGTCATCGGCTGCCACCACCACCACCACGATGTCGGTGATCTTGGCGCCGCGGGCACGCATGCGGGTGAAAGCCTCATGGCCTGGCGTATCGAGGAAGACGATCTCGCGGCCAAAGGCCGGGGAGTCGGGCTTGGACACGTGGACCTTGTAAGCACCAATATGCTGCGTGATGCCGCCGGCCTCGCCGCCTGCTACATCCGTCGAACGAATCGCGTCCAGCAGGGACGTCTTTCCGTGGTCGACGTGACCCATAACGGTGACCACCGGGGATCGGGTGACCTCGACCATGTTCGAGGTGTCCTCGAGCAGGCCTTCGATCGCCTCGTTCTCCATCTGCTCTTCCACCGAGATGATCTGGGCGTCCGCACCGAAGCTGCGTGCGACATCCTTCACCAGCTCGGAGTCCAGCGACTGGTTTACCGTGACCATCACCCCACGCATCAGCAGGGTGGCAATCAGATCCTTGCCGCGTACATCCAGCTTTTCCGCCAGATCCTTGACCGAGATACCTTCCGTCACCGTAATCGTCTTGGTGACCGGCACCTCGCCCATCGGGATCTGTGCCGCGCCCATGCGGGGGTTGTACCCCTTGATCGCGACCTCTTTATTCTTCTCGTAGCGCGGTGCGCCGCCCCCTGGACGTCGCGTGTTCCGTGCGGGACGGCCTGGAGCAGGAGCACCCTCCGCCGGCGGCAACAAGCCGCCAGGACCGGCACCAGGGCGTGGGCCAAAGCCGGGCCGTGGACCGAAGCCTGGCCGAGGGCCGAAGCCGGGCCGTCCACCAGGACCTCCCGGGCCCCCTGGACCTCCGGGACCTCCGGGACCCCCAGGGAAGGTGCGGGTCGGGTGCATGGGACGACGTGCCCCGGGGCCGACAGGGGGACGTCCGCCTGGACCGCCGAAATTTCCGGGACCTCCCGGGCCGCCAGGACCTCCTGGGCCGCCCGGACCACCGGGCCCCGAGGGACGGGGACGCTCAAAGATGGGCCGGCGGGCAGCGTTCGCTGCACCCGGAGCCGCCGTATAGGTGGGACGAGGGCCGGTCTGTGGCATCACCACGCGCCGAACCGGAGCCGTAGGGACAACCGGCGTTGCCGCAGGGGCCGGTGCCGGAGGAGTCGCGGCCTGGGGCGCTGCTGTCTGCACACCGGCCGGGACGGCCGCAGCCGGGG
>CAXTRM010000153.1:0-3093 GCA_964246625.1 uncultured Acidobacteriaceae bacterium
ACCCAAGCGAAGGCCTGCACGAAAAGCCGTACCCCGTCGGTGTCTAGCTTTAGACAAGCGGAGCCTGGCTGCCTGTCGACCGCTGCTGAACGGCTTCAACAAGGCTACCCTCTTCGGGGCAACAATACCGGCCGGCGAAGGCCAACAGTCCTCCGCGTCGAGCTGGATATCCAAACCGGGCTGGAAAAATAAAAAAGGAGCTGGCTACGCGCCAGCTCCTTTCTCTTGGCGATAGCACTAGAAGCGGATGCCGAACTTCACTGGGAAGTAGGTCGTTTCCTGGCTATTTTGCGGAAACAGGTTCCACCCTGTGTAGTTGCCGTCCACTATGGGGTCCCCTGGACGATAGCTGTTGAAGGTATGCACCACGCGAGCCTCGGCATAAAACTTCTCATTCGCAAACCGCGAGAACTTGTAGGTGACCCCGATTCCCCCATTCACGCCCGCGCTATTGCTGGAATAGTTCTGAACGGTAGCCGCCGACTCATACTCATAGATGTCACCAAAGGCGTCCTCTCCGTAACCAAGCGACGGCAGCGTAAAGGTCGCTTCCTTATGGTAGAAACCTCCACCTACAACCAGGTACGCTCCGAGACCCTGCCCCGAGTAGATCTGATACGTCGGGTTCAGCGTGACAGACCAGATATGGCTATGGCCGTCCAGACCGGTATCAGCACTGGTGTCCCCGAAGTAGACCTCAGATTGGTTATCCAGGACGGGGCTCGCAAAGCCGAAGTTATCCCAGTCGAACTGCAGGGCGACACCGACGTGCCGATTGAGGTTCCGTCCTCCGCCAACCTGGAAGCTGTAGCTCGTGCCAAGGTAGTTGGAGTTGGTGCCAACGGGTGCCGCAAACCCGCCACCCACAAAGAACGTGTACTTCTCCGAGCCGTCTGCGTTCGTATTGCCGCCGCGATACCGTGGTGCGCCGTAACGACGGCGCTGTCCATACTGCATCGCATTGGCCCCAGGCAACAGGACGCTCTTCTCCAAGGAGGCAAGCTGCGTCTGGGCGGCCCCGGCCGGGCTATACGGATCGCCTAGTGAAGAGGAAGACAATGAGCTGGAAGACGCATCGTCAAGCTTGGTCGTAAAAGTTGGCACGGCTGCGGTCTGGAAGCTCATCGGCTGTGCGCTCGGCACAGCAGCAACAGGCGCCACGTCCTGGGCGCTCGCAGTTGCCAGACCGATGCCAGCCATGGCTGCTACAGCCAAACTGCGGCTCACAACAGGGTGAAGCGGAAACGACGTAAACATACTAGGAACTCCCTCATGCGGTGAAGCGTTCTGCAGTTCAAACCCAGTTCGTTCTCCGAAGTTGTCCTACGTACGCCCTTACGCTCTCAGTTTGTGAGACGAGCAAACGCGCAAACTGGATGCAATGGGCAATCCGGCCCTGTTCAGGGGTTTACGCTCGTACACTGAAGTTGTGACCATTCGTGACAATCTGGCACAGGTACAGGACTTGCTCACCTCGGCGTGCGCCCGGGCTGGCCGCTCCCCTCACGAGGTCAAGTTGATGGCCGTCAGCAAGACGCACCCGGTGAGTGCACTGCTGGAGGCCTACACGGCCGGGCAGCGCTTGTTTGGTGAAAATCGTGTGCAGGAGGTGCAAGCCAAGGCTGCCGAGCTCGCCTCCCTTGACAACCTGGATATGCACCTGATCGGGCCCCTGCAGAACAACAAGACCGGCAAAGCCGCAGAGCTCTTTCACGCCGTCGACACCCTGGATTCGCTTAAGACGGCGGAAAGGCTGAACACCAGCGCAGCCGCCCTGGGCAAAACTCTTGCCGTGTTGGTCGAGGTCAAGCTCTCCTCTGAGCCAAGCAAGCACGGCATCGCACCGGATGAGCTTGGTGCCCTGCTGGAAGCGCTTGCACCGTTGCAGCACCTCCGCGTCAACGGCCTGATGACTGTCCCACCCCTCGATGCCGAAGGGGAAGCCGCACGCCCCTACTTCCAACAGCTTCGCGCCCTGCGTGACGAGCAACGGTCGCGCTTCCCTTCCGTCCAGGAGCTCTCTATGGGAATGTCCGGCGACTTCGAGGTCGCCATCGAAGAGGGCTCCACTACCATCCGTGTGGGCACGGCCATCTTCGGCAAGCGGGAAGCACGCTAGCTCCCGTCCCCGTCCTTGTTTGCTGCCGGCCCCCGTCTGCCTCCAAGCAGCAAGGCCAGGGTCAGCAGCAACGCCGCGACGCCGCCCACAAACAGGCCTGCCATTGCCCCGGCCAATCGCACACTGTACTCCGGCGTGCCGCGGGCCACCGCGTGGGCGACCAGCAGATGCATGGTTGCGTACCCAACGCCTAGAAACGTACCCAGGATCAAAAAGGCGCGCCAGATCACCCGCATCGCGCTACTCCCACTCAATGGTGCCCGGCGGCTTGGACGTGATGTCGTACACCACGCGATTGATCCCGCGCACCTCACTCACTATGCGTCCCGAGATCGCCCGCAGCACCTCGGGCGGCAGCACCGCCCAGTCCGCCGTCATGCCGTCTTCGCTCTCCACCGCACGGATGGCACACGTGTAGGCATACGTGCGCTGGTCGCCCATCACACCGACCGTTTTCACCGGCAGCAGCACCGCAAAGCTCTGCCATAACTTCGCAGTCAGCCCCGCACACTGGATCTCCGCCGCGCAGATCGCATCGGCCTCCTGCAGAATGGCCACCCGCTCCGGCGTCACCTCACCGAGAATGCGCACGGCCAGCCCCGGCCCAGGAAACGGCTGGCGCTCCAGGATCTCGGCCGGCATCGCAAGATCGCGGCCCACCCGGCGCACCTCATCCTTGAACAGGTCGCGCAACGGCTCAATCAGCTTGAGCTTCATGTCGGCCGGTAGACCCCCCACATTGTGGTGGCTCTTGATCACATGCGACGGCCCATGCACACTGGCCGACTCGATCACATCCGGGTACAACGTCCCCTGCACCAGCCACGCGATCTCTTCGCCCGCACTCCGTTCGGCCTCAAAGATCTTCTTGGCCTCATCGTCAAAGACCGCGATGAATTCGACGCCGATGATCTTCCGCTTCTGCTCCGGATCCGTCACCCCGGCAAGCTTCCCTAGAAACCTCTGGCTGGCAT
>CAXTRM010000153.1:3103-4005 GCA_964246625.1 uncultured Acidobacteriaceae bacterium
TGCTGCACGGCCTCAAACTCGTCCTTTCGCAGCACCCCGTTGTTCACGAAGATGCACGTCAGCCGATCACCAATCGCCCGCTGCACCAGCACCGCCGCTACCGAAGAGTCCACGCCGCCCGACAGCCCGCAGATCGCATGCCCCGTCGGTCCCACCTGCTCGCGAATCCGCTCCACCGTGGTCTCAATAAAGTGTGCCGGCGTCCAATCCTGCGCCGCCCCGCAAAGATCCACCACGAAGTTGCGCAGCATCTCCGTCCCCTGGCGCGAGTGCACCACCTCCGGGTGAAACTGCAAGCCCCACATGCGCCGTTCGCGATCTTCAATCGCGGCAATGGCATGATTTGTCGTTGCGAGCACCCTGAAGCCGGGAGCCAACGCCTCGGCGTGGTCGCCGTGGCTCATCCACACCTCCAGGGTCGCGGGCAGGCCATGAAACAGCGGCGACTCTTCCTTGACCTCCACCTCCGCATGCCCGTACTCGCGCGCGCTGCCGGGCACCACGCGCCCGCCCAGATGGTGCGTCATGAACTGCATCCCGTAACAGATGCCCAGCGTCGGCAGCCCCAGTTCCAAAACAGCCGCATCCACCTCCGGTGCATTCACGTCATACACTGACGACGGCCCACCCGAAAGAATGATGCCCTTGGGCTGCAGTGCCAGCACCTCTCGCAGCGGCGCCGTGCAAGGCAGCACCACCGAAAACACATCCAGCTCCCGAATGCGGCGAGCGATCAGCTGCGTGTACTGCGACCCAAAATCAAGAATGACGATGGTCGAACTGCCTGGCTTGTCCACACGTTCAGTGTACGTGTGGCCCGTTCCCTTGGTGAGCCCGCTGTCTGTTGTTACGCTTTGTCGCACACCAACCGTGGAGGGCTACACCCTCGCTTGGCTCTTCTA
>CAXTRM010000153.1:4015-8407 GCA_964246625.1 uncultured Acidobacteriaceae bacterium
GCAAATGCAGTCGTGCTGCCGTTGGCTGCCTGCAAAATCAGTGCGCCCTGCAGGCGAGCCACCCAGTCCTCGGCAAACTCGCGTGCCCGCCTATCCGCCATGCCACCGTCACGCGCCAGCTTGGCGATAGCTGCCACCCACTGCTCGAACGATCTCCGCAGACTCTCTCGAGCAGGCGGCCCTACGCTTGCCGTGGCCAGCTGCCCGAGCACACACGGGGTGTGTCCCCCGGCGTACATCTGTTCCAGCGTGGAAACGATCTTCCGAACACGAACCTTGAGTGCATCTGGCCCTTGCGCGACTTCAACGATCTGGCGGCCGATCGAAGCTTCCGCATGGGCCAGCACGGCCGCCGCCATCTGATCCTTCCCCTCCGGAAAGTAGTGGTACAGACTCGAACGGCCAAGCCCTGTGGCGCGCGACAGGTCAGCAAGCGAAGCACCTTCAAATCCGCGATCCCGAAACACGGGAAACAGCCGCTCGACGATCTCCTCTCTAGGGGTCAACACGACAGGCATCTCAGGCCTCCACGCTTCCATGGAACGTTCGTTCTATCTTAAGCTCTAGTTCCATCCATCTCACCCCTGTTGACACCCTGGCTTTCCTTCTTTACTGTACCGATTGTTCGGTTCACGACGACTTAGACCGATCAGGAGCCCCGCCCATGCCGCTTCCCGTGCACTACCACACCGTTGCCGTCGACGATCGTCCTTCCGGCGCGCCCCTGAACCTCTTCTATCGCGAAGCCGGTCACAAGGACGCACCCGCCATCCTCCTACTGCATGGATTCCCTACCTCCAGCCATCAATACCGCGGTCTCATCGACCGGCTCTCGGACACGTACCGGGTAATCGCCCCGGACCTCCCGGGTTTTGGCTTTTCCGATGCACCCGCCGCAAACAGCTTTGGCTACACCTTCGATCACCTGGCCAAGGTCATCGAGAGCTTCACAGACACCATCAACCTTAGCCGCTATGCCTTATACATCTTCGATTACGGGGCACCCGTCGGCCTCCGCCTCGCGGCTTCGCGGCCTGACAAGGTGACCGCGCTCATCTCCCAGAACGGCAACGCCTATGAGGAGGGTTTGAGCCAGGCCTGGAACCCTGTTCGCGCCTACTGGCAAGACGCGACCAAAGAGAACCGCGACCAGCTGAGGGCGTTTCTTCAATCTGAAACGACGCGGTTCCAGTACACCCATGGCGAGACGGATACGACCCTGATCGCGCCGGAAAGCTACACCCTCGATCAGCTTCTACTCGATCGCCCCGGCAACGCGGATATACAGCTCGACCTCATGGCTGACTACAAAACGAACGTGGCTGCTTACTCTCGTTTTCACGAGTACTTCCGCAGCCACCAGCCGCCTACCCTTGCCGTCTGGGGCAAGAACGACCCCTTCTTTCTCCCACAAGGCGCAGAGGCCTTCCGCCGCGATCTCCCCAACGCCGAAATCCGCTTCGTCGATGCGGGGCACTTCGCGCTCGAAACCCATCTGGAAGAGGTCGCCGGCATCCTGCACGCCTTTCTCGCCCGTACGCTGGACGAAACCGAGCGAAAGGCCCTATCGCGACGCTGAACGACGCGTGGTTCCTGCTGAGGTGAAGCTACTTGCAGAAGGAGGGCTTCTCGCTGCTCCTCCGTCCGGCCGGAGTCCCCTCGGCTCAGCGACACTGAGCTAAGCTTGCAGGAGTCGTGCGGAGGATCACGGAAAACTATGCGTTTGCGGGCTTTGGTAGGCGGCGGGCTGGTTATCTTGCTTCAGGTGGGGTGTCGCCCCTCGGAACAGCCCAAGCCGGCCGGAAGCGATCTGCCGGTCACCTCAGGTCGCAGCGTCGCATTGCCCGGCGCCACCGATGCCGCCGACGCGCCACATGCGCCGCAGGTGGTTGAGTCCCAACGCGCCGACCAGACCACCTATCGTGATCCGGCAACAGGCGTCAGCTTCAGCTATCCCGCGGCGTGGAGGCCGGCCATCGCCGGGCAAAGTCCTATCGCGCCCGACTTTGAGGCCGGTGCGGGCAAGGCGCGCATCACCCAGCAGTTCCTGCCTGAAGGAACCCCCTACGCTCAAACTGTTCTCCGGGCGCTCATGTTCAGTTACACCGTACAAGGCGCCAGCAACGCCAGCGCCTGCGCGGATCTTGCCAAGAGGGTTCCTGCGGCCTCAACCCCCGTTCAGGTACGGTACGGCAACGCGCTGTACACGGAAGCCGTTGGCGGTGACGGAGCGGCGTGCACGGAGGTCAGGACGCAGTTGGACACCACACTGCAAGCAAAGCAATGCTTCGTCTTCGAGCGCGACTTCGTCACAGGCTGCCCTAATATCAAGAACTCGAACACCCCAAGGCCGTTGACCGGTAAAGAAACAGCCGCTCTGCAGCAGCACCTCGATGCCATCATGGAAAGCGTGCAGCTCACGTCAAAGGCAACAGACGGAGGGCGCTAGTTGGGGTCCTTGGCCCGCGTGTTGGTCACCGCTCCCATGATGCCCGCGCCCAGTAAAAGAATGGCGATGCCAATCACCCAGCGCTGCGGGACGTGCATGAGGTGGCAGATGTACAGCACCCCGGCGATAAGGACAAGCGTTCCAACGGTATAGATACCGAACGACATAACAGTCGAGCTCCGTGCGGTGAAGTTGTGAAAAGGGCCTGCGCTTAGGATGCGGTCTGCGCTGACGCGTTGGTCTCCTCGGCAATGGTTTGCAGTAACCGCAGAAAGGTTACGCGGCCCACGACATGGAAAAAGTCCGAGCTGACCACGTAGAAGATCGCCACCCCCACCCACCACACGTTGATGTATGCCTGTGTTTCCCGGCTTTGAAACGGCAAAGGGGACGCAGAAAAGGTCATCGCCAGCACAAACAGCGCAACCCGCACGATACCCATCACCATGTTGGTCTCAATCAGCTTCGAGCGCAGGTGCGCCTGCTGTGCCCGGTTCAGCCGGGCGCCTGTCATCGCAAGCAGGGGCTCCAAATCCAGCCGCCACGCCACCAACGACCAGATCATAAAGGCAGCCAGGGTCAGGCCGACCGTTTCCGCCGTAAACAACACAAGATTCGGCTCCGCCCCGGTACGGCCCGGCGTGGTGATCGTGGCATGCAAGGCGCTCCTCACCGCATAACCCCACAGGGCAACAACCCCCAAAAACGTCAGGGCGCGCAGGAGGCGCACTCCCAGCATCAGGCTCCAGCGGGAACGCAGTCCAGGGTCGGTGCGGCGCAGCGTTTCCGTGCGGCCCAGCGTCGACATCACGCCCCACACAAGGAACGCCAGCGGCACCCACCATCGTGCGGCGGCCCGGACCCACGGCAGGTACAGGTCTGTCTGGCTGGCCAGCACCTTCACCGACCGGACCGGCTCAAAAAACGTCATCCCTGCCAGGGCCGTGCTGTCCAATGGCAGGGCTTGGAGCTCGGGTGCCAGCACGTGCCAGCCCAGCCACAGCAGCGGCACAGCCGCAAGCCAGCGCCACGCTAACTCCGTCAGTGTCAACCGGGGACGCTTCCAAACGAAGCTCATCACGCCGACCAGCGACTGCGTTCCCCGTAACGGAACTGGGGCCGGGCTAAAAGTCACGCCTGCTGAAGAAATGGGTCGGCCTCCTTCCCTCAAGGCTACTGCACCCGCAGATCGCTGGCACGCTCTGCATATAATCAGGGCGACGATGCCCGGGCGCGAACGTAAACAATTCTTCGGCAGAGATGCCTCCGTTCTGCTCGACGTCCTGCGCTTTGCCGCCGCGCTCGCCGTCGCCCTCAGCCACATGCCGCTCCACTACGTGGCCGCCCCGCCCATCATCTCGGAGCGCTCCGGCAACCTCGCCGTTTGCGTCTTCTTCGTGCTTTCCGGCTTCGTCATTCGCTACATCACCGTGGCCCGCGTCACCACCGGCCGCGCCTACTGGATCGACCGCGCCTCGCGCATCTACTCCGTCGTCTTCCCCATGCTGCTGCTCACCTTCCTCCTTGAGCCCGCCGCGGCCTGGTGGTCGCCCGCGGTCTACCGCAGCATGGTCATCCCCTTCACCTGGCGCGAAATCCCCGCCGAAGCGCTCCACAACCTCACCTTCACCGTCGGCTGGTGGGACTGGGGCACGCCGCCGCTCTCCAACGGCCCTTTCTGGTCGCTCTCCTTCGAGTGCGTCTACTACGCGCTCTACGGCCTTTGGCTCTACGCCCCCCGCAGCCGCTGGCTGCTCGTCCCTCTGCTCTGCCTCGCCAGCGGCCCCTGCATTACCCTGCTCTTCCCCATCTGGCTGCTCGGCGTCGCGCTCCACGACCTCTACGTCCACCTGCACGCCCGGCCACGCGGCCTGCCTTTGGCCCTGGGGCTCCTTGCGCTCTACGCCGCCATCACCTGGCCGCTCCGCCGCCCCATCCTGCAC
>CAXTRM010000154.1:0-825 GCA_964246625.1 uncultured Acidobacteriaceae bacterium
GAGTGGAGGACCCCGGACTACCAAGGCGAGTACCGGCGTATTTCGCCAGAGAACAGCCTGGGAAAAGCGGAGAGCGGCACGCGCTTCAGGCCGTTGCTTCCGGATCCGGCGTTTCCGGAACCGCCGCGTCGCCCGCACCCAGCACCTGCGCACGGAGGGTGCCTTGGGCGAGTCGAGCCCTGATCTGGCGACCGGGCGCGAGGTGGTCCGCAGACCGGACCAGATGCCCGTTCTCATCAAAGACCAGGGCGTAGCCCCGCTCCAGCACGCGCAAGGGGCTAAGGGCTTCGAGGCGGGCGCCACGGGAGTCCAGACGGCGCCCACTAGCAGCCAGATGCGTGCCCACGGCGCGATGCAGCCGTGCCTGCAACCCTTCCAAACGTCGCCGGTCCCGTTGGAGCCTCAGGGAAGGATCCTGCCGAAGCAGGCGAGTCTCTCCGGCCTTGAAACGATTTGCCTGGGAGCGGAAGCGCTGGCTCAGGCCGGCCTGTCCGCGAAAGACGAGCTCGTCGAGCCGCTGTGCCCGCCGGTTGAGGGCATCTCCGGTTCTGCGAAGCGCCGTGCCTGCGGCCAGTTGCGCGAGCCGCTGCCGAGCGCGAAGCAGTTCAAAGCGGCTGGCCCGGAGCAGGCGGCCGTGCACACGATCCAGGTGCTCTTCGATGCGGTGCTGTGCTGCGGTCAGTAGTTCCGCGGCGGCCGAGGGTGTGGGAGCACACAGGTCGGCGGCAGCGTCGGCGATGGTTGTGTCCGTAGCGTGGCCGATCCCGGTAATGACGGGTAAAACCGAGCCCGCGATCGCGCGAGCAACGCCCTCATGGTCGAAAC
>CAXTRM010000154.1:835-2861 GCA_964246625.1 uncultured Acidobacteriaceae bacterium
GGCAGGGCACGCTTGTTGTCGAAGAGGCCTTCGCGCCGAAGCTGGTCTTTGAGCCGCTGCACCTCAGCCAGCAGCGCGCCCAATCCGGCCTGCTGCATCCACTCGACGATGAGCTGCATCTGGCTGCGGTTTTCATAGACCGACAGCTGACCGTGCAGTTTGACCGCGGCGCCGTCCTGCGGTTGGAAGCGCAGCAGCGACGCTTGACGACGAAAGAGCACCGCCGACAGCTGGGCGCCGGCATCCTTGACCGTGAAGTAGCAATGGCCGCTGCCGGAGGGACGCCAGTTGGAGATTTCCCCTTCGACCGTGACGCGGCTGTAGCCACGCTCCACCAGCTCGCGAACATGTCGCACAAGCCCGCTGACGGTCCAAAGGGTGGAGGTTTCCGGGGCGGCGGGTGCCGCTGAAGGAGGGGCAGAAGGGCTTGTTTCCGCAGGGGCAGGAGGCGGCATGGCGCGCTGCGCCGGCTCGAAGAAGGCTTTCGGAGGTGGCGCAGGAGGAAGCGTCTGGGCGGGGAAGCCTGGTTGCAGGGAGCCTGGTTGCGGGGAGCCGGATTGCAAGGGCGAAGGGTTGAGCTCGTCTGCGGAAGCCTCGGCAGGGGGTAGCAGATCGAAGAGGCCAGGGCCTGCGGGCAAGGAGGGTGCGCGTCGGCGCTGTGTGGACGCGCGGCGAAGGCCGGCAAGGGTCAGGGGCGCGTCGTGCTCAGCCATGATTTCAAGGATACTGCCCGGAGCGGGACCTGGCCGACGCGGACCGCGCTGAGGCAGCAGGAGGAGGGCTAGCCGCAGGCGCCTTCGAGCAACACCTGGCTTTCTCGAAGGAGATCATCAGGGCGGCAGGGTTTGCTAAGCAGCTTGATGGGACGGCCGGGCTGCGAGGCGGAGGAGATCAGAGGGGCAACACTGCTGGAATAGGCACTCAACAGCAGCATGCGCAGGTTCGGCATGCTTTGCTGCAGACGCGCGGTGAACTGGAGGCCATCTTCTTCCGGCATGGCGACGTCGCACAGAAGCAGGGCAGGCATGAACTTGCGGGCGCACTCAAAGGCGGCAGCTGCCGAGTAGCGGGCCTCACACTCGTACCCGTTGGCACGATAGATCAGCGAAAGTGTATCGGCGACAAGCTGGTCGTCATCAACAACAAGAACCCGTGTCTTCAAGGGACACCTCCTGCAACAGAACTGTGCAGCGAGTTCGGCTTCAGTTTTCAGGCGTAGGGTGGCGGTACAACCTCTGGGGGAGATCGAGCCAAGTGTATCTCCAACGTCACTGTCGTTTTTAAGGACAGGAACAAGCAACCCGCAGTTTTGCGATGAGCAGAAACTTGCAGTGCAGGAGCCTTGATGCATGAACTAGCCGTGGTCGCCGGTGCGCTGTTGCTCGCACTGGTGCTGCTGGATGCGTTTCAAAGCATCATTCTTCCGCGCCGTCCCGTGGGACGGTTGCGGATCACACGCCTTTTCTTCCTGTTCACCTGGCAGCCCTGGCAGTTTGTGACCTCGCGGCTCCGCTCCCACGCGGTCCGGGAACAGGTGTACAGCATCTACGGGCCGCTTTCGCTGCTGATCCTGTTTGTGCTGTGGGCCATGCTGCTGACGTGCGGCTTTGGGCTGATCTTTTTCGGACTCCATGTGGGGTTTCACGACACGCTGCTGAAAAACCCAAGCAGCTGGGCGCACCTCGGCTCCTGCCTGTACGTCAGCGGCACCACGATCTTTACGCTGGGCATGGGCGACGTGACCCCGGCGACGCCGGTGGCGCGTTTCTTTACGGTGCTGGAGGCGGGCACCGGCCTGGCGTTCATTGCGTTGGTGATCGGCTATGTCCCGGTGCTGTACAGCTCCTTTTCCCAGCGGGAACGGCTGGTGGCGTTGCTGGACGCGAGGGCAGGCTCGCCCCCGACGGCAGCCGAGTTGCTGCGGCGACACAGTTTCGACGAAGGCACAGAGATCCTGAAAGACCTCCTGGCGGATTGGGAGCTGTGGTGCGCGGAGATGCTGGAAACTCATATTTCCTACCCGATC
>CAXTRM010000154.1:2871-8403 GCA_964246625.1 uncultured Acidobacteriaceae bacterium
GATCCTTTGCTATTACCGGTCGCAGCATGACAACCAAAGCTGGATCTCGGCGCTGATCGCGGTGCTGGATGCCTGCGCGGTGCTGATCACCATGATGGAAGGCGCCAAGACCCGGCAGGCCCAGCTCACGTTTGCGATCGGCCGGCACCTGCTGGTGGACCTGGTGCATGTGTTTCACCTGGAAAAGCAGGAGCTGGGGTTGCGGAACCAGGAGCCGACCCGGTTAAAGGACGTGGAGCTGATGGCACTCTGCGAGGCACTGGAAGGAACCGGCTTTTCCCCATGTGAGGACTTCGAGAGCCGGGCCCGGCTGGGCGCGCTGCGCAAGCTGTATGAGCCTTACGCGTGTGCGCTGGCGGATGCCCTGAAGCTGAGCCTGCCCGTGTGGGTCGCGCCCCCGAAGCAGGAAAAGAGCACGGATGCCTGGACGGTTATGGCCGGGCTGAGCTCGCCGCAGGCCCTGGCGGACCGGCTGACCTCGCACGTGAGCGCGCAGGCGACAGCGGTCAACCTGGAGAAGCACGATCGGGCCGCTGAGGAGTAGGCGGCCTGCGGGCTAGGAAAGCTGGGCAAAAAGCAGCTGGACAGCGAAAGGCCGGGCCAAAGGAGGCCCGGCCTTTGCTGCTTGTGGCGGGGAAAGGCTCAGCGCCCCGGGGCTGCGGGTGCGGCTGACGGGTTCAGCTTTTTGGTCGCGACCTGGGCCGCGATGCCGGGTTTGCCCTTGCTGTCCTTGTCGTGGTCTTTGATCTGCGCATAGATCTGCCGTGCCTGTTCTGTTTTGCCTTCGGAGGTGTACAGGTCGGCCAACTGGAGCTGCGCGAGCTCGGGCGGTACGGTGACGGCGTGGCCCTTGGCGAGCTGCTGGTAGAGTTCGACGGCCTGCGGCGCGCGTCCGGTCTGGGCATAGAGCTGGGCAAGGGCTGCTTTGCCCAGGGCGGCCATGTCCCCGTTCCAGCCCCCGGCGACCTGCTTCAGGGTGTCTTCCGCGGGACCGTTCTGTCCGGCCTCCATGTAGGTCAGGCCGGCGAAGTACTTGGCCATCTTGCCGGCCTCGGTGGAGCCATACTGCTGTGCTACCTGCAGGAACTGCCCGTTGGCCTTGGTGGCGCGTTCCTTGGCCGTGTTGAAGGCCTTGATGCCCGGCGGCAGCGCCTGGCCTGGCCGCACGAGCGGCATCTGGTAGGTCTGCATGGCTTCACCAAAGGCCGTGGCGGCGCTGGCGGAACGGTGCTGGTACAGGGAGAACGCGCCGACCAAAAGCACAAGAAGCAGCAGGGCAGCGCCCCCGAGCAGCAGAACAGAGCGGCCGTTGCTTTTGGCCCAGGCTACGCCGTTGTCGGGGGTAAGCGAGATCTGGTCCGGCCTGCGGGCGATGCGGTTTGCGGGTGTGTTCACGGTGTGTGGATCCGTCCTTGCCTTGAAACAGGGCTGCCGGCAGCGAGACCGGACACCTCTTCAGCTTAGCAGGACCGGTAGGTTTGGGGTGTCGGAACGACGTTCATTAGTGAAAGGATAGCGTTGCCTTTAGGTGGAATTGTTTTCCTTGCCAACGGTACAAAGGCTGGCATAGTATCTGCCTCGCCATCGAACAGTGCACTTTTTGTGGAGCACTCCAGAGCGCGGACGGCGTTCAGCACCGGGCGGTTGGCATGTGTGTACGGTTTGATTCTGCCGGGTAACCGCCGGCTAGTTGAGGAGCACCAACATCATGCCGTGGTATGCCTATTGCATTGCGGAACGATCCGCGTTCGCCGAGCTTGCCAATCATCGCCGCCCCGTGCCGCTGGAAGGCGTATCGGGACTTTTTGGGGGACAAACCTTTCTTTTTCCCGCTGCTGAGTTGACCGTCATCGTTTCCGAGCACCTGCCGGAAGACGCCGCGCGCATCAATGGGACCGAGGCCTCCGGGGCAGCCCGGGAACATGCCAAGGTGATCGCCGCCATCTTTGCCCGCTCGACGGTGTTGCCCTTCCGCTTCGGCACCGCGTTTGAGGATGACGATTCGCTGCGGCGTTCGGTGCGTTCAAACCAGCGGCACTTCATGGCCAATGTAGAACGTCTGCGCGGCAAAGCGGAGATGCACCTGAAGGTTCTGATCGACGATGTGTGCGCGGAACGGGTGGCGCAGTTGGGGGGCCATGCCGCGGGGCAGGCCTACCTGTCCAACCTGCGGGAGTCGGCCACCCGGCAGCGGGAGCGTCAAAGCCGGGCGAGGGCGCTCAGCTTGCAGATGCACCGTATGTTCCTGCCCATCGAGGAAGAGATCACCTGCAAGCGCACCGACAGCGGCAAGATGCTGTTGGACATTGCACACCTCGTAGATAAGAAGACGGTGGAGCGCTACCAGAACAAGTACAGCTCCGCCACACTGCAGATGAAGGACTGCGCCATGCAGCTGAGCGGTCCCTGGCCGCCGTACCACTTCGTGCATGGGCATAGCGGTCGCGCTCACGCCTAGGGAAAGGAGCGGTGTTGTGCTGCACGGCGAGGCCTCGGTGATACCGAGGCCTTGCTGTTGTAGGGCGCAGGCGTAGAGTCAGAGGCAGATGAGTGCGAGCGAGACAGACAAGGCCGTCGTGGCGCAGTTGGTGGCGCTGCTGGAACAGGGACAGGCGCATGCGACGCTGGAGCATGCGGTAGCGGAGTTTCCCGTAGCGTTGCGCGGTGTGGTGCCGGAAGGGTTGCCGTACTCGGGGTGGCAGATCGTGGAGCACCTCCGGATCGCGCAAAAAGACATTCTGGACTTTTCGGATCCGCCTGCGGGTGGGTACGAGCAGAAGCCATGGCCCGAGGCATATTGGCCGAAGTCGCCGGAGCCCCCAAGTCCCCGGGCGTGGGACGAGGCGCTTGCGGGCATCGCGGCGGATCGCGCCAGCTTCACCGCGCTGCTGCAGCGTCCCGATGCGGCGTTATACAAGCCATTCGCCTGGGGCGAGGGCCAGAACCTGCTGCGGGAGGCGTTGTTGATCGCCGACCACAACGCGTATCACACAGGGGAACTGGTCGTGGTGCGGCGATTGCTGGGGTGCTGGGCCTGAGGTAGCTCCCGCCTGGGCCCGGGAACCCCGTCAAAGAGCTCTGGTCGTTAGCAACCGGCCGCGGCAACTGCGCGGTGAAGTCGGGACACGGATCGTCGCTGCGCCTCTTTCAGAAGCGGGAGGTATCACAACGCTCAAAGGGGTGATCAGGAGTCCTGACCGTGCCGGTGGGAGCTCCAGGTCTTGTCGCCGGAGTTGCACTCGGTTTCGAGCGCGCACTGTTCGCAACGGGGCTTGCGGGCGACGCAGATGCGGCGGCCGTGGTGGATGAGCTCGTGCGAGAAGTCGATCCAACGGTCCTGCGGGATGATCTTCTGCAGGTCCTGCTCGACCTTGACCGGCTCTTCGTTCCTGGTGAGCTCAAGGCGTCGCGTGAGGCGCAAAACGTGCGTGTCCACGACGACGCCGGAGGGGATGCCGTACCAGGAGCCGAGGACGACGTTGGCGGTCTTGCGGGCGACGCCGGGCAGCTCCAGCATCTCGTCCATAGTTTGCGGGATCTCGCCGTTGAAGCGCTCTGTGACGACACGGGCAGCGCCCATGATGCTTTTCGTCTTGGCGCGGTAGAAGCCTGTTCTATGGATGAGCTCTTCGATCGCCGCAGGGTTGGCTTCGGCAAGCGTTTGGGGCGTGGGGAACTGGCGAAAGAGCTCGGGGGTGGCGAGGTTGACGCCGGCATCAGTGGACTGCGCGGAAAGGATGGTGGCGACGGTGAGCTCCCAGGCGCTGGTGTGCGTGAGGGCGCAGACGGCGTCAGGGTAGGCGCGCTTGAGGGCGTCCAGGATCGCGGCGATGCGCTCGGGGGCGAGGGGCTTTGTGGTGCCGCTGCGCTTCTTGGCGGCTTTTTTTGAAGCTTTGGTGGCTACGGCCTTCTTGGGGGCGACCGGTTCGGAGGCGGCGATGCGGCGCGCCTTGGCGGGGGAGGCTGCGGTTTTGCCGCCCAGCGTGTTGGGGCGCGTCGACGCCGAGGTCAGGTCGTTGTTGGCTTTCGGCATCCTGCGCAGTGTACCGCGGGAGAAGGTCGCAGCATGCACGCCAAAGATGGCTCCTCTTGCGGTGAGCACCTCTGCGAACTGCAGGGCAGGATGGCACAGGCAGATGACCGCCGGGGCATGGTCGATAATGAAGGTCAATGGAGAGTATTTCTGTGCCCGAGTTGCCCCAGGTTCCCCTTACGCTGGAAGGTTCCAGCGTGTTGCACCAGATGTTTCGCTTCGACTGGGCCGCGTGGAGGCACTCGCCAGCTGAGCAGCGGAGCGCCCTTGCCGCGGAGTTCAGTGAACTGCTGCGCCGTTGGGAAGCGGGCTTACCGGGTACTGGCGGTCACCCCAACCAATCGGCCCTGTTTTCGCAGATCGGTCACAAGGGCGACCTGACGCTGGTGCACTTCCGCGATTCGCTTGAGGACCTGAACCGGGCGGAGCTCCAGTTGGCCCAGACCGACCTTTATGCCTACCTGCAGCCGACGCACTCCTATCTTTCGGTGGTGGAGCTGGGCTTGTATGAGTCGTCGGAGAAGATCTACACCGGGCTCCTGGAGCGCGGGCTGCAGCCAGGGACGGCGGAGTGGCATGCAGGCGTTACGGAGGCGACGGCACGGACCAAGGCTTCGCTCGCGACCCGGCTTTTCCCGGCTGTCCCGCCAGCGAAGTACCTGTGCTTCTACCCCATGGATCGCAAGCGCGGCGAGGGCGTGAACTGGTATACGGAGCCGATGGCCGACCGCCGCAGCATGATGCATGAGCATGGCTTGATTGGGCGGCGTTACGCCGACTCGGTGCGCCAGATCATCACGGGCTCGATCGGGCTGGATGACTGGGAGTGGGGTGTGGATCTGTTTGCCGAGGACCCGGTGGTGTTCAAGAAGCTGATCTACGAGATGCGCTTTGACAAGGTGAGCGCGGTCTATGCGACGTTTGGGCAGTTCTTTGTGTCGGTGCGGGTGACGGCGGAGCAGGCGTCTCGGTGGTTTGAGGGAGTGCTTGCGTAAGCTGCGCGGGTGGTGGTCGAGACTCCGAGGCCTTGAATCTCTCACCTAGGACCGATCACTATCAAGGACCAGTTCATCTGGTGACCCTTTGGTTGGCTTCCTCGGTAGCCGAGGAGTTTGGCACCTTCTCGAGAGAGACAGTCACCCCCGCGAAGCTGGCCACCTGAAGGTTAACGTCAGCCCTCCCATCGTAAGTAACATCAAGGTGCTCGGCGTCACGCCACCGCATCTTGAGATGAATGGTGCCTCCCCGATTTTCATCGCTCCAAGTGTAGGGGCGCGCGGCTGGGCCGTAGCAGCTGAACGCAAGAACGTCGTATGGCTTTCCAGCGTTCGCATTGCTGTTTGTGCTCTTCAACGCAACGACGGTACCAATGTTTGCTGACCCAAAACCACCGTTCTGGACGGTGTTTACCGTTGCAGTCCATTCACCGTCTGGGGAGCGCAGCTCGGCTGTCCAGATGGTTGGGGGTGGATCAGACCTGCAACCGCAGAGGTAAACGC
>CAXTRM010000155.1:0-2304 GCA_964246625.1 uncultured Acidobacteriaceae bacterium
GCGAGGGGGCCGATGTGGAAGCAGGGGCGGCGGACGGTGTGGGTGGTAAGGGTAAGGCGGGCTCGGGCGGAAGAGGCTGGCCAGCAGGAACGACGGTGACCCTGTTCAGGACGACGGGCGTGTAGGGCTTGTCTTCGGAGTTCCGTTCGACACGGGCGATGGAACCGACCACAAGGACCGAGTGTGGATCACATTGGCCAAAGATGGTGTAGTGGCCGTTGAGTTCCGGTTTAGCGAGTTCGGTGATGAAGAACTGGGAGCTGTTGGTGTTAGGGCCGGAGTTGGCCATCGCGAGGCGGCCAGGGACGTCAAAGCGCAGGTTGGCGGAGATCTCGTCCGGGATATAGAAGCCGGCGTCGCCCATACCGCTGGCGAGCGGGTCGCCACCCTGAATCATGAAGCCCGGGATGACGCGATGAAATTGCGTGCCGCTGTAGAAGGGCTTCCCGGTGACCTGCTGGTGAGTTGCCGGGTCCGTCCAGGGCTTTGTGCCGGTTGCCAGGCCAACGAAGTTGGCGGTGGTGACCGGGGCTTCCTGGTCGAAGAGCTGACAGGTGAGCCGCCCCATGGAGGTATCGAGGAGCACAGTGGGTCCAGTGGGCAGGGCAGCGGGTGGGGTATGAACCGCAGCGCTGGGAGCATCGGGTAGTGGCGCTGAGGTCTGCGCGTAGAGGACGGCTGGACCGGGCAGGGCAGAGAGGAGCAGGAGAGACCGGATGAGGACGCGCTGGCAGAGAGACGTAATCACGACAATTTAAGGGTACCGCTGTCGAGCCCGGTCGCCAAAGCAGAGGGCGGCATCTATGGGGAGAGCGGAGGCTCGCGGCAGGACCCCGCCCGAGGAGAACGAGATGGCAAAACAGGCAATCTGGGTGATGTTGAAGGCGAAGCAGGGCAAGGAAGAGGAGATTGAGGCTTTTTTGCAGCAGGGCGCGCAGATGGCCGGTGAAGAGACCGGCACGGTGACCTGGTACGGCGTGAAGATGGGGCCGGGGGTGTATGGCGTGTTCGATACGTTTGACGACGAGGCTGGCCGCGAGGCCCACCTGAATGGCAGGATTGCGGAGGCGCTGATGGCAAGCGCGCCAGATCTGTTCGCCAACGAGCTACGGATCGAAAAGATGGAGATCCTAGCGGCAAAGTAGGACGAACAGGGCCGCAGCTGTACGGCGGCTGCAGGACAACCCCTGGGCGGCGTGGGTCGTCCGATGAAACGAGGTGAGATATGGCACAAGGTCTTGACGCAACGAAGTCTCCGGCACGTCCCTCGCACGAATCTGTCGAGTCCACGGGAGGGCAGGCCACCGAGGTGACCGAGACACCGTTGGAGCATGTGGATCACGAGGCGATGGAGAGCGCCAAGCGCGCGCAGAATCGCCTGCACGACGATGAAGGAAAGAACCCCGGATCGCAGATCTTTACCAAGTAGGACGTTTTACGGCATCTGGATTCCTGAACGCCTCCGCCTGCGCAGCGGAGGCGGTGTCGGTTTCGGGGAGAGTTTCGGGCCGGACCGCGACGACAAGCCGCAGGATGGGGCATCCTACAAGGCATGTCCTTGTTGAAACGCGCGAGACGAATTGGCAAGAAGTTTCAAAATCCCGTTCCGACCGAGGTAGGCGGGCCTGGAGTGATGTTCAAGGTGCTCCCGCTCTACCTCAGCAACCGGGCTGAGACGGAGCCGAAGCAGCCATTGGGACCGTTCCGGACCGATGTGGGCCTGCTGCGGGAGCCACCGGCGAATGGTTTGCGGCTGACGTGGTTTGGGCATTCAGGACTGTTGTTGGAGATTGATGGCTTCCGGGTGCTGATCGATCCGGTGTGGGAGCAGCGGGTGAGCCCGGTGCAATGGATGGGGCCGAAACGTTTCTTTCCGCCCACCATGGAGCTGGAAGAGCTGCCCGAACTCCACGTGGTGCTGATCTCGCACGACCACTACGACCATATGGGGGCGGAGACGATTCAGCGGCTGAGCCGGCTGAAGACGACGCTTCGGGCACAGTGGGTGACCTCGCGAGGGTGTGGGCGTCGGCTCCGGCAGTTCGGTGTGGCCCCGGAACGGGTGCAGGAGCTGGACTGGACGCAGGGTACCGAGATTGCGGCCAGCGGGACCGGGCCGGGGTTACAGATTACGGCTTGGCCGGCCAGGCACTTCTCCGGCCGGACCGCCCTGGACCGGTTTACGACGCTTTGGAGCTCGTTTGTTCTGGAGGGGAGCCAGCATCGGGTGTATTTCGGTGCAGACTCGGGGCCGTGGCCTGGATTCGCCGAGATTGCTGAGCGGTATGAGGGATTCGATCTGAC
>CAXTRM010000155.1:2314-8399 GCA_964246625.1 uncultured Acidobacteriaceae bacterium
CGATCTGACGATGCTGGAGATCGGGGCGTACCACCCGCTGTGGGGCACCATTCACCTGGGACCCGCAGGCGCGGCGGAGGCTTACCGGCAGATGGGCGGCCCTGGCAAGGCCGGGCGTTTATTTCCAATTCACTGGGGCCTGTTCAACCTGGCACTCCACGGCTGGCGGGAGCCAATCGAAGAGTTGACGGCGATCGCGGACCAGGAGGACTGGCGGCTGTTTCTGCCCACGCCGGGAGTACCGACACAGATTGACGCGGAGACTCCGGCGGGCTCGGCGTGGTGGCGGCGCGAGGCGAGGTCGGCGCTGGATGTGCAACACTCGGCCGCCCAGGGAGATCTTCGCCGGACATAGCCGATGCCGCGGCCCGTCGGAAGGCGGGAGCGATGATGACGAGAAAGCGACATCGGGGGGACAGAAGCGGGTAAATACCTCAAATTGGTCTTGTTTCCCGGAGCGGAACGGGGTAGAAGGGGTGGTGCACCGGAGAAAATCCCAAAGCGAAGCGCCGTGGCGCAGGAGGAACGATGGCTGGATCGGCACAGGGACATGTGGCAGTTCGCGAGGTGATGGACATCCGGCAGGCGGCGGAGTACCTGGGGATCAGTGGCGACACCCTGTACCGGTACGCGTCGGAGGGCTTTGTGCCCGCGTTCAAGCTGGGCAACCGCTGGCGTTTTCGCAAGAGCCTGCTGGACGGCTGGATGGATGAAAAGAGCGGCGTGCGCCCTGTGCCGGCGGTGGAGGCTGTGGACGCTGGAGCCCGCAAGCCGGTGCGAAAGGCGCGGTAAAGCTGCACGCAGACACACCGGCCGTGGTGTGCCAGCGTATGCCCGGCTCTTACGCCTGGGCCTGGGGCAGAGGTGCAGCCGCCACCCTGATTTTGCCGTGACACAGGTGTCTTGGCGAGCGCATGTCTTTTTGGGCCTATTTGGGATTTAATAGGGAGTTGGGCTGTTTGCACGATCCCGGCCCATAAAGGACCCCACGCGTGAAAGTCACCGACCTGCTGATTGGCAAGCCTTTGGCAACCAGCGAAGCGCAACATGAGCACATCGGGGTAGCTGCCGGCATCCCGATCTTTGGACTGGACGGCCTTACAAGTGCGGCCTATGGGCCGGAGCAGGCGATGTCGCTGCTGATCCCGTTGGGCTTGATCGGGGTGCAGCAGCACCTGATGCCGATCTTTACGGCCATCCTGATCCTGCTGACGATTTTGTACTTCAGCTACCGGCAGACCATCGAGGCGTACCCGAATGGGGGCGGGTCCTTCACGGTAGCCAGCGAGAACCTGGGGGACAACGCGGGCCTGCTCGCAGCCGCCGCCCTGATGATCGACTACATCCTGACCGCCGCCGTGGGTATTTCGGCCGGGGTGACCGCGCTGGTGAGTGCCGTGCCACGGCTCCATCCCCACCAGCTGGCGCTTTGCCTGCTGATCCTGGTGGTCATCGTCACGGTGAACCTGCGGGGCGTGAAGGAGTCGGGGTTTGTCTTCATGCTGCCGACCTTTCTGTTTGTGGGCACGCTGCTGGCCACCGTAGTGTTCGGCCTGTGGCACGCCGCGGTGTCCGGAGGGCACCCGGTGCCGGTTGCCGCGCCACCCCCGGCCATTCCGGCGACCATGAAGTACCTCACGGTGTGGCTGCTGTTGAAGGCCTTTGCCAGCGGATGCGCGGCCATGACGGGTGTGGAGGCTGTGTCGAACGGCGTCACAGCTTTCAAGGAGCCGCGGTCGCATAAGGCGAACCAGGCCCTTACTGTGATTATTGCGATCCTGATTGTGCTGCTGGCCGGTCTTTCCTACGTCGCCAAAGCGTATGGCGTTTCCGCGATGGACTCCAACGATCCGGCCTACCAAAGCGTGTTGTCGATCCAGGTAGCCGCCGTATTTGGCCGCGGCTGGTTTTATTACTTCACGATGGGCAGTGTGCTGGCGGCGCTGAGCTTCAGCGCGAACACGGCCTTTGCGGATTTTCCGCGGATGGCCCGTGCGATCGCATTGAAGGACTTTATGCCCCACGTGTTTCTGTTGCGGGGCAGGCGGCTGCTGTTTTCGCACGGCATTTACGCCCTGACCGGCTTCACGGCGCTGTTGTTGATTGTGTTCAACGGCGTGACCGACCGCTTGATCCCGTTGTACGCGATTGGGGCCTTTCTGGCGTTTACGCTGAGCCAGGCCGGGATGGTACGGCACTGGATCAAGTCAACAGACCAGCCGCACCGTCACCTGAAGATGTTTTTGAACGGCCTGGGGGCGGTAGCGACAGGAATCACGCTGGTCGTGGTGCTGGTGGCCAAGTTCACCTCCGGCGCGTGGATCACGGCGATCCTGGTGCCGGCCATCATCCTGGTGATGTACAGCATTAAGCGGCATTACACGCGCGTCACCGTGGAAACGGCGGATACGTCGCCGATCCGGCTGACCGACCTGGAAGAGCCGATCGTTGTGGTGCCGGTGGCGCGCTGGGACAAGATCAGCGAAAAAGCGGTGCGGTTCGGGCTGGTGATCAGCAAAGAGATCAAGGTCGTCAATGTGCAGAACGACATCGACACCGGCTTTGACGAGATCTGGAATCGCATGGTGATGGAGCCCATCCGCAAGCAGGGCATCCCGGAACCTGAGCTGGTGACCGTGCAGAGCACCTTCCGAACCATCATTTCGCCGCTGATGGACTACATCTTGAAGCTGGAAGACGACAATCCAGGGCGCAAGGTTGCGGTGCTGCTGCCGGAACTGGTGGTGCAGCACTGGTGGGAGAACTTTCTGCACAACCAGCGCATCCAGATCCTGAAGCTGTTGCTGCTGGTCCGGGGCAATCAGCGGATCATCGTGGTAAATATTCCCTGGTATCTGTGAGGGGAACAGCCCGGGTGTAGAGATGGGCCGCAGCACGGCAGCTGTGGCCCTGGGCTTTTTGGCCCTAGGCGGGAACGAGTCCTGCGGATCTAGGCGCGGACCAGGGTAATGCTGGTGATCTCCGACGGGCAATTCAGCCGCAAGGGCAGGCCCACGGTGCCGATGCCCCGATTGACGTAGAGCTGCATGTGCCCGATCTGGAAGTGGCCCTGGACGTAGCGCTTGCCCATGGGTGGCAGTACGAGGGGGCCGATCAGGGGTAAACGCAGCTGGCCGCCGTGGGTGTGGCCCGAGAGCATGAGGTCCACGAGCGGAAAACGCGGGTGGTGCTGAAAGATGTCGATGTAATCGGGCTCATGCACAAGGTAGATGACAGGGGCGCGCGGCTCCTTGGGGATGGCGAGATTGGGATCCGGGGTGCGGGTGCCCGCGTCATCGGAGCCGGCGATGTAGAGCCGCTGATTTTTGCGGTCAAGCGGAAGGAAGCTGTCGACCAGGACCGGGGTGCCGTGCGACTCGAGTTCATGGATGACGATATCGGCGCTGACCCCGACGTCGTGATTGCCGAGGATGGCGACCCGCTGTGGGGCCTTGAGACCGGACAGGATCTCGGCGGCACGGCCGGCGGCGCGGATACCCACGCTGCGGGGCCCCGGTCCACGGCTCACGAAGTCGCCTGTAAGCAGGACCAGTTCCGGTTGGAGGAAGTTCACCCGGTGGACGACCTCTTCGAGGTAGCTGGGCTCGGTGTATTCCTCCAGGTGGAGATCGGAGATCTGTGCGAGACGCATGCCGACAAAGGCATCCGGGAGGTTGCGAAGCGCAAACGTGCGGTGCGTGACCTCGATCTGGTGCCGTCCGTGTGTGCCGGCGTATAGACCCACACCCAGGGCTGCTGCACCGGCGCCGGTGAGAAAGGCACGGCGGGTGACGTCGGAGGGCGGAAGAGAGACTTTAGCGCGCTCGGACACGAGCTGGGCAACGGGCATAGTCCATTTTAGCGACCTTGCCCCACGACGCGCCTGCAAAGGACCACCCCCCGGGGCCGGACGGGCTTTTTCCGCTCCAAGAGCCGCGGTGAACCCGCTATGATCGGGGGATGCTTCCAACTCAACGACGCAAGCAGGCGATGCAGGCTGCAGCCCGGTATGGGGCCGATGCGTTGCTGGTGACCTATGGACCGGATGTCCGCTGGTTAACGGGCTTTACGGGGTCCCATGGCGCGGTGGCGTTGCGGGGAGGACGAGCGGCGCTGTTCACCGACGGGCGTTACACAGCCCAGGCCAGGACGGAGGCACCAGACCTGCGGGTGTTTGTGAAGGAAAAGCGGTCAGCGACGTCGATGGCCCTGGAGTGGCTGGTGGCCCGGGGGGCGACGCGGTGCGCCTTTGACGCGCGGCAAACCACGGTAGCGGCCTATGAGGCGCTGCGGAAGGCGTTGCCGAAGGGTGTCGTGAAGCGCGGGTGGTTTTTGCCGACCGAGGGTGTTGTGTCCAGTCTCCGCGAGGTGAAACACGACGGCGAGATTGCGCGCATGCAGCGGGCCGCATCGCTTGGCTGCGAGCTGTTTGAGGGTGTTTTGGAACACATCGAACCGTCCACGACCGAAATCGGGGTCGCGTTGGAGCTGGAATACGCGGCGCGCCAGGCCGGAGCCGAGGCGATGAGTTTCGAGACGATCGTGGCCAGCGGAAAGCGAAGCGCCCTGCCGCATGGACGGGCGACGGCACAGAAGCTGCCACGTCGCGGGTTTGTGACCCTGGATTTTGGTGTGGTGCTCGACGGGTACTGCTCGGATATGACGCGGACCGTGCACCTGGGCCGGGCAAGCGCGCGGGAGCGGGACGTGTATGATTCGGTGCTGGAAGCGCAGGAGGCCGCCGTGGCCGCGATCGGTCCTGGCATCCCATGTGCGGCGGTGGATGAGGCGGCCCGCAGCGTGCTGCGCCGGGCGAAGTGGGGCAAGTGGTTTTCGCATGCCACGGGACATGGAGTGGGTTTAGAGATTCACGAGGGGCCACGTTTGGCGGCGGGGGTCGAGCAGGTGCTGGAGCCGGGCATGGTGGTGACGGTGGAACCAGGTGTGTACCTGCCGGATGAGTTTGGCGTGCGCATTGAAGATATGGTGTTGGTAACGGAAACGGGTGGCGAGGTGCTGACCGCCGCAAGTTCAAAGACCTGGATGGAGTTATAGCGTTGGAGCAGGGGCGAATGGGTGAAGGGGATCTGAAGGAGCTGCGGGAGCTGGTGGAGTTCCTGAAGGCCAGCGGCGTGGCGGAGTTCGACATGGAACGACCGGAACTGAAGGTGCGGCTGACCTTTGCGTCCACGGTTCCGGAAGCGGCAGTGCCCCCGGCTGCGCCCGGTGTGCTCGAGTATGCGCAGATCGCGCGGCTGATGGCCGCGGCAGGCGCATCGAGCCCGGCACCGCTGGCAAAGGTAGCCCCTGTGCAGGCAGCTTCCGCCGGGCCGGAGGCGGTGGCCGTGGCGGCAACCGCCACGGCGGATGACGAGGAGGCCGGCCTCCACATTGTGAAGTCACCTCTGGTGGGAACGTTTTATGACGCGCCGTCACCGGGGGCGGAGCCATTCCTCAAGATCGGGGATACGATCGCCGCCGGCAAGGTGATGTGCATCGTGGAAGCGATGAAGATCATGAACGAGATCGAGAGCGATGCCGCCGGCGAGGTGGCCAAGGTGTACGCGAAGCCTGGGCAGCCGGTGGAGTACGGGCAGAAGCTGTTCGGCATACGCGTGTAGCACCGGAAGTGCCAGGCACGCGGTAGAAGCAGATCCTCTTTCCAGGCAGCGACACACCGGGAAATTACAGCAAACGGCAGGGACCGACGCAAAGAGCGCCAAGCACGCGAAGGGACGCCACGAACCAGGAACCGGCCTGCAAGCGGGCAGTGGGAGCGCATGTTTCGTAAGGTATTGATTGCCAACCGGGGAGAGATCGCACTGCGTGTGATCTCCGCATGCAAGGAGCTTGGGGTCCGCACGGTGGCGGTGTATTCCGAGGCGGACCGCAACAGCCTCCATGTGCGCTTTGCGGATGAGGCCGTGTGCATCGGACCGCCGCGGTCATCGGAGAGCTACCTGAACGTGCCGAGCGTGATCTCGGCCGCCGAGATTACCGGGGCGGAGGCGATCCATCCGGGGTACGGGCTACTGAGCGAGAACGCGAACTTTGCGGAGGTGTGCCGGGCGTCGAACATCAAGTT
>CAXTRM010000156.1:0-5936 GCA_964246625.1 uncultured Acidobacteriaceae bacterium
GTGGTGGAAGATGTGATCGCGCGTATCAATGATCAGGTGATCACCCGAAGCGAGTTCCAGCGGGCCCAGGAGGGTTTGGTTCAGGAAGCCAAACAGGACAACTGGTCGCCTGCGGAGCTGGCCGACAAGCAGCACACGCTGCTACGCGACATGGTGGACCAGCAACTGCTGCTTTCCAAGGGGAAAGAGCTCGGGATTACAGGGGATGCCGAGGTCACACGGCAACTGGACGAGATCCGAAAGCGTGCCAACCTCCCGGATATGGAATCGCTGGAAAAGGCCGCCGCACAACAGGGTGTCTCCTATGAGGACTTCAAACAGAACATCCGCAATCAGGTGATCACACAGCAGGTCGTGCGCGACGAGGTAGGACGCCACCTGAACATCACGCCAAGCCAGGAGAGGGCGTATTACGAACAGCACCAGAAGGACTTCGCTCAGCCCGAACAGGTGCACCTGAGTGAGATTCTCGTGCCCACACCGGACAACGCCACCGAGGCGCAGATTACCGAGGCGCAGACCAAGGCAGACGGGCTCGAAGCAAAACTGAAGGGGGGCGCCAGCTTCGCGGAGGTAGCGAAGAGCTCTTCAGGCGGACCGACGGCCTCGGCCGGTGGGGATCTCGGGGATTTCACCCGGGAAAAGCTCGGCAGCGATGTGCTCGTGAAGGCCACCTTCGATCTCCCTGTGAACGGCTTTACGGCGCCTGTTCGGACGCGGCAGGGCTTTGTGATCCTGAAGGTGGACAGCCACCAGCAGGCGGGCACACCTCCCATGCAGGAGGTGGAAAACCAGGTGCAGGAGGGGCTCTACATGAGCCAGTTGCAACCGGCACTGCGCACCTATCTCACCCAGGCGCGCCAGGATGCCTACGTTGAGATCAAACCCGGCTTCGTTGATGTAGGTTCCGGCGGAGCGGATGCGCGCACGAGCTTTACGACCTATACGCCGCCGCCAGTAAAGAAGAAGGTCATCAAGAAGCAGCGCGCCGAGCAGGAAAAGGCAGAAAAAGCGGAGCGCGAACTGGCTGCGGCGCGGGAAAAGGTCGCTGCCAAGCAGCAGGCGAAGGCTGTGCAGAACGGGGCCCCGGCCGGAGGCGCCCGCAACGCCAGCTACAGCAAACCCAAGAAGATACGGCGGGAAAAGGTCCGCTACGGGCAGGCACCGCGAAACGCCCTGCCGAACGGATCCCTGGAAGGCTCCGCAGCGGCACCTTCGCTCGGTGCCTCTGCAGACAGTGGTGCCGATGCAGCCAAGGACGTTGCGCCGGGAGCGGCCATGGCAGCTGCCACCGAGTCGGTGACCAGCATATCCACCGGGACCGGTGCGGAAGCGCCTAACCCGCTTGAAGCAAGCACGGAGACCAGCGACCACAAGACCCGCTTTTCCTCGCGCCAGAATATGGCGGACGACAAGAAGGCAGAAGAAAAGCTCGCAAAGGCCGAGGTCAAGGCGACCAAGCGTCCTGAAAAGGCGACGGCCACCGAGACTGCAGAGGAGAAGGTCCAGGCTGCGCCACTTGGCTTGAAGGATCAGGCTGACAGCAAGAAACAGAAGAAGGTCAAGCGGGCAAAGGATCAGCCCAAGGAGCGTCTGCAGGACAAGCCGCAACAGGCTGCCCCTGCCGCGCCCGAGGTGGCTCCCACCGTGAACTCGGCCCTGGGCACCTCGGCAACAACGAGCAACCCGACCCGGCCTGCGTCGGGGACCGCGGACCAGACCACCCTGCCCCCAGCCAGCGCGGCGCCCTCCGGTGCAACACCCCAGGGACAACCGATTCCGGCTGTCACGGGCACGCAACCCGGCGCGCCCGCTACCACAGTGCCACAACCTCAGTAAGGTGTGTGTGTGTTCGACAGGACGGGCCGGCTCGCCGGCCCGTCCTGTTCGTGACGTACGATTCTGCGAGGAACGATGAAGAGCTTCTTTGTCGCGGATGCGCCGCGGTTTGAAAACGAGGTAGTTACCAGCTTCTTCTGCCTAAGCTCCCTGAGCGTGCGCGAAAAGAAGGGTGCCGGGGGGCAATACCTCGTTCTTGTCTTGTCAGACAAAACAGGGCAGCTGGAAGCGCGCATGTGGGAAGACTTCGCCGACGTGCTCCAAGGCTGCAACGAGGGTTGCTTCGTCAAGGCGCAGGGGCAGATCTCGCGCTACAACGGCAGGTTCCAGATCACCCTCACCCGCATGCGCGCGGCGGACGGAGACGAGGTCGAACAAGCCGACTTCGTGCCGACCTCCCGATTCGACATCGGTGGGATGGAGGGGGAGCTGCGGAGTTATGTCGAGGCCTTCAGCGATGTGTGGCTTCGGCGCCTGATAGGGCAGTTCCTGAACGACCCCGAGATTGGGCCCGCCTTTCGTGTGGCGCCGGCGGCCAAGCGGCTCCACCACGCGTGGCTGGGCGGGCTATTGGAGCACGTGCTGCACCTGGTCCGGCTTTGCCGCACGATCGCTCCCCTGTATCCCGAGGTCAACGCCGACCTGCTGATCGCCGGCGCAATTCTCCACGACATCGGCAAAGTGCGGGAGCTCAGCTGGCGGAACAGCTTCGAATACACCCTGGAAGGGCAACTCATCGGCCACATCTCCATTGCGCAGCGCATGCTGAGCGAAAAGATCGCCGAGCTGAACGCGGAAGCGCACCGGCAGACCCCGGGCGAGCACTTCCCGGACGAGTTACGCCTCCTCCTCGAGCATATGCTGCTTGCCCACCACGGCAAGCTGGAGTTCGGCTCGCCCAAGCTGCCCATGACGCCGGAAGCGCTGCTGCTGAGCGCCCTGGACGACCTTGAAGCGAAATTTCAAACGATGCGTGGCGAGTTCGCGAGTGCAGTGGCCATGGGCCGTTCGGCGCAGCAGCCTACCGAGTGGGTGCGTTCCATGGAGCGTAATCTCTTCGATTCTCCCCGGTATCTGGAGCAGGTCCGTTCTGCGGAAGCGCCGGCCCTCACCACGCTCCAGCCTTCTTCCGAGATCACGCCCCAGCCTTCCTTCGAACCCTCGCCGCAGGACCCCACGCAGGAGCCAGCGCGTGAACCAGCACAGGAGGCGGAGATGCCTGCCTTTACCCTCCGCCTGCTGGAGTAGGCCGGGGATCGCCCGCCCGGCCAGGCTCGTATAATCGAGACCTTATGCTCAGGTTTTCTACAGCGGGCGAAAGCCATGGCGAAGCGTTGGTGGCGCTGGTCAGCGGTTTGCCCGCAGGCGTTCCCTTCGACCAGGCATTTCTGGACCGCGAGCTGTGGCGACGGCAGCAGGGCTACGGCCGGGGTGGCCGTATGCGGATCGAGCAGGACCGTGCGCATGTCCTGTCGGGCGTACGGCACGGCAAGACCATTGGCTCACCTGTGGCGATGACGCTCGTGAACCGGGACTGGAAGAACTGGGAAGAGCTGTTGCCGGTCGGTGTGGGCGACCCTGCCAAACACAAGGCGGTGGCCAGCCCCCGGCCCGGACACGCGGACCTTTCAGGCGCTCTGAAATACGACTTCCAGGACGCGCGCTACGTGCTGGAGCGCGCCAGTGCCCGGGAGTCGGCGGCTCGGGTAGCCTGTGGTGCTTTCGCCAAGATGCTGCTCTCGCAGCTCGGGATCGAGATTGGCAGCCACGTGACCCGGGTGGGCACGGCCGAACTGGAACGAGACGTCAGCTGGACCGAGATCGCGGCTCTGCAGGAAAAAGATGAAGTTTTGTTGAACTGTGCCGATAAGGAAACAGAGGCACAGATGAAGGCCGAGGTCGATAAAGCGCTGCGTACGGGGGATACCGTGGGCGGTGTTTTTGAGGTGGTCGTGCATGGACTTCCTCCAGGGATTGGCACGCACGTGAACTGGGATGAACGTCTGGACGGCCTGCTTGCCCAGGCGTTGATGAGCCTACAAGCCGTCAAGGCCGTGGAACTCGGGCGTGGTGTCACGGCTGCAGGGTCGGCCGGTTCCGCTGTTCACGATGCGATCAGCTACGCGGGCCTGAATGGGGAGACGGAGGCAAAGGCGGACGGCGGGTTCACCCGGTTCACTCGGGAGCGCAACAACGCCGGTGGCGTCGAGGGTGGCATGTCCAACGGCGAGGAGGTTGTCGTTCGAGGGTATCTGAAGCCGATCTCGACCTTGCGGCGACCGCTGGGTTCGGTCTCGTTTGCCACGCGTGAGGACACCAAAGCATCGTATGAGCGGTCGGATGTGTGTGTCGTGCCGGCCGCAGGCGTTGCGGGTGAAGCGATGGTCGCGCTGACCGTTGCACGCCTTGTCCTGGAAAAGTTCGGCGGGGACTCGCTGCGCGAGCTGCAGCGAAACTTCGATGGGTACCGGCAGCAGATAAAGGCATTTTGAAGGTGAGTATGGCAGAAAGCGCGGTAGCAACCCCGCGACGGATCTATGAGGTCGTGAAGTACCCCGAAGCCGTGTTGATGCGCAAGGCAGAGCCGGTCACGGTCTTCGACCAGGCGCTGGCCGACCTGGTGGAGGACATGTTTGAAAGCATGTACGCTGCGCAGGGTATCGGCCTGGCGGCACCGCAGATCGGCATCTCCAGGCAGATCACAACAATCGACACAAGCTTCAAGAAAGATCCGGCCAAGAAGATCGTCTTGATCAACCCGGTCATCGTGGAACGGCAGGGAAGTCAGTATGAGGAGGAAGGCTGTCTTAGCCTGCCCGAGATCCGAGAAAAGGTGAAGCGAGCGGCTACGGTCACTGTGCGTGCCCAGAATGCCGCAGGTGAGTGGTTCGAGATGGAAGGCGACGAGTTGCTGGCTCGAGCCTTTGAACATGAGATCGATCACCTGCATGGTGTCCTCTTCATCGACTACCTCAGTCGGTTGAAGCGCGATCTTGTCATGCGCCGCATCCGCAAGCTGCAGAAAAACGGCGAATGGTAGGTGCTTCCCGGTGAAGCTCGTCTTTTGTGGAACCCCCGGGTTTGCCGTCCCTACCCTTGACGCTGTTCTTGCAGCCGGTCATGAGGTCGCTCTCGTGCTGACGCAACCGGACCGTCCGGCCGGGCGAAAGATGGAGCTCCAGGCACCGCCTGTGAAGCGGACCGCCGAACAGCATGGACTTCGTGTGCTGCAACCGGAACGAATCAAACGGAACGAGGAGTTGCAGGATGAACTGCGGGCCATCGAACCGGATGCCATCCTGGTCGTTGCTTACGGCCGGATCATTCCGGACTGGATGCTCGACCTGCCACGCTATGGCAATGTGAACCTCCATGGATCGCTTTTGCCCAAGTTTCGCGGAGCTGCGCCCGTGCAGTGGGCTGTGGCAACGGGAGAACGCGAGACCGGGGTCACCACCATGAAGCTGGACGCCGGTCTCGACACCGGAGATATCCTCCTTGAGCGCCGCGTGCCGATCGAGCCGGACGCTACCAGCGCCGATCTTTTTCCGATGCTGGCCGAGCTTGGGGCCCCCCTCATGCTCGAAACACTGCGCGGGCTAGAGGCTGGGACGCTGGTTCCGCAGAAGCAGAACCATGCCGCTGCCACGCTGGCTCCGATCCTGACACGTGAAGACGGACGCATGATGCTGCACGCGCGCACCTCACAGGAGGTGTATGACCGCTGGCGCGGCTTTTACCCCTGGCCAGGGGCTTATGCGGAGTTTCGAAACAAGCGCTTTCTTGTACACAGGATGCTGCCCGTGAGCGGCACAAGGGCGCAGCCGGGCGAGCTTCAGTTGCATGGGGATCGGTTGCTCGTGGGAGCGGCCCAGGACACCGCACTCGCTTTGGCCGAAGTGCAAGTCGAGGGCAAGCCGCGCATGGCTGGCCATGAGTTTGCTAGGAACTCCCAACTCAAGGCAGGAGAGCATCTTGGCTGAGCGTCGAGAGCTGCGGCCCAACCAGCCGACCAAAACGCGTCCGCAACCGCCGAAGCAGGCTTTGACCCATGTTGCTGGCAAGGTTAGTCCATCCCGCTCGGCTGCCTTCGATCT
>CAXTRM010000156.1:5946-8067 GCA_964246625.1 uncultured Acidobacteriaceae bacterium
GCTTGGGGCGACCTCGTCCCACAGCGACGACCTGTTGCACGGACCCAGATTGGCAGGCCTGTCCCAGGCAGACAAAGACCTGACCACAGCTCTTGTTCTTGGTGTTCTTCGCTGGCAGATCGCGCTGGACGCTCGGATTCGACCGCTGTTGAGTCGCCCTGACGCGGAGCTAGCTGCAGCCGTCGCTGTCGCTCTGCGCCTGGGAGCGCTTCAGCTGTTGCACATGGATCGCATTCCACCGCACGCCGCCATCAACGAGGCTGTGGAGCTGGTGCGCTTGGCCGGGCACCCCCATGCAGCGGGTATGACGAACGCCATACTCCGCAAGTTGGTCGGCTCGCCCGCCCCAAGGAAGCCCCTGGTGGAGCCGGTCAGCGCATTGGCGGAGCGTTTGGGGCACCCGGAATGGCTGGTGAAGGGCTGGATCGCGCAATATGGCCGAGCAGCCGCGGAAGCGATCTGCGAGTTCGATCAACATCAGCCCTCCTGTTCCGACCTGTTTGACCCTGTCCCGGAGGGGGTGCCGGCGATGCCGCTCATGGACCAAGGTTCCCGTCTCGTCGCTGAGCTGGCTGCTGTGGCAGGGACGGAGGCGACACGGGTATGGGATTGCTGTGCGGCCCCCGGTGGGAAGACGGTCGTGCTGGCAAGACGTCTGCCGGCGGCCAACATCCTGGCCACAGACAGCAGTCCGGTTCGTCTCAAACGACTCCGGGAGCGCCTGGATCGGACGCCCGGAACTCAAGGGGTCATCACGCGGCACGCCGACGCGGCACAGCCATCCACTGCCGACATGTTTGATCTGATCCTTTGCGACGTTCCCTGTAGCGGCACAGGAACCCTGGCGCGGAACCCCGAGATCCGTCACAGGTTGCGAGGGGACGACCTCGGTCGCCAGGCTGAACGTCAGCAGCAGATCCTGCGTGGAGCTTTGGCGAGGCTGGCCCCTGGCGGCCGTTTGGTGTACTCCACCTGCTCCCTCGAGGCGGAAGAGTGCGAGCTCCTGGTGGAAGATGCATTGAAGCGGAGTAAGGGCGCGTTTCGAAGGCACTCGGTGCAGCCCTTGTTGCAGCACCTGGAGGCTCTGGGCAGGTTGTCCGCCGGCAACTCTCCTGAAGCATGGCTTCGCGACGGGTACCTTCGAACCCTTCCAGGGTATAGCTTCCCAGGCGACGGCTTCTTCGCTGCCGTCCTCGAGCACGCGTAGCCGTACCTGAACTAATGCTGGGGAGTGCCAGGAGAAGGAGAGGCGGCAGCACTCGGCACAATGACCTGCGCTCCGGCGGAAGGGCTGGTGGACGGGCTCGACGGGCGCGTGAAGTAAAGCCGGATCGTTCCGCCGCGGCTGGCGCGATGACCGGACTCGGGCGACTGCGACAGGACCGGGCCAACAGGCGTGACAGGCACCACCGGCGCGGCAGCGGGTACTGCGGGCGTGCCTTGCTCACCCGTAGGCGATGGCGTGGCAACGGGGTCAGGTGACGGTGTTGCGGGGATGCCGCCAATGGTGGCGACTCGCAGGCCGAGAGCGATGGCGGCGTGATTGGCTGTGCTGTAGCTCATCCCCACAAACGAAGGCATGACAAAGGCCGTCGACGCGTCTCCCGCCTGGGAGCTGAGCAGCAGGTTGACCCGCGGTTGGTCCAGACCGGCGTTCGGTGGAGGGGTTTGCGCCAGAACCATGTCCTGATCGCCTGGCGCGTCCAGGTGCGCCTGGGTGCCGAGATCGAGCTGGTTGCGTCGCAGGTCCATCGTTGCCTGGCGAAGCGGCTGGCCGACGACATCAGGTATGGTGACCTCCTGCGGGCCAAGGCTTTCCACAACGCGTACCTGCCAGCCCTGGCGAACCTCGGAGCCCGGCGCGGGCGACTGCGAAAGGATCCGGCCAGCCGGGATCGTGGTGGAGTAGAAGCGGTTCTGGATGTTGAGGTCGAGACCGGCATGCAGCGCGGCATCGGAGGCCTCGGCAACAGTTAAGCCAGCCAGGTTGGGAATCGAGACTTCGCCGGCATGCAGTGCGAGGCGAAGGGTGATGCCGGCAGCCAGGGCCATGACGGACAGCATGGCAAGGGCACCGAAAGCGATCCGGAGATAACGCAACATGCGTTCTTCAGCATACAG
>CAXTRM010000156.1:8095-8391 GCA_964246625.1 uncultured Acidobacteriaceae bacterium
CTGCAGACCAGCTTCGGCGAGCATGCCGAGCATCTGCGGCGGTCGGGGAAACCGTTGCACGGAGGCGGGCAGGTAGCGATAGGCTTCCGGCTGGCCGGAGATCCAGCCCCCGACGAGCGGGAGAACCCGGTGGAAGTACGCGTTATAGAGGAGGGCGTTGAGACCGTCTGGCTGGTTGGCCTCGAGGATGCCGAGCTGGCCGCCGGGACGGAGGACGCGGGCAATCTCGCGCAGGCCATCGGCGTAGTTGGTGAGGTTGCGGAAGCCAAAAGCGGCGGTGACGAGGTCAAGACTGC
>CAXTRM010000157.1:0-1085 GCA_964246625.1 uncultured Acidobacteriaceae bacterium
CTTAATCCCATACCGCGCGGCAGAAGCGAATCCCAGTGCGCAGTTGGGATCTTCTATATAAGCCGGGTTGGCCTGTGTGTTATTAGGGGGCGCCGTTTGCTGTTCCACACCAGACCAGGAGCAACTGATGCGTGCATGCGTACCGCCCGCAGCTGCCACTGCCGCCCACTGCCAGTCCTGATTTGCAGAAACGGAAAAGCCGAGGCCATCAGCAGCCTGACTCGCATTGATGGTTGCAAGATTTACGACAGAGGTCGATTGGGCGCAGAGGCTAGCGGCGGAAGCGAAAAAACCCAAAAAAGTTAAAGCACGCGAGAGCGTTGTGACGTAACGGCGCATCTCTTCTCCGTAGGGATGTATGTGTTGACGAACAGACCAGTCACACTGGACTACGCGGTCCAGGTAAGGCTCCGGTCCGACCCGAGACAGATTGTGGAGTACCTGAGCGTCAAAGTAGAGGCCAGGGGTAATCCAGACAAGTGCACGTTGGTACCAAGGTCCACGTTCTCTAGGGACAAGCAGAAGACCAGAGTTGTAGTGAGGGACTACAACTCATTTGGTACACCGAGGTTTCGATCATTGTGGCACGTGAGACGATACGACTCGGAAATCTCGTGTGTTTTCACGTACTTTTCTCAAACAGAACTGCGGACCCGGTCTTTGGAACCGTTCATCTGCTGAAGAGTTATGGCACTTCAGGTACTCATCTTGAGGATTACGAAAGACAGCGGATCGACCCCGATTTCGAGGTCTTCGAGCTTGACGCCGAAGTGCGTATCCCGGAGCATGGTCTTTACGAACGAACCCGCAAAGTATGTTTCACGAGTGCGGCTTTGCCTTCCATGGAAGGGTTGTTGAAAGGGAGATCTGGAAGTGCATCAAGTGCCAGAACAAAACGGATCTCTACAGCGGTTAAGAACCTCTGTCGCCTTGGCCACTTATAACGGGGCAAAGCACCTGCAAGAGCAGCTAGACAGCCTCGTTGAGCAGACCGAGCTGCCGTTTGAGCTGGTTGTGACAGACGACGGCTCGCAGGATGAAACACCCGACCTCATTCGCGACTTTGCCAAGACGGCTCCTTTCCC
>CAXTRM010000157.1:1095-8385 GCA_964246625.1 uncultured Acidobacteriaceae bacterium
CCTTTCCCTGTGCACTTGCACCGCAACGTTGAGAGGCTTGGGTATGCAAACAACTTCTTCCAAGCCGCGAGCTTGTGTGAAGGTGACTTGATCGCGTTCTGTGATCAAGACGACCGCTGGCTTCCACACAAGCTCCAAACCTGTTCCGAATACTTCACCGACCCCGAGGTCACACTGGTTGTTCACTCCGCAGAGACCTGGGATGGGCGGAACAGACTGGACAGACGTTTTCCGTTTTACGAAGAGACGCAGGTAACCTCGCCCGGGGTTACCGATCCTTTTGCATTAACGCCAGGATTCGCCATGGTGTTTCGCCGGAGGGTGCTCAGCCTGGCCGATTTCCGCAACAGACCCGGCTGCCTGTTCGGGTTGAGCAACGGCTCCGTGATGGCTCATGACTCCTGGGTGTGGCTCGTGGGGACGACGACGGGCAAGGTGGCAAAGTTGAAGGACGTGCTCGCCCTTTACCGGCAGCATGCTTCCAATACAGTGGGCGCGCCCAGGAGGCAGGGTATCTGGAGGGCGCTCGATCTGGCCCGCCGCGAGGTGGATTACATGACCCTGGCCGAGTTTGAGACCCGATGCGTAGAGTTGTTGGAGTCCATCCCGGACGATCTTGCCCCGGCCTACATCGGCCAGAGACGGGACATGATCGAGCAGTGGAGGCGGAGAGCCATGCTGCATCAGGCGAGGGCCTCTGTGTATAGCCGTTCGGCCAACTTCTCTGAACGTGCTCGCGGGTTTGCTTCTATGCTGGCTATGGGCGCTTATAGCCCCACGGAGAGTAAGAATCGTATCGGGCCTCGAGCCGCGCTGAAAGACTTGTCCTATGGCGTTTCCGGCCTGTACAAACGGCTGACGTAACCAGATGTTGAACCCGCTGCCTCTTTGCAGGGCCGCCGCGATGCGTACGGAACCTCAAGGCTCACCTTCGGAATGAGTTTAAAAAGAAACACTCTTTACAATCTTTTCGGATCCCTCGCTCCCATGGTGGTAAGCGTGGTGACGGTGCCTGTCTACCTCCGGCTGGTGGGAGACGCCCGTTATGGCGTGCTGGCCCTGGTGTGGCTTTTTCTTGGCTACTTCGGCTTGTTCGACCCTGGAGTCGCGCGCGCAGCCGAGTTTCATATCGCCCGGCTCCACGGCAAGGAGTACGACAGGGAGCGGGAAAGCGTTTTCTGGACCGCAGTTCTGATCAACCTGGGCTTTGGATCGCTGGGCGGCCTTGTGGCCTTTGTGATTGCCCGGCCGGTTTTCATGTCGGCTTTCAAGATGCCCGAGTTGATGCGTCATGAGGTGCTCAGCAGCCTGCCCTGGCTCGCCGCCACGATTCCCCTGACACTGATTACAGGCATGCTGGGCGGGGCGTTGCAGGCGCGCGAGCGATTTGCCGAGTACAACGTGATTTCGCTCGTGGCTTCGATCATCTCGCAAGTGGTGCCGCTTGGCGTGGCGTACTGGCACGGCCCAGACCTTCGGTGGATCATTCCGTCCGTGATCGTGGCCAGAACCGTGGCCGCCATCCCCATGTGCTTGCTGCTGATCCCTGCCCTCCCTTTGGGCGTAGGTGGGAGATTTGACCGTTCCAAGCTCCGATCGCTCTTCGCCTATGGCGGTTGGATCACAGTGACCAATGTGCTGAATCCCATTCTGACGACAGTGGATCGGGTCGTGATCGGCAGTGTCCTCAATGCACAATCCGTAGCTTTTTATTCGGTGCCCTTCAACCTGGTCAGCCGAGTTTCGGTTGTTCCGGGGTCGCTTGCAACCAGCATCTTCCCGAAGCTTTCTCGAGGGCAAAGGGAAGACAGTGCGAAACTTGCTTCCGAAGCCCTTGCCGGCCTTGCTGCAGTGATGACCATTCTTTGTGTTTGTGGCATTGCCGCTTTGCCGATCTTCATGCAGCACTGGGTAGGCCTCGACTTTACGCGGCATGCTGCCTCCGTGGGCGTTATTTTGATGATCGGTGTCTGGGTGAACAGCCTTGCCTACATCCCGTACAGTCACCTGCAGGCGATAGAGCGGCCCGACCTGGTGGCGAAGTTTCATGCTATTGAGTTGGTTCCCTTTCTGGGCGTGCTTTGGGTGGGCCTTCACGCTTTCGGGCTCATAGGCGCGGCCTGGGCCTGGACACTGCGCGTCATCGTGGATGCTGTGTTGCTGTTTGTGGTAGCGGGCCAAATCCCGGGGTGGCGCCGCATTCTGCCAGGGGGCGCCCTGGTTGTGTTGTCCGCCTGCTTCGCACCCAGAACGCTGGTGTCGGTCGACACTGCCCTGGAACTCGGTCTGATCGCCGTTTCCGTTGCATGGGCCTGGAACCTGAGCCCACGTGTACGAGCAGCCATTTCGGAGCGTTTCGTCCCGAAGCGACTTACAGAAACGGCGTAGCCTAACAGGAAAGGAAGTTCGATGCCCCCAACCTTAACGATCTCCGTTGCTATCGCGACATTTCACGGTGAGCGATACCTGCGGCAACAGTTGGAGTCCATCGCAAAGCAGACCCTGTTGCCTTTGGAGGTTGTGATTACAGACGATCAATCTTCCGATGGCACACTGGAGGTTGCGGAAAGCTTCGGCCAACAGGCTCCGTTTCCGGTGCGCTGTTTTCGGAACGAGACGCGACTCAGGTACGCTGACAACTTTCTCCGCGCAGCGTCGCTGTGCCAGGGAGACCTGATTGCCTTCTGTGATCAGGACGACCTTTGGCTTGAGAACAAGCTGAGTACCTGTGCTGCCCACTTCCAGGATGAGACCGTGCAGTTGGTATGCCACTCCGCGCAGACTATTACAGGGGATGGACAGCCAGGCTACTTCTTTCCGCACCTGAAGACGCGGACGCTGCGGCGGGGCACTTGTAATCCGCTGGAAAATCAACCGGGCTTCGTCATGGTGTTTCGCCGCAGCCTGTTGTCGCTACTTTTGCCAGAGAACCGTCCAGCCAGACTGTATGGACATGACCACTGGGCTTGGTTCCTAGCCTGTTTGACCGGAACGGTGGTGAAGCTTTCCGATGTGTTGTGCTACTACAGACAGCATGAAAACAATGTCTACGGTGCAACGGCAAATCCGTTGAGCCGCAAGGTTCGCACGGCGATGGAAGTGCCTCGCTACCTGGAGCTTGCCGAGGCTGAAGCGGATTGTTCGCGTTTCCTTCTCGACAACACGGAGACGCTGCCCGAAGCGTGGAAACGGCCTGCACAGAATATGGCGGAAAAGCTTGCGAGTCGGAGTGCCCTCCATCGCCTTCGCTTCACCCTGTACGAGAGCGGCAAAGGCCTGCTGGCCCGCAGCCGAACCTATGCACGCATCCTGTTTTCGGGCGGCTACCTACCCGATCTGTCGAAGTCCCGGCTTGGCCCGAAGGCGGCGCTGAAAGATCTTGTGATGGCCGTGTTTGGCGCACGCAAGGTCCTCAATTCCTAGCCTGACTTCCCTGCCAAAGGAATGTGCCCCTGATTCGTGGAGAGATGTCATGCCTGAACAACTGAAGACGGATGCGCTGAAGATCAGCTTCGTATCGGTTGTGGTTCCCTGCTATAACTCGATGAAGACGCTCGAGGCGTGCCTGCAGTCCCTTGAAAGCCAGCAGTACCCCAAGGAACTCTACGAGGTCATTGTGGCGGACAACGGCTCACGGGACGGCAGCCCTGACTTTGTGCTGTCGAAGTACCCCACCATAGTGCTGGTCCACGCGAAGAAAAAAGGCTCTGGATACGCACGGAACGCAGGGATTGAGCAGGCAAAAGGGCAGCTGGTCCTGAGTACGGATGCGGACTGCGTAGCGGACCCGCTATGGATCGCCAATCTCGTGAAGGCGTTTCAGGCAGCTCCGTCGAACACTGGCGCCGTCGGTGGCCTGATTGTGCCCTTCTCCGAGAAAACGCGCACCGAACGGTATCAGCAGGCATGGATCTCGCAGCCACCGGTTGAGGACAGCGAGTTCAAGATTCGGTACACTGCGACGCCGAACGCCGCGTTCCTGACCAGTGCTCTACGTGAGGTCGGCGGCTTCGACGGTACGTTGGGCTTCGACGACACGGACCTTGGCATTCGTCTTGAGGCAGCGGGTTATGGGATTGCGTACACACGAGCTGCGGTCGTTCGTCATCGCAACCCCGTCACCTTACGCGAGCTGTACCGGCACCGATCAAAATACGGGGAGTTTGGGTTCACCATCGCGAAAAAGCACGCCTCCCTTTACGGGGACCCGACTGGGCGCAAGAAGCGCAGGGGCCTATTGCGAGAGACCCTGTGGCGCCTTGCCAAGAACGCGGTGCGCCTGCCCGTGAGCCTGTTCTTCTCTTCGCGGAGCAGACCTCGCGGTTGGCCTGTGGTGGATGCGGCCATGGCCTGGGGGAACTACCGGGGCTTCCGCCGGGCATCGCTCGCGTTTGATGCGACGTCTACACAGAGGTAAGAGGTGGAATGATCCGAAGCCTGACGCGCAGACGTACAGCAAAAAGGTACCGGTTGGGCCTTTTCCCTCGTTTGGGGCTCTCATTCTGTTTGCTGCATGGGACAGCAGTCGAAGTACTCGCGCAGGGTACTCCGCATTCCACGACCATCGTCGATCTAGGGGAGATCTCTGCGGCTCAAGCTGGCCAGGGTCTTGGCATCGGCATCGGGCCAAATGGATTGACCCAGGATTGGCAGTTCGCCGCGGCGAAAGCCATGGGAGCCTCCTGGGTACGCATTCAGTGCTCCTGGAACAGTGTGGAACAGCAGCAGGAGGCGCCAGAGAACCGGCCGGCGTCGCCCCGCTTCGTGCAGACACCCGCTTGCAACGCAGCGCTGACCTCCGCAGCCAAACAGGGCTTGCACGTTACCGAAACCGCGGCCTTCGGCCCTCCGTTCCACCAGCTGCTGTACGTCACTCTTCCTGGAGGGGCCGCACCGGGCCAGACGTCTGTCCAGGTCGCGTACTTCGCGGGTGTTCATGGTGCCAGCCTCGCCAACCTCCATCCCCTCTTCGATTACGTTTGCCCAGTGTTCCTTAACGACGACGGGTTAGCTGGAAAACCCTATCGGTGCTTGAGCAGCTTTTCCGGCCGAGCCAGCCCTCCAGGAACTCTTGTAACCGGTGTACATCCCCTGGACGGGACGCACGCCACGCTTGACTTGGCTTCTGCGGTAGTAAGGCCTGTGCCCGGAAACGTCCAGAGCCCGAAAGCCTGCGATATGGCGGCTGGCTCAACCACGCTGAGTTGCCCTAGGGCAGCCTTTGACGGTAGTTGGGATCGCAGTGTGCAGATCAGCGTGCCAGGGGCCGGGCCGCGTGGGGCCGCGCTGACCACGTATATCACTGGCGTCGTCTCCCCGGACCAGCTGAACCTTCGCCGCGCAGCTACCGGCTCCGTGCAGCACGTAGGCATCAGTGCAAACCGACTGTATGCGGTAGGAGAGATCCTGTACCCAAGCACCGGAAGCGACAGACCCGACGATCTTTCCGTTGTGGCGTACGGTGACTATGCCAGTTTCCTGGCCAGCGACATGGCATCGCACGGTGTCACCGGCGATATCGAAATCTGGAATGAACCGCCCTGGCGCGCCGACTCCTGGGACTTCCGTCCTGCACTCTACGACACTGCCAACACCGGGCCATACAAGCCCTCTGTGCCCTACGGTGTGGGTGCCGTGAGCCTCGCGAACGGGACACTGTACGCATCGCTGTTTGACCATAACGTCGGTAACGACCCCGCAGTTTCTCCTCGTGCGTGGAGCCGCCAACTCCCTTCGACCGCCTTTCCAGGCACCCCCATGAACGGCGCCAACTTCGGCTTCGCCGCCAATCTCCAGCATCGATCCTTCCCGCAAGGCGTCACGGCAACCTGGAACGGCACGTCGGGTAATGGCACGGCCTCGCTTCTTGGTCCACAGATGCGCACCTACTCTGGTGAGGCCCTGCTTCAACCAGCCAAGGTGGTCACCAGAGAGTCCCTCCATCTCTACGGGGGACCTTACAAGAATCCTGAGGAGGTCTTCATGACTCCTGACTGCCTGCGTGCAGCCGCCCGCAAAATGGCAAACATCTACCAAAATGGCATGAACTGCTATCTACCGGGCGAACGACCGGGAGCCAACGCCATGCAGGCTCTCTACTACGATTTCATCGCTAAAGACGCAAATCCAGCCTACGGCATAGGCCATAGCGTGACGGAGACCAACAATGAGGCACCCGGCCCGGGGTATCAGCTGCAACAAGCTCGATCCAATGTTCGGCAATTCCTGGGCCTGGAAGCGTTAGGCATCACCCCAATTGAGTTCTTCCAGATGTGGGATGGAGGCCATCACGATCCCACCTTCTCCTTTGTGGACTCGGATGGGACGAGCATGCATCCGCTTGCCTCCTATACAGTCTTTGCGGGGCTGATGGCAGACCTACGCAAGATCGGCAACCCACCTTCCGACGCTCGCAAGGGCTTACCACTGTCTGTAGCCCGCTACAGTGGTACGTTTCCACTTGCGTCGGTTCGCCTCACTGGCTCCCGGGGTGGAACCAGGGCGGCCTCACAAATGCTCACGATCTGGCAACTGAGTGTGGCGCCCGGTTTTACAGGCACAATTACCGGCAACACGCTTCAGGTTACCTCCATGACCTCCGGATGGAACACGCTGGGTGCTGGCGAAGTGTTGCAGGGACGTGGCATACCCGCCGGCACATCCATCGCGCGCAGTGTAGACGCGAACGGAGGACCGGGGTCGTACACACTTAACCATCAGGTCTCTACAGGATCAGAACCGATGAATGTGGACTGGTTCACTCAGCCCTCACCCGCGCCTGGTACGGTGACAGTCTCTGTTCCGGGCGGCATGCGGATCACGAGTGCCCTTGATCTCGTGACCCGGAAGCCTGTTCCCTTCCAAGCGGGAGCAGCCCAAGTCACTCTTGAGGTGAGTGACGATCCCGTCGAGCTTGTGGCAGACCCTCAGTAGGCAGATGGCGCTTCCGTCGTCTGACACTTCCCACGACTTGCCCCGACGACGGAGCGGTACACCTCCTGCACCATGCTGGCACTTCTTTGAATGGTGAAGTGCTCGAGCACGCGTTCCCGGCCAAGCTTGCCCATCCGCTTGGCTGCCGTGGGATTTGCAAGCAGACGTTCTACGGCCTTTGCCATGGCGTCGGCATCGCCCATGGGCACCAGCACGCCGGTGACACCATCCACAACAATCTCAGGGACACCACCCCCGTTGGTAGCGACAACGGGCTTTGAAGCAGCCATCGCTTCTACGATGACCTGACCGAAGGGCTCTCCTGTTGTGGAAGCATGAACAAAGATGTCAAGCTGC
>CAXTRM010000158.1:0-8331 GCA_964246625.1 uncultured Acidobacteriaceae bacterium
GCTCCTCCCGATGCAATTACCGGGATCTGTACCGCTTCAGACACTCGCGCCGTCAGCTCACAATCGAAGCCGGCTCGCGTTCCATCAGCGTCCATCGACGTTAAGAGGATCTCGCCCGCGCCACGCTGTTCGGCCTCTCTCGCCCACTCCACGACACGGCGACCCGTTCCCTTCCGGCCGCCGCTCACGTACACCTCCGCGTCGCCGGCCGGGTCGTCACTGCCCCTGGCCCGGCGCGCATCGATGGCCACAATCACGGCCTGCGCGCCAAAGCTCATACCGATCTCGCTGATCAGCTCAGGCCGCGCGATCGCCGAAGAGTTGATGGAGACCTTGTCCGCACCCGCGTCAAAGACGGTCGCGGCATCCTCGGCGGACCGGATACCGCCGCCGACCGTGAACGGCACAAAGAGAGCCTCCGCTGTGCGCTTCACCGTGTCCAACAGCGTCCCACGGCCTTCATGGGTCGCCGTGATGTCCAGCAACACCACCTCGTCGGCGCCGGCAGCGGCATGCCGGTGCGCCAGCTCTGCCGGATCACCCGCATCCACGATGTCTACGAACTGAACACCCTTCACAACCCGTCCACCACGGACGTCAAGGCAGGCGATAACCCGTTTCGTCAGCACGCTCAGGAACCGAAGCTGCCATTCATCACCGGGCAGCCGGCCGCTTTGGGTGCCGCGTCTGCACCTAAGGCGGCGAATCCAAGGTCTTCACTGCCCTCAAAGGTGATGCGATGGCGACGTCCCATGCCTTGCAGCTGCTTGTGCACCATCGTGAAAGCTTGCTGCAAAGCGTCAACCGCATCGATGCCGCGTGCCGGCGAGGCATGCTCGCGTCCCATCGCGCTCATGCGGAAGACGCAGGCCCAACCCTTGCCCTCGATCAGCAGCGGCTTGCCGAAGCTGACCGCCATCAGGCCCTTCTCGCCCTCGGCCTCGATCTCCAGCACGCGCTCGGCTGCCAGCTCGAAGGGCACTGTGTCCAGACCTGTCCAATTGTTCGTAATGTCCAGCTTGATCATGGCCGCGGAGCCGCTCTGGGTGTCCTGCCCGTCGAGATCCACCTGTTCAGTATCTTGCCTGTCGGTCGCCACGCTCATTGCCTCACCTCGTCCCGTTCAGATGCCTAGAGTGTCAGGAAGTTCCGCAAGACCTGTAAACCTGTGTCGCCTGACTTTTCGGGGTGAAACTGCACCCCCATCACGTTGTCGCGCTCCACGGCGCCCGTGAAGGCGCCGCCATACATCGTGGTCGCGCTGGTATCGGGCGAAATCGGTGCGCGCCAGGAATGGGTGTAATACACAAAGGATCCAGGCGCGACACCGGCCAAGAGGCGCGACCCGGGCCGAACGGACTCCAGCGAGTTCCACCCCACGTGCGGCGACTTCAGCTCTGCCTCCTCAAAAGACGACGGAAAGTGCTCGCACCGGCCAGCAAAGTGCCCCAGCCCCAACGTGCCTGGAGCCTCCGTCGACCCCTCATATAGCCATTGCAACCCAACACAGATGCCTAGAAAGGGCGTGCCACGGCCGACGGCATCGCGTACGGCCCCAGTCAGCCCGAGATCGTGCAGCAGCTGGGTGGAACGGAAGTGCCCCACCCCCGGCAGGATGATTTTCTCAGCTCGTCTGACATCACGCAGCTCCTGCGTTACAGTGATGTGCCCTTCCCCGAGGAAGCGCAGCGCTTTGACTACGCTGGTCAGATTGCCCGCCTTGTAGTCGATCACGGCAATCATCGGCTTTGCTTTCTGCTCAGCCGGGAAGACTGCATCTCAGGTCGGCCAGACCAGTAGGTAAACGGCGCTTCGTACAATTCGCCGTCCAGTTCGGTCACTCGCTGCTGCAACCTGCTCTGCGCCTGGGCAATGGCCTGGTTGTACACCACCGGACCGATCTCCTGGAGGAAGAAGTCCAGGAGCAATCCTGCCGCGAGCTCGCCTATCGGTTCCGGAAAGTTCACCTCGACATACTGACGATGGGAGGCAACGGCCCGTTGCCGTTGCTCCTTGGAAAGAGCTCCGGTCAGCTCGTCTTCACGCTTCGCGCTCACAGCAATCCTTTTGTGCTTGGCAACAGGTCGCGCATCCGCTCATCCCGTGAGCAGGCGCCGCGCATGGCCCGCGCAAAGGCTTTGAAGATCGCTTCGATCTTATGGTGGTTGGAGCGCCCGTACATGGTCTTGACGTGAACGTTGGCTTTTGCGCCGCGAGCAAAGCCATCGAAAAAGTCGGGAACCAGTTCGGTTTGGAAGTCGCCCACCAGAGGCTGCGTCAGGTCATCCGAGACGACGCAGCTTACGCGCCCTGAAAGATCGACGGCGCACACAGCCAAAGTCTCGTCCATGGCCATGACGAAGTAGCCGGCGCGCAGGATGCCCCGCTTGTCACCAAGGGCTTCCTGAAAGGCTTCCCCAAGCGCGATGCCCACATCTTCCACGGTGTGATGTTGATCGACATCAAGATCTCCCTGACAAGTGAGCTCCAGGTCGAAGCCACCGTGCTTGGCGAAGCTTTCCAGCATGTGATCGAAGAAGCGGATGCCAGTCGACACAGCGTATTGACCAGTTCCATCAACAGTAAGACGTAGAGAGATCTTCGTCTCCAGGGTACTGCGCTTCACGGAGCCTGTCCGACCTTCGCGATGCGGTGACGGCGCGGTTCCAAGCTCTTCCAGAAAGTCACTCATGCCATTCCTTTCACCGCCCGCGTGCTCGCCTGGCCTGTAGCGCGCGGCTCAACACATGAGCAAACAGCGCAGCGAGCAGCATGAGCATCATCACCACAAAAGCTGCAAGGTACCGTGTACCCGAAAGCAGCTCCACACCGAAGAACGCGAGGATAGCCCAGAACGGGATCAACGGTGCAATCAGCATGGGTCTACTGCGGCGTGCGGGCATCCAAATCCTTCTTCCACCATGATAAGTGTACGGGCTATTCGAACTCTAGCGGCTCACTCCCGGTACGCCGCGCGTGCATGCCCTCCGTTGCAGTCCAGTGCATTTCGGCGAGGCTGGCCGTCAAAGCATTGATCCCACGCGTCACGTGCTCTTCGGTGCCGATCGTGATGCGCACATAGCCCTCACATCCGGGATCAGAGGAGCGATCGCGCAGCAGAACGCCCTTGTTCCGCATGAGGGTACAGAACTGCTTGTGGCGCGGGCCGATGTCCATGAGGACGAAGTTGGCGGCACTTGGCCAGGTCCGGACACCCAAGGAACGCAAGGCATCAATGACGCGCTCGCGTCCCTGATGCACCTCGGTCGCGTACCACTCCAAGTAGGCCGTGTCCGCAAGTGCCTCGGGCAGCACCGCAAGGGCAACACCGTTGACGTTGTACGGGGAGCTGACCTTGCGAAGAAAGCCGATCAGGCGCGCATTGCCGGCCAACATGCCGATGCGCAGATTGGCCAAGCCATAGGCCTTGGAGAAGGTGCGGGCTACCAACAGATTAGGCAGCTCGGCAGTGTCGCCGAGCACGGTATCACCGAAGAAATGGAAATAGGCTTCATCCACCATGAGAACGGCCTGGGGCGCCGCTTTCGCGATTGTGAGGAGGTGCTCCCGGCTGACCACCGAACCTGTCGGGTTGTTGGGGGATGCGACGATGATCAGCTTGGTCCTGGGCGTGATAGCCGACAGAAACCGCTCAAACGGGAGGGCAAGGCTGTCGTCTGCCTGTACCCGCACCAGACGGGAGGTCATCATGCTGATCGACACGTCATACATGAAGAAGGTCGGTGTGCAGATTAAAGCCTCGTCGCCTTCGTCGAGAAAGGCGCACGCCACCAGGTGAATGGCCTCATCCACACCATTGGTGAGGATGAGTTCGTTGGCTGCCAAACCCAAATGTTGCGCGACGATACGTTCGACGGGCTCGCGCTCTGGATAGATCGTGAGCGCTTCTGCGGTGAGCTGTTGCAGCTTCTCAAGAACGTGCGGACTCGGGGCAAAGGTGTTTTCATTGAAGTCGAGACGCAAAGCATCACGGCCGGCAAGCGGCGGATGGTACTCCGGCATAGCAAGCACGCGGCTGCGAGGTTCCGGAACGTCGACTGTTTGCATTGGAGGCGTATCGGCCTGAAGGGAAGGGCTCACTGGGATCTCCGGTTCCTAGACGCTGCAGGCTAGCGCATGCGCACGCGCACACTTTCGGCGTGGCCGGCAAGGCCTTCTGCCGTGGCTAGCGCGATGGTGTGTGGACCCACGTCGCGCAGCGCTTCCTTGGTGTATTGCTGCACGGTGATGATCTTGACGAAGTCCAGGACGCTGAGACCCCCGCGAACCCGGCCACTTCGTCCCGTGGGAAGCACGTGGTTCGGGCCGGAGATGTAGTCGCCCATGGACTGGGGCGTGTGATGGCCAATAAAGACGGAACCGGCGTTTTTGACCCAGCGGAGATCGCTGCCGGCGTCCACGGTGAGGTGCTCGGGGGCCAGCCGGTTGGTTAGCTCGCGTGCCTCTTCCACCGTAGCCGTAACGAAGGCATAACCCTGCGCGGCAACGGCTTGCTCGGCAACACTATTGCCGCGAACCTGACGCTTCACCTCAAGCGCAACCTCTTCGGCAAGATCGGGCTTGCTGGTAATCAGGATCGGCAGCGCTTCAGGGTCGTGCTCCGCCTGGGCAACCAGGTCCGCGGCGATGCCGCTCGCGTCGCCGCCGTCGCTGGTCACCACAATCTCTGTAGGGCCTGCCGGCATATCGATGCCGACCTCAGAAGAGACGGCGACCTTCGCCGCTGTGACGTAAAGATTGCCGGGACCGACGATCTTGTTCACTGCGGCTACCGTTTCGGTCCCATAGGCCATGGCCGCGATGGCCTGAGCGCCACCGACACGGTAGAATTCGGTGATGCCGGCCAGGTAGCCTGCTGCCAGGGTTTCGCGGGCCGGCTTTGGGGAGCAGACCACGATGCGCTCAACGCCTGCTACCTGAGCAGGGGTGGCAGTCATCAGCAGCGTAGAGGGCAGAGGATAGCGACCGCCCGGGACGTAGCACCCTACTGACTCAAGAGGCCGTACTATCTGCCCGACCTCCATGCCCGGTTGAGGACGGAAGCTCCATGCCCGGGGAAGCTGTTTTTCGGCAAAGGCCCGGATGTTGGCCTGGGCCAGGCGTAGCGCCGCCTGGAGGTCTTCGCCGGTCTCTTTCCAGGCAGCCTCCATCTCTTCACGGCTGACAAGCAAAGGCGCCTCAGGGGTGAGTCCGTCGAAACGGCCTGCATATTCGCGAAGAGCATCGTCTCCCCCCTGAGGTACCTCCGCCAGAATGGCTTGCACGGTCGGTTCGACCTTGGCGGTGTTGCTGATACCTCGATGCTCAATTTGCTGGATGGTGCTTTCCGCCTGAGCCGCACCTTCACCATAGGTTTTTAGAATTTTCATGGGATTCCTTTGGCAGAGCGGCAGTTCAGCGGCGGTTGAGGTGCCGTGGAAAGGGTATGTTGTCGCGTTGCGCCTGGGCCTGCTGCCCTTTGGCCCCTACACGCATGTGGCGCCGCTCAAGCCGCGAACCGGTGACGACAACGCGCCTGGCCGCTTCTGGGCTGGCCGGATACACACGCTTGTTATTGTCCGGGTCAACGACCACGGCGATGCGCATGCCCGAGGCGATCTCCTGCCCTGCGGGCAGGCGGGTGCGCAGCGACACTTCGCGGGGACTGCTGGTGCCCGGATCCTGGATGCGAAGTGTGACCTTCTTCATGTCCGCGTACTTCATCAGGCCACCAAGGGCCTCTGCCGACACCACGGTCGCGTATAAAACGACGCCGTCTTTTTCCGCCTTTTGCTGCCGCCGCCTTTGCAGGAGGTAGCGCACCAGGGCATTGATGGCTAACGCGAGGACGACAAAGCCAAGTGCAATCCAAAAGAACTTCATCGGAAAAGGACCTCTTTCTGACCCTGCGTGCTAGAGGACGACTTTGCTCAAGGGGTACTCCACGATGCCCGTGCCCCCGGCAGCTTTGAGTTTAGGGATGACATCCCGCACGACGCTCTGGTCGAGGATGGTATTGACGGCCATCCAGTTCTCATCACGCAGGTGGTTCACAGTGGGGGAGTTGAGGGCGGGCAGAACACCAAGTACCGCGTCGAGTGCGTGTCGTGGGACATTGAGCATCAGGCCCACCTGCGTTTGCGCGGCCATGGCACCGTTCAGCATAAGGCTAAGCGTTTGGATCTTGTCGCGCTTCCACGGATCCGCCCAGGCCTGCCGGTTGGCGATGAGCTGCGTTTCGCTTTCCATCAGCGTTTCGATGATGCGAAGCCGGTTCGCCCGAAGGCTCGAGCCGGTTTCGGTGACCTCGACAATCGCGTCGGCAAGCAGGGGAGGCTTGACCTCCGTGGCGCCCCAGCTGAATTCCACTTTGACGGGAATCTTTTTACCGGCAAAGTAGCGCTTTGTGTATTCCACCAGTTCGGTGGCGATCACCTTGCCGGCAAGATCTTCCGGCCGCTGGAAAGGCGACTCTTCCGGTACGGCCAACACCCATTTCACGGGAACACGGCTTTGCTTGGAGTAGGTAAGGGAGGTGACGCGTTCCACGTCGCTCTCGTTTTCAAGTACCCAGTCATTGCCGGTCAGCCCGGCATCGAGAGCGCCGTGCTCGACGTAGCGGGCCATCTCCTGCGCACGTACAAGCATGCACTCCATTTCAGCGTCGTCGATGGAAGGGAAGTAGCTCCGGCCACTGGCGTAGATGTTCCACCCTGCGCGGCCGAACAGGGCGATGGTGGCGTCCTGGAGGCTGCCTTTGGGGATGCCGAGTTTGAGCTTGTGGGTGGCCATTACACACCAGTCCGGATTGGCAGGGGTTTGGTGAAGCAGCTGACCGTGCCCTCATGGCATACCAGTCCGTCACCTTCGACATGAACCCGGAAGAGCAGAGCGTCGGTATCGCAGTCTGTGGATACGCTGACGATGCGAAGGCAGTTGCCGCTGGTCTCGCCCTTGGTCCAGAGCTTGCCCCGGCTCCGGCTCCAGAAGGTGACCAAGCCCGTCGCTTGCGTCTTTGCCCAGCTTTCTTCATTCAGGAAGCCGAGCATTAAGACCTCTCCCGTCCCGGCGTCCTGCACGATCCCGGCGACCAGCCCTTCAGATTTGCTGAAGTCTATGGTGACCGACTCTTCCGTTTGCGTCATACCCTCTCCAAGAGATCCTGCCCGTCGTTGCCCGCGCAGCAAAAAGCCCGCTCGCGGTGTTCGCGTTGGCGGGCCGTTGATCCTATGATGCGTTCTGAACTACCGTTCCGCACCGGATGCAGCCGCCAACACGTCGCTGCCGTGGTGGTGATGCTGCCGGTGGTGGTGCCTGTGCGTCATTCTTCGTTACGGTATGCCGGTAGCAAGGGAAAGTCAACGACGGGCGCGGTGCGGCCGAACAGAGCCCGTGTGCCATCGAAGTCAATGGATTGAAGTTCCGTGACCCTCAAGCGAGCTGAAATTGGTTCCGGTCGAGACGACCTATCCAAGGGGGAAAGCATCTTCCTCAGCACGGCAACTGGCCGGAGAGAGATCACGAAATGTCGGATTATCGCGTGTCGGCCGGGCAGGCCAATGAAGATCAGTTCACTGCAGCCATCGAGCAGTACACCTCGCAGCTGCCATCCAGCGCCTACCTTGGCATGGCCATCGCGTCCATACTCGGTTCGGTATCGCTGCAACTGGCAGGCAAAAAGCACGAAGCCCTGTTTGTGGGGCAGTGGGTGGCTCCGTTTCTTTTGCTCGGGATCTATAACAAGATGGTGAAACAGCACGGCTCCGACGCGGCGACCCGCAGTTAACCGAGCTGCGCCTGTGGACTCGGTCTCCCGCAGGCGCAGTTTCAGGGAGCTGCATTGGTCTCTGGTATTTCACTTCTCATCACGCCACTTGATGTTGCATCCGATCGATCCATGCTGGTTCGGATCGGGACGTTTTCCCAGGATGATGGCGTCCATGGCAGCCCTTAGGTCCTTACCTGTTACGGGCTCGTCGTTGCCAAAGTCCCCGCGTCTGGGTCGGCTCCCGTCCAGCTGGCCGCGGTAGGCGAGGCGCATCTCTCCATCGAAAAGAAAGAAGTCCGGGGTACAGGCGGCTCCGTAGCTACCTCCTGTGTGTCGTCGAGCAGATAGGGAAATGGCCAGTTCCAACGTGCTGCCTGATCGCGCATACCAGCGGGGCCGTCCTCAGGATGATTTTGGAGATCGTTGGACTGGATGGCCGCCATGGCGATGGGCCCACCGCCCCCGGCGCCGAAGTACTCCTGCCCCAGCCGGCCCAGTTCCGCTTCTACGTGTTTGACGTAGGGACAGTGGACACAGACGAACATCACCAATAGGCCATGTTT
>CAXTRM010000159.1:0-3715 GCA_964246625.1 uncultured Acidobacteriaceae bacterium
GACGCACACCTACCAGGACACGCTCGCCACCGGGGTGGTGGTGTATCTCTGGGGCGACTACCAGCGGCCAGGCGGCACGGAAACCGTCTCGGTGGGGGTGTCGCCCGAACTCGACATGCATGATGTGGAGGTGTGTCACATCGCGCGCGGCGAGGACCCTCTCTGGCATGGCCGCCTTTCCGCGGCGACCCCTGCCGGGGAAGCCGCGTTTGTGGCGGCCGTGTACAACAACGGGCAGGTGCAAACCCTGGAAGCCTCCACGCTCTGCGCCGAGGGTGGCTGCCGGCAGTACACGGACGCTACCGGGCAGATGACCTTTGTGTACGCCCATCCACGCCGGGTGCTGCCCATGGCCGGCGGCGGCATGCGGCCCGTTCCCCTGCTACTCAAAGTGGAAAGCCCGGATGTCGGGGCTGCCGCCCCGGTTGCGGAACAGGCCATGGCCGCTGAACTGCAACGCTTTCTCCGTGGCGCGAATTTGCAGGGGTTAGCGGCTCGGTTCCGGCAGCCGGCCCCGCGCTAGGCGGGGTGTACGCCTATATAATCCCGGTATCCCTACCATTTGCGCGGGACAGTCGTCGAAACAAGCAGTGAGGTTGTGGTCATTTTTACCGGAATGCGAGTGAGCGGAAGCTCTCAAGGAAGTCCCAGCGAGCCCAGGCGCACGCTCCCCAGTTTTTCCCGGACCCCGTTACTGACGGCCCTTGCAGCCGCCACGATCTCCGTGGCGTGCGGCGACGGATCGCTTTCGGCCCAGGTTACGGCACGACCCCAGTTTCAAGCGGCCCCCTCCACGCCGCAGACGCTTTGCCCGGTGCAGGTCATCGGCAATCGTCGTATCCCCAAGGAGTCCGTGGTGTCGCGGCTCTACTCCCGTCCCGGCGATCAGTACGATCCCGCGGTGGTCGAGCGCGACTTCAACTCGCTTTGGAACACAGGCTACTTCGATAGCGTGCAGATCGAGCGCGTTGATGACGCCAACTGTGTGCAGTTGATCGTGTATGTGCGGGAAAAACCCACCATCGGCGAGATCAACTACCGCGGGTTAAGCTCGTTTTCCATCTCCGATGCGCTGGACCGGTTCAAAAAGGAGAAGGTGTCGGTTTCCGTGGAAAGCCAGTACGACCCGACCCGCATCAAGCGCGCCGAAGTGGTGCTCAAAGAGATGCTGGGCGAGCACGGGCACCAGTTCGCCACCATCCGCACCGAGGTCAAGACGCTGCCGCCGGCCCGCGTCTCGCTGACCTTCGTCGTAAAGGAAGGACCGACGGTCAAGGTCGGCAAGATCGCCTTCCAGGGAAACAAAAATCTCGGCACCCGCGAGTTGCGGGCGTCCATGCGCAACCTCCGCCCGGTGGGTATCCCGCACTCGATCCTTCTGGAAGATCTGTTTTCGCGCACCTACGACGCTTCCAAGCTGGATGAGGACGCCGAGCGCGTCCGGCTGGCCTACCGCAACAAGGGCTATTTCAAAGCCACCACCGGTGAACCCGAGACCAATGTCCGCAATGAGGGCGGCATCAACCCGTTCACGCTGCATCCCAGCACCGGCAAACGGGTCGACATCCTGATCCCGGTCGAAGAAGGCGAGCGCTACAAACTCGGCGGCATCACCTTCCAGGGCAACAAGAGCCTGCCGAACAACCGGGCGTTGCGCGCGCAGTTCGTCATGAAGGATGGTGACTTCTTCAACTACACCGCCTTCGGCAAAGGCCTCGAAGCCCTCAAAAAGGCCTACAGCGGCTACGGCTTCATCGACTTCGTCGCGGAGCCGGTTCCCCGCTTCGACGAGGCAAAAAAGCTCGTCTATTTCGATATCAAGTGCGATGAAGGCAAGAAGTTCTACATCTCGCGCATTGAGTTCACCGGCAACACCATCACCCGCGATAAGGTCATCCGCCGCGAACTGCTGGTGGAAGAGGGCCAGCCCTACAACGGCCAGCTCGTCGATCTGTCCCTGCTTCGCCTGAACCAGCTCAACTATTTCGAAAACCTGAAGTCCGATCAGGATGTGGAAACGCGCCAGAACGAGGACGCGGGCACGGTCGACCTGCTGGTCAAGCTGAAGGAAAAGGGCAAGAACTCGATCGGCCTGAACGGCGGCATTAGCGGGCTGTCCGGCTCCTTTGTCGGGCTGAACTATGAAACGAACAACTTCCTGGGCCTCGGCGAAACGCTCAGCGTGACCGCCAACGTCGGCGATCTGTCCCGCAACCTAAGCTTTGGCTTTACCGAGCCCTATCTGCGGAACAAGCCAGTCTCGCTTGGCTTCCAGATCTTTTCCAGCAAGTTCGACTACAACCCGGCCAAGCAGTACGCGATCACCAACGGACAAAGCTCCAACCTGACCAACGCGCAGAACTCGCTGCTAACCAACTACAACCAGTCGACGACCGGCCTGACGCTGTCCAGCGGCACGGCCCTGCGCAAGCTCTTCCGTCACTCGGGCGTATCGCGCGTGGGCCTGTCCTATTCGTTGTCGCGCTCCAGCATCACGACCTTCAACCAGAACACGCTGAACGTCTTCCAAACCCTGGCCTACCGCTCAGGCATCGCGGGGCAGAACGCGCTGAACGGCATTGTGACCTCCGTGGTCACGCCCAGCTTCTCATTCTCCACGCTGGACCGCGCCGTCGGTCCCCATAGCGGCAAAGACCTGAACGTGGCCTTCCAGGTCGCCGGTGTCGGCGGCAACACCAAGTACTACGCCCCCACCGCCACCTACCGGCAGTTCTTCCCCATGAAGGGGCTGCGGGTTAATCGTGAAGGGCATAACGTACTCGGCTACCGCGTGCAGTTCAGCTCCGTCGGTGGCTTCGGCGGCCAGGTCGCCCCGCCGTTCAACCGTATCTATGGCGGTGGCGAAAACGATGTTCGCGGCTTCGACATCCGTTCCGCCTCGCCGTATACGTTGATTCCGACCCGGGTGCCGTTCAACCTCACCAACCCTGACGGCTCCACCGTGCCGCGGGATCCGACCAACCCCTCGCTGGGTAGCGTACAGATTCCGCTGCCGGTCAACCGCCTGTCTTCGGTGGGCAGCGATACCGGCTTTGTGTCCAACGTGGAATACCGCATCCCCCTGGTGAATCAGGTGACCTTTGCCGTGTTCACCGACTTCGGAATGAACTTCAACCTGCAGCCGAACCAGTTGCGTGAAAGCGTGGAAGGCCAGTCCACCTTGAACGCGCCGCTCTATGGCTGCCCCACGTTGATCAACGGCACCTGCTTTGGCGGTCAGCAGCTGCACTTCCCGCTCAATCTCCAGGTCCTGCCCGGCACCAACTACGTGCCGCGCATGTCCAACGGTGCCGAGATCCAGGTCATCCTGCCGATCGTGAACGCGCCGTTCCGGATCTTCTACGCTTACAACCCATTGCGACTTTACGAAAACCTGCCCCAGCAGCTCACCACCGACAGCTACGCCTTCAACGACTTCTTCCCCAAGGTGGACCCAAGCTGCAGCTCGCATGCGGCCAATGGCGCCAGCCCGGCTGTGCTCTGTACGCTCACCGGCGCCGGTGCCTTCACCAAGGCGCAGGCCCTGCAGCTGTACGGCGCGAACTACCTGCTGCGCGAGCCAAGAAAGACCTTCCGGTTCACCGTGGCCACGACGTTCTAGCCCGTCTTACAGCACCAGCAGCGCACAAGCAGAGAAGGCGGACCCCACCCGGGGCGCCGTTTGTTGGTTTTGCTCGTCGCCGCAGGGCCGGGG
>CAXTRM010000159.1:3725-4758 GCA_964246625.1 uncultured Acidobacteriaceae bacterium
AGCGGGTCAGCCTTTTCTGCTTGTGCCTCGTCGCCTCAGGGCCTGGGGGCCAGGTGCAGTGCCCGGAGGGTATCCTGCGAGAACTCCGTGATGAAGAAGCCCAGGGCGGCCCCACCGATGCCGCCGCCATACACCGTGGCAACGTCTTTGAAGTTCCGGTTGATCTCCGGGTAATACGTGGGGGTGAGGGCCGCCGCGCCCGCGTAGCCGGCGAGCAGGGCAATGTTTGCCGTAGGTCGGCCCTCATCGTTCCGGGTCACAAAGGGCCGGGTCACGGCGTATACGGTGCGGTGCACCAGGCCATACTTCGGCCCTTCCACGTAATAGCGTGCGTCCTCATGCAGCAGGGGCGCCAGCACGATCTCGGAGAAGACGTTTTGCGATGTCCCGCGGAGGGCGGCCGCCCCTAAGCGCTCACCAAAGGCGCCCTTGTCGGTCCCGTAGTTCGGTTCTCCGTTCAGCAGCTGTTCCCAGCCAGCGGAAAGAAACCACGAGGCCACAGTCTGGAAGGAGTACAGATCGGTAAGGCCGGCCTTGACCTTTTCTCCCGCGGTCAGGTGCTGCGCTTTCCAGTCTGACGGGATCGACATGGTCCACTTCTGCGCGATGTGTTCGGAAGGGTCGGTGCCATGCTTGGGCTTGGGCTCCATGGCAAGCTGGGGAGAGGGAGCCTCCGGCAAGGGCGCAGAGGCCTCAGACGCTGCGAAAGTTCTGCCCGGGTCGGCGGGCTTCAGCTCGTCCGCGGTCGCTCCTGCCCCCGTGTCCCCGAGACTGCTGCTCACACCCGCGCCGCTGCCCGTGTCGGTCTTCGTGTCGGCCTGGCCGAGCGCACCGACGCCGCCGAACAGCATGGCATGGTTGGGCTCTGGAGCCGCGGCGAGCCAGTTGGCTGCGCTTTGCGCGTGGAGACTCATGCCGGCTCCTGAAGCCAGAAGGGCAAAAAGACCGCAGCGGCCGAAGCGCCGCACTGTGGATTTCTGTTTGGGGGGTATCGCTTGCATGTCAACCATGATCGAAAACTTGCCTCTCAGGC
>CAXTRM010000159.1:4768-6338 GCA_964246625.1 uncultured Acidobacteriaceae bacterium
TCTCAGGCACGGGATCGCCGGAGGCTCGCAAACTTCGTGCCGGGGCTTCGTCTTACGGACGCTATTCCGGATGCTGTGGTTGTCCTCCGGGGGCACACCCAACGTGACCTGCGCATGGGTTACCGAGACGGCACAGGCCTTGTCAGGTGCATTGACGCGCCCGCCCCTTGCAGCCCATGCTCGTGAAAGCACAGGAGGTAGGACACCATGGCAGGTAGCAAGCCCTGGGAAGAACGGCTGCGCGAAGCAAGCACGCAGTTGGAAGAGGAACTGCGGCGTGCTGTCCGCTTTGTCGACGAGGAGGTTGTGCCGGAGGTAAGGCGCGGCGGCTCGGCCGCCCTTAGAACCGCCTCCGAGCAGCTGCGCAAGCTGGCGGAGCGGCTCGACGACGAGAGCCGGAAGCGTGAAGGCAACGGCCGTTGAGCGCAGGCAACACCGTCAGGAGGTCCCTTGCCGCTGCGTGCGCCGGCGCGCTGCTGGCCCTTGCCGGGTGCCATCACGCAAGGCAAACGGCGTATGCGGCGCCGCCTCCGCCCTCGGTGGCGCCGGGCTACGCCCGCAGCCCCGTAACGGGCACGGTCATCCCTACCTCACCGGGCACGGGCTTCTTTGACGACACCTCGGGTAAGCCGGTGTTTACGGAGACCGGCATGGCCACTTGGTACTACGCGCACGGCCACACGGGCTCGGACGGGGTGCGTTACGAGGGCTCCGCGCCCACGGCTGCCCACAAGACCCTGCCCCTGGGCTCCACCGTTCGCGTCACCAATCTCGACACCGGGCAAAGCGCTCTGGTACGCATCACCGACCGTGGCCCCTTTGCCAAAGGCCGCGTCATGGATATGTCCGAGGTCGCCGCCAAGGAGCTTGGCATGTACCGTGCCGGCGTCGCGCACGTCCGGCTGGAGGCCTACCCGCATCCTGGCGCCGATCCGCTTGGGCGCTGGTGCGTGCAGACCGGACCCTTCGCCAAAGTGGGCGATGCACTGGACTTGAAGGACGCCCTGGTACAGCGTTACCGGGGAGCACGCGTGGCCGAGTTCACCGGCCAGACCGGCTATTGGGTCCGTATCGATCCCGTGACACGGGGCCGTCCGGAGGCCACCACCATCGCCGGCTGGATCGGCTCACCCGACGCACAAACCACGTCCTACGTGATTCGCATCAATTAGGAGCCGGCCGAGCGAACCCGAGTCCTCTGGAACACGGCCTCCTGGAATGCGGCCTCCTGGGCCCGGCGTTCGGGGTCATATTGCCGGAGCCAGGGCCTCGGGTCTCACTGCACCTCCACGTCAAACACCCCGGTCTCCACAATCTCGCCATGCTTCATCTGCACAACAATGCGGTAACGGCCGGGGCTGGGAAATCCATAGGGGAACTCCACGACCGGTGCCAGGGGTTTGGGCGCCCGGGCCGGGTTCAGGGCGTCTACCCCGCCCATCCCTGTATTGGCGGGCGCGCCCATGTCCGCCATGGCTTGCCCGTCCGCGCCGCTCGTGTGGCCCATGCTGTCCATCTCGCTCGCGTCGCGCGCAGCCCCGTTCGCGTTGGCCAGCATCATCGCCTGCAT
>CAXTRM010000159.1:6348-8301 GCA_964246625.1 uncultured Acidobacteriaceae bacterium
CGCAAAGACGCTGCCGTCGGTCTTCACAAACGCGGCATGGCCCGCCATGCCCAGGTATGGGCGCATGTTGCTTGCGGGTTCGCCCTCAGGGTCGAGCAGGCGAAAGCGAAACAGCTCAGACGTGTTCGCCTTCAGGGTCGCCGGGCGGTCCCACACCATGGTGTAGTTATCCGGGGTTTTGTAGCTGGACCCCAGGTCGCCCCGGCTGAGCGGTGCCGGATAAGCCGATGCGTCCTCAGAATCGAGGAAGTTGTGCGATGTGTCTGCCGGGATCTCCACCGTGGTGGACAGGGTTTCGGGGAAGCCGTTGCGATGCACAATGTCGCCATACAGCCGATATGTTCCCGGCGGCATGGAAGGCAGCACCTCGCGCAGGTCCCCTTCACCCATCGGCGAGGGATGGAGGTGGTACACCGCGTCCATCTCCGGCCAGTGAATGGCGTACAGGTGCATGATGTGCCCGTGATCGGGAAGCAGGTCGTCGTTCTCGCGACGCCGGCCCGCCTCGTCGCGAACGCCGGCTTTGATGTGCAGCATCAGGTTGTCGCCTGCGAGCTTGGTTTGCAGGGTAAGGGGATGGAACAGAACAGCCGAATACGCAGCCGCTTCCACGTTCCACCACCTGTCGCCACCCCAGATGGCCAGCATGAGGAAGAGCAGCGTGGCGGCGCCGGCGATCGTGGCCCGGTACTGGCGGGCAGGCGTAGGGACGCGGCCCGGGGCGAGACGCGCCTCGCGTACCGCCCCATAAACGATACCGGCCATGCCCAGTACCAGAACCAATCCAAGAATCGCCAGCACCGCACCCAGCGGCCGCTGCATGCGCTGCACGGTAAGCGCCATCGCTGGAACGGGGACGCTGAGGGTCGCGGGGCCGCCCGCGCCTGTGGCCTGCAAGCGCACCTGCCAGGATCCGGCGGCCATCAGCCACAGCGAGCCTGTGAAGAAGTTCGGGTCGTCGGGGGAACGCTGCATGGCGTCCGGTGTGGGCGGGTGCCGGGAGGCCTCGCCGGTCAGCGGCATGGGCGTGAGCGAAAGCGCATCCAGGCGGGGGCCGGAGGCGCGCACCTCCACGGTTGCCACGCCGGGCACCACCGTAGGCGGCCGGACCGTGATGAAGAACCGGTACGGTCCGCTGGTGATCTGCTCAAATACGTCTTTGGAGCCGATATGGGCAAAGGCAGAGCGCGTCGTGACGAGCGCAAACACAAGCAGAAGCAGCACAATGGGGCCGCGCCGGCTCGCACGGCACAGGCAAGGTCTCTTTGCCGGCAAGGGGAGCGTCATCGCTGCACCGTGCGCATCCAGCGGCCAAACGCGAGGCCGATCCAGGTCGAGATCGCGGCGTACACCGTGGCCCGCAGGAGACCGAACAGGAGCGTGAGGCCGCTGTCCGGGCGGAACCATTGCCGCAAGCGGTCAAAGTCGTCCGGGCGGGCGTTGTAGTCGAAGTACATGGTCCCGAAGAAGCGATTGGCGCTGTAGGGCGAAAGCAGGAACTCTGCAAAGGGCCACTGCACCGCAAACAGGAACGTGGTGAAGACCACGCCCGAAACCAGGGCGATCTGCCAGAACCTCCACGTGGTGGTGCGCTGCCACAGCAGATCCAGGGCGAGGGCGGGCACCAGGATCAGCGCAGGGAACTTGGCCGGTACCAGGTGCGTCACCGGGAAAAAGACGGGGCCGAGCTTGGGTTCTGCCGGAAACAGCGGAAAGATCAGGATCTCCAGCAAAATGACCGCGGTATAGATCGCCGCGGTTGTGGTGGCGGCCCAGCGAAACCGTGAGGCCTGCGACAGCGCCGCAAACAACACCGGCACGGCAATGGCCATGGCGATGTAGGCGATGGCGCGATGCAGCACCGCATCCCAGGTGTACTCCTGGAGAAAGAACATCTGGCCGCCCACGGTCAGGCCGCCCAGGTAGAGCAGAAGCTTTTGCAGGGTCGGGAAG
>CAXTRM010000160.1:0-4553 GCA_964246625.1 uncultured Acidobacteriaceae bacterium
TTGCTGTCTCGTCGAGAACGCGATACCGAGAACGACTCCTGCAAGGAACTCTCCCACACGGAACAGCGGTGTGAACAGGAGGCCGAAGGCGACGGGGCCCAGTGTGGGCTTCCAGGGCAGAAGCCACAGGTGTGCGAGCACCGGCGGCAGCACTTGGAGGAACCACAAAAGGCCGATCGTCAGGAAAGGCCGGCGTCCTCGAACCCAGGCCCGCCCGATCACAAAGGGAAACACGGCGTAAAAGAAGGCCTCGCACGAGAGCGTCCAGGCCGGCGCGTTCAGTGCAAGGGCTATGCTGGGTATCCAGGCTTGAAGCAGCAGCAAATCAGGCGCGATGACCCAGAGTTGCGACCTCGGACCATACACCAGCGCCGCCCTCAGCAGAGCTGGCAGTGCCAGCAGCATCGCGAACAGGTATAGCGGATACACACGGGCAAAGCGGGCCCGGAAAAACTTTGCCTTGTCGGGGACAGTGGGATGCGTATAGGCAAGGATGAATCCGGAAAGCACGAAGAAGCAGGACACTCCCGTGAAGCCGGCCCCCAGCACACGTTGCGCGACTGTTGGATGGCGCGCCTGGTCCGCCGACACCGGGAAAAGGTGAAACAGCAGGACATAGGTCGCGGCAAAGAAGCGAAGGGCGGTAAGACCGGGCAGAAGCGGTCGCCTGTCTACCTTCTGCATGCACGCTAAGCTTAGCATTGCGAAACTGCATCAAGTAGAAAGACACGCTGGACCCAAGGAGGGTCGGTTGAAGACGATCGGTGTTTTGTTCGGGCAGGAGAACTCGTTTCCGGGAGCCTTGGTGCACCACATCAATGAGCGCGGCGTAGACGGGATCCGGGCGGAGTTCGTGCAGGTAGGGGGCGTGGTGATGGGTGAGCCCTGCCCTTATGCGGTCATCGTCGACCGCATCTCCCACGAGGTGCCGTTTTACCGGGCCTACCTCAAGAACGCGGTGCTTACAGGTACCCAGGTGATCAACAACCCATTCTGGTGGTCTGCCGATGACAAGTTTTTCAACTACGCCCTTGCTTCCAAGCTGGGGGTCGCGGTGCCTCGCACGGTCATTCTGCCCCACAAGCTTTTCCCTCCCAACATCAGCTCGCAATCTCTGCGAAACCTTGAGTTTCCGCTGAACTGGGACGCTGTCTTTGAGTACGTCAAGTTCCCGGCCTTTCTGAAACCACACGACGGCGGCGGCTGGCGGGATGTCTACCATGTGCATAACCCCATGGAGTTTTTTCATGCCTACGATCAGACCCGGGACCTCGCTATGACCCTGCAGGCGGCGGTGAACTTTGAAGAATACTTTCGCTGCTACGTGATCGGGCAGGAGCACGTGCGCATCATGCCCTACGACCCGAGGCAGCCGCATGAGCGGCGTTATGTACAGGATCCACCAGAGTATGCGCCAGGACTGTTGGCACGCGTCGAGCAGGACGCGCTGAAGCTCTGCAGGGCCCTGGGATACGACCTCAATACGGTCGAGTTTGCTGTCGAGGATGGCTTGCCCTATGCCATCGACTTCATGAACCCTGCACCTGATGCGGACTACAACTCCGTTGGGGAAGCGAACTTCAAGTGGGTGGTGGAAAAGGTGGCCGATCTCGCGATCAGCAAGGCACACTCGGCCCAACCCCAAAACGCAGGCCTGCACTGGTCCCGCTTCCTTTCCGGAGGCGCTGTCGACCTTAGCCGGGCGCCCATGGAGAGCGATGAAACCGCGGATGGGAGCAAGAAGATCCCAGGCAAACAAGCTGCGGCAAAGCAAGCTCCGAAGGCTTCGGGAGGGAGGAAGGGTTAGCTCTCCTGCTGCTTCTGTGGTAAGGCTGGTACCACACGTCAACCGCGGTACAGGCAGAACGGAAAGGGCCGACACCATGCGACCGTCATTTACTTTGGGGATCGAAGAGGAGTACCAGACGGTAGATCCGGGCAGTCGCGACCTGCGTTCCCACATCTCAACCGACATGCTGGCGCAGGGCAAGATCCGGCTCGAAGAGCGCGTCAAAGCGGAGCTTCACCAGTCCGTCATCGAGGTGGGCACACGGATCTGCCATAACGTGGACGAGGCACGCGAAGACCTGTATGACCTCCGTCGTAACCTGATCCGCCTGGCGGAAGAGAACGGTCTATTGCTGGTTGCCGGGGCCACCCACCCGTTTGCCGATTGGCGCGATCAGCAGATCTACCCGGACCCCCGCTACGATAAGGTTGTCGAGGACCTGCAGCTTGTGGCCCGTTCCAACCTCATCTTCGGCCTGCACGTGCACGTGGGCATCGAGGATCGCGAGGCCGCCATACGGGTCATGAACTCGCTACGCTACTTCCTTCCGCACATCCTGGCTCTCAGTACCAACTCACCCTTCTGGATGGGCATGGAAACAGGCTACAAGAGCTATCGTGCCAAGGTCTTCGAGCACTTCCCCCGCACCAATCTTCCGGACAGCTTCGCCAGTTACTCCGAGTTCGAAGACTACGTCAATCTCCTGATCAGAACGAACTCCATCGATAACGCAAAGAAGATCTGGTGGGATATCCGGCCGCACCCGTTCTTTAACACCGTGGAGGTGCGCATCTGTGACATCCCGATGCGTGCCGAAGAAACGGTGGCCATCGCCGCGCTCATCCAGGCAACAGCAACCAAGCTTTGGAAGCTTCACGCCTGCAACCAGGACTATCGGCAATACTCGCGCGCACTGCTGATGGAGAACAAGTTCCGTGCTGTGCGTTACGGCCTGGAAGGCAAGCTCATCGACTTCGGCAAGCAGGAAGAGGTCCCTGAGTGCGACCTGATTCAGGAGTACCTGACGTTTATTGATGATGTTGTAGATGAACTCGGGAGCCGCAGTGCCATCGAGTACATCCATACCATGCTCCGGCAGGGCTCCGGCGCAGATCGTCAGCTCAAGGTCTGGCGGGAAACGGGCGACCTGAAGCAAGTGGTCGACTTTATGGCGGCCGAAACGCGTGCGGGTCTCTAGACGACCCATTCGGCATCGAACTTCTATACATGACCTCAAGGAACCGGTACGTTGACCACCACTGAGACGCAGCCCGTGACATCCGCCCCACAACCCGCGACAGATCTGCGGACAGTCCCTTTTCCGGAAGAGTTTGCCCCGGGCGCTCACAATGCGGCGACTACGTGTCTGCGCATCGCCCCGAGCGAACATGTGACCCTGATCACCGACGAGCAGACGGCATCGATTGCTGCCTCGATTGCGGCGGAGTTGGATCGCATCGGTTGTAGCTGGCACGGCTTCGTCCTGGAAGAGCTTGCGTCACGACCGCTCAAAGAGATGCCCGGCGAGGTGCTGAGCGACATGGAGCACGCACAGGTCAGCATCTTCGCTGTCCAGGTGCAGCCCAACGAGCTGCGCAGCCGCATGCAGATGACCGACGTTGTTAACCGCCGGCGTATGCGTCACGCCCACATGGTCAATATCACAAGCGAGATCATGCTCGGGGGCATGCGCGCCGATTTCAATGCGGTAGATCGCCTTAGCCAAGCCGTCTTAGACCGTGTGCGGCAGGCTACCTACGTGCGTGCTGCCACAGCGGCAGGAACGAACCTCTTTGCTGAGCTAGAACCCACGTATCGATGGTTCAAGACGTCGGGTATTATTAGCCCGGAAAAATGGGGAAACCTGCCCGGCGGTGAGGTCTTCACCGCCCCCGGTGAGGTCAATGGTGTCTTCGTGGTGGATGGTGTCGTCGGCGACTTCCTGTGCGCGCGGTACGGCATTCTTCGCGACACGCCGCTGACCATTCACATCAGCAGGAATCGCATCACCACGGTGGAGTGTGCGAACAAGCAACTCGAACAGGAGTTCTGGGACTACACCCACACCGATGCGAACTCGGACCGTGTCGGCGAGTTCGCTATCGGAACCAACATCGGCGTCCAGCAGGTGATCGGGAACATTCTCCAGGACGAGAAGTTTCCCGGTATCCACATCGCGTTTGGTGACCCGTACGGGGCCCACACGGGTGCGCCCTGGAAATCCACAACCCACATCGATGTGGTCGGCCTCGGGTTCAACATATGGCTGGGTGGAGCCGAGGGCGAGGTGCAGATCATGCGCGAAGGGCAGTTTCTCATCGAGGGCTGAGGGTTCCTCCAGGGGCAACAGCAGAAAAGGGCAGAGCACGGGTGATCGAACCGTTCCGCAGCGACTTCAACGCACGCTTTACTGAAGAGAAGTACGCCCGCCTGATCGAGCGCCTCAACCGCGAGTCGTCTTCGGCCATTGAGTTTCGCATGGCGGAGACACCCTGTTTCTTCGAAGAAACCCTGTTGCAACAGATGGTAGGGATCGCCAGGGAACTCACCCATCGTTTAGTCGACGATGCTCACTACCTTGCCCGGTCTGAGGCCGCGATCCCTCCGGCATACAAGGTGCCTGGCCGGGACGCCCATCCCCACTTCATGACCGTGGACTTCGGCCTTGTGAAAGGAAGCGGAGGACAGCTCACACCGACGCTGGTGGAGTTGCAGGCCTTCCCCTCCATCTTCGGCTTTCAGCCTGCCTTCGGTCGCGCCTATA
>CAXTRM010000160.1:4563-8297 GCA_964246625.1 uncultured Acidobacteriaceae bacterium
CCGGTCACGACCCGGCCAACGTGGTCCTGCTCGAGGTCGATCCCTGGCACCAGAAGACCTCGCCGGACTTTCGCCTGCACGAAAAGCACCTCGGGCTCCGGACCGTCGATATCACCACCGTCACCAAGCAGGGCAAACGGCTGTTTTATAACGACCCCGCCCACGGCGGTCGTCTCACACCCATCGAGCGAATCTATAACCGCACCATTGTGGATGAGCTCGTGCGTAATAGGATCGGCCTTCCTTTCGATTACCCGGATGAACTTGAGGTGGAGTGGGCAGGGCACCCGAACTGGTACTTCCAGATCAGCAAGTTCTCCCTCCCACATCTTGCCCATCCCGCGGTGCCGCCGGCGGTCTTTCTGGATGCATGGATGGCGGGTGAGGGTCGCGACAGGCTTTCTGAAGACCGGAACCAGTGGGTTCTCAAGCCGCTGTACTCTTTCGCGGGAAAGGGGATCCAGTTTGCGCCTTCCGAAGCAGACCTGCAGGCGATCCCTGTGTCCGAGCGCCCCAACTACCTTTTGCAGCAGAAGGTCCAGTTCGAGCCTGTGATTCACACCCCGGAAGGGCCAACCCAGGCAGAGGTTCGCATCCTGTACGTGTGGCCGGACGAGGGCGATCTGACCCCGCTGACCACGCTGGTACGCATGGGACGCGGCGTCATGATGGGCGTGGATCATAACCGCGACCGGACCTGGGTGGGCGGCACGGCAGGTCTTTGGCTACCGCGTGCATGACGCATTCTGTAGCATTCGTGCCACCCTTTGGGTATAGTCTTCAGTAACTTTTGGAATAGAATCGGCAGCAGCAGGAGATAGACGCAACACGTCCGGCTATGAACGAAATGCCCGCCGAAGAGTTAACAAAAGCCGAACCCGTCAGAACCGCCGTGCGGTTTCCATTGCATCTGGAACTGGTTCTCTTTGCAGACCACCGCGAGTACCACGCGGTTACCGAGGATGTGTCTGCAAGTGGGGTCCTTTTCTCTGCCGAGGACGTTCCACCCCTGGGAAGCGCCGTCGAATTTCGTTTAAGCATGCCGGCAAAGGTCATGGGTGGTGCGGAAGATGTCACATTGCACTGCGTTGGCCGCATAGTTCGTCATGCAGCGAGTGACGGCAAGCGCCTTGCCGCCGCAGTGATCGATGAATACGTATTAAAGGCTGAGCAGGTATGACACTTGATGGAGCCAAAGCAGCGCAAAATGGTGACCTTTCCAACGCCGACGGCGCCGCGAACCAGATCCGCGTACTGCTCGCCGATTCCCAGGCGATCTACCGCGTGGGCATGCGTAAGATCTTCGCGCTTGAAGACGACATCCGGGTCGTAGCGCAGGCGGAAACGCTTGAAAACCTCTTCGCTGCGCTCGCGCGTTTTCCTACCGATGTCGTTCTGCTGGAAGGGGCCCTGATCGCCGGCACCATCGATGCCATCCCCGAGTTCGTCCGTCGTGCGCCCGAAGCCAAGCTGATTGTGCAGGTCACGGAAGCCGACGAAAGCAACACCGTGGAACTGTACCGCCGCGGGGTTCGTGGTGTCGTTCCGCGTGCGATCTCACCCGACCTGCTGGTCAAGTGCGTGCGCAAGATCGCCTTGGGCGAGACCTGGATCGATAACCAGTCCATCAGCTGGGTCATCGAGGCGTACCGGGCTCAGGCACAGATGCTGACCAATCCCCGCACGCAGCCGCGGCTTTCGGAAAAGGAACTCGCCATCATTGGCTGCATTACCCGGGGCATGCGGAACAAGGAAATCGCCTACCAGATTGGCACAACCGAACAGGTCATCAAGAACTATCTCCGTAAGGTCTACGACAAGCTCGGCGTTTCGGATCGTTTGGAGCTGGCCCTCTATTGTCTCCATCACCAGATCCTCAAGAACGAAACGGGTGCGGCAGAGATGGCGTTCGCCGATCCGGGTATTCCGCTGCGCGCCAAGCTCTAGGCCCCACCCCGAGCATCGCTTCGCCTGATCCCTGGCTCTTCCATCCGTGAAGGCGCTCTGCCGCGTCAAAAAGCCGTAAGCTGCGGTGGTATGGTTTTTGCCCCTTTCCGCTCGCTTCAACCGCAGCAGCGCCGCGTGTTCACCGCCTGCTTTCTAGGGTGGGCCCTTGATGCCTTCGACTTCTTTCTGCTGACTTTTTGCCTGGACGCGGTAGCCTCCACCTACCGTGTCACTCTGCCCACAGTCACCACGGCCATCTTCTGGACCCTGTGTATGCGCCCGGTTGGGGCACTGCTCTTCGGCTGGCTGGCGGAACGCTACGGGCGTCGGCCGACGCTGATGGCCAACATCGTCTGCTTTTCTGTGCTGGAGTTGGCCTCGGCCTTTGCGCCGACCTTTCCCGTCTTTCTGGTCACCCGTGCGCTGTTTGGGATTGCGATGGGTGGGGAATGGGGCGTGGGTGCCGCGCTCGCACTTGAGTCCTTGCCTGCAAACAATCGCGGCTTCTTTGCGGGTCTGCTCCAAGAGGGCTATGCCGCGGGAAACCTGCTCGCCGCGGCCATCTATGGCCTGCTGTTTACCGCATACCATGGCTCCGCCATCGCTCCGTGGCGCCTCCTATTCGTTTTGGGCGCTTTGCCGTCCGTGCTGGTTATCTACGTACGCCTCCGTGTCCAGGAATCGCCAGCCTGGGAGGCGCGAAAGCAGGCAAGAGCATTGCCTGAGGGTGGTTCTTCCTTTACCGAACTCAGCCGCCACCTTCCGCTCTTTGCGGTGCTCGTGCTGCTCATGACGGGCTTGAACTCCTTCAGCCACGGCACACAGGATCTGTACCCTACCTTTCTGAAGAGCGTTCACCACCTTTCGGCGCAGCAAACGTCGGTCATCGCTATGGTGGCCACCGTGGGAGCGCTCTTCGGTGGCCCGGCCTGGGGCGCCCTTTCAGAGCGATGGGGACGACGCAGGGCACTGGCAACCTCCGCCTTGCTCGCCATTCCCTTGGTTCCGCTCTGGATGTTCAGCCACTCACTGCTGCTCCTCGGCCTCGGCGGGTTCCTGATGCAGTTCATGGTTCAGGGGGCATGGGGCGTCGTGCCGGCTCACCTGAACGAGCTGTCTCCGGCGCCGCTTCGAGCCCTTATGCCCGGGTTGGCATATCAGCTTGGCAACCTGATCTCATCCCGAAACGGTGTTCTGCAGGCCGGGCTGGCGCAGCGATGGGCCAATGGCAGCTTGGCGCCCGTGATGTCCTGGACCGTCGTCGGCGTGGGGGCCTTCGTTGCTGTGGTCGCCCTGCTTGGGCGTGAAGCACGCGGAACCGATCTGGTGCACTCCACTGCTGTTTGATGTTGCTCGGCAGGGTGGGCGCGCGGCACTTGTCCATATAGGCAATAGCTGGTCGCCGGCAGGTTTGCTTGCCTGTCACTTCCTAGGTACGCTTACAGGTATGAGCTTGGCGTCTCGACACCGGTCCCACCTTTGTGGCTGTTGTTGGGGCATCGCCTGTTCGTTCTAGGTTGCGTTCTCGCCTCCACGCCATCGCGTTGGTTTCCTCCTTCCCATCTTTCTTGGAGAGTATCTGTGAGCACAGAAACACCCATCCCTAATGCTTCCTCCCCCGTTTCCGCTGCCCCTGCGGCGAAGGAGACGAAGGCGCAAAAGGTGGAACGCCTCAAGCTGGAGAAGAATCCCTGGGAGGCATGGGAAGAGGTGCGTCAGTTTGCTCGTGAAGGCCGCGAGGCAGTGCTTCCTGACTGGGCCGGTACCTATTTCAAGTGGTGGGGCAT
>CAXTRM010000161.1:0-8288 GCA_964246625.1 uncultured Acidobacteriaceae bacterium
GCGGTGAGCAGCCCAAGTAGTTGATTGACCCAACCGAACAACTGGCCTTCGTGGGCCGCGACCCCGATGCCTATGGCGCGATCCAGAAACGGACGCTGGGAGAAGGTTTCGCGCTGCACGATCTGTGCCGTTTGCGGGTCAAGGGTGATGACGGCTCGCGAGGGGCGCCTTTGTGTGTCGGACTTCGCGGTCCAGAGCCTGCTGGGATGCATGGGCGGCATGATGAGAACGGGATCGACCAGAGCGGCCTGCGCCACGACAGGAACAAGGCGGTTCAGTGGAGCATACGCGTCGGGAGAGAGGGGCTTACCCATCGCGTGCGCCATGTGGTCGGCGTGTTCCATGGACATGCCTGCCATGCTGTTGGCATCCATGGCGAGACGGTTGCTGATCTCGGAGGAGCGGCCCGAGGCCCAGTCCTGACGGACAACGGCATGGCCCGTGAAGGAACGGATCGCCTTGAGATCGTCGCCCCAACCCTTGGCCCAGGGCAGACCCGTGAACAGGAGGAAAAGGGCAAAGGCGGAGATCCAAATGCCTGTGACGGCATGCAGGTCGCGCCAGAAGAGGCGTTTGCCCTGGCGAAGACGCACGTACAGCACACCCGCAAGCCGTTCGGTTTGACGCGGCCACCACAGGTAAAGGCCCGTGAGGACGAGAACAACAGCCCAGGACGCTGCGAGCTCGACGAGGCGCGAGCCCCAATCGCCGGCCATCAACTCGCCATGGAGGCGGAAGACGATGCGCATGGGACGCCGGTCTTCGCTGACGATCCTGAGCACATGACGTGTTTGGGGATGGAGGTACACGCGATACTCGCCGGTGCCTTTGCCCACGATGACGCGGGTGGCGCACTGCTCGCAGCGCGGCAGCTCATAGTAGTGGAGACTTGAGCCAGGTACGGCCGCCATGGCCGCCGTGACCTGTGCTTCCGGTGTAGCGCGCGGGCCGGTGATGACGAGGGCGTCAAAGGGCCGGTCCAGCCAGCGCTCGATCTGTGGACGGAACAGATAGATGCTGCCTGTCACCGAGAGCCACACGATAAAGGGCAAAGAGAATAGCCCGGCGTAGAAGTGCCAGCGCCACACGGTCCGGTAGGGAAGCCACGGTGGCGCTGTCTGGTCGGCAGGGCGTTGTGTGTTCGACGGGATCATCGCTAAAACCTCACCCGTACACCGCCGAAGGAGGCACGTGGCGTCCCTGCGTAGATCGAGCCGCCCACCGCGGCCAGGACAGCAGCGCTGTTCTGCTGGCCATTGGCGTTCAGGCTGTCGGTGAGGTTGCCTGCAGAGGCGACATAGGTCCGATTGGCAAGGTTCTGCATGTCGAAGTAGAAGTGCAGCCGAGACAGCGCGCCATGTCCGCCGGGTGGGTCGTAGTGGGTGCTCAGATTGAGTTGTGTATAGCCTGGGGCGCTGAGCAGGTTGGCGTTGTCCAGCATGTAGGTGTCGCGCCAGTTGAGTTCGACGAAGGCCCCGAGGCCGCGTAGAAAGCCGGAAGGCTGGTCATAGATCACGCGGCCATTCAGGAAGTTTGGCTGCACACCGGGGATGCTCCGGTTGTGGCGGCTGAAGCTGCTGGTGACAGCACCGGTGGTGATCTGCTCGGTGTAGTTGGTGTAGATCTGGATGTCGTGAAGGTAAGAGGTACGCAGACGCAAGCCAGCGAGGGCGGTTGGCAGGGGATGCCAATCGAGACCTGCCTCCACACCGTGGTGCGAGGAGGCCGGGGCGTTGAAGGTGAAGCTTTGCAGGTTGACGCCTGGGGATTGGGTCACCTGCTCATTGTGGAACCACTCGTAGAAGCCGGTGAGCGAGGCCTGTAGTGTAGAGCCGAGCTGCCAGTCCGCGCCGAGATCGACACCGGTGTTTCGCTGCGTCCGCAGGGTGACGTTGTTGCCAAACTGGCCCTGCGCGTTGGTGAACAGCTGTGTGGCCTGTGGCGTGCCGTAGCCGGTGCCCAGGTGGGTGTGCAGGCGCAACGCCTCGACGGGGTGGTATTGCAAGGAGACGTCCGGCGCCGCATTCAAGAAGGTTCGATCCGCTGAGACCGGCGTGTTGATGGGAACCGCTGCGGCGGGGTAGGAGACGTTGGTGGCCAGCGCCTGCAGGCCGGTGAACTCCAAGCCAAGGCCGCCCACCAGGAGCCATCGCCGCCCGAAAGCCAGCTCTTCGCGTATGTGGGCCCCCGTGTTGAGGTGCCTTCCGAAGACCGTTTGGACCTGGCCTCCGAGCGCGGCGTTGCCGCCGGGAACGAGGTTGTAAACGAAGGAGTTGATGTTTTCGTAGTTGAAGAAACCAGCGATGTAGGTGGTGGATGGATGGCTGCCGAGCCTGCCCCGCCGCAGCAGATCGCTGCTGACGTTGAAGGATGGGTAGGGGCCGCGATAACTGGTGGACGCAGTGGGTTGGTTGATGTCCCGATCGTCAAAGACGAACTGGGTTTGCCACGTTGTGTTGGGGTTGAGGTCGTGCTCCCAGCGTGCGCCGACGATGGTGCGGCGATCATGCCTGCCGAGCCCAGCCTGGGAGGCTGTGAGGGAGCTGTGCGCCCCGGTGTAGCCGTTGGTGAACAGACTTACGCTGGCGCATCCAGCCGCAGCCGTGGAGTATGCGCGGCAGCCCTGCTGGTAGGGGTTGAGCCGATATTGCAGCAATGAGAGGCGAATGGACAGGTTGGCATCCAGGTCGTTGTTGATGAACTTAAAGGTGAAGCGATCATGTGGCGTGACCGCGACGGTAGCCAGGAGGTTTGCCGTGATCGTGTTGTACCCGTTGTGGGCGGTGGCCTGTTCGGCTCGCACGTTGCTCAGAAAGCCTGCGAACTGGTACCGATCGTTGCCGGCGCCGTAGGTTGCGAAGTCATTGAAGTATTGAAAGCTGCCGAAGTCCGTCCCGATCTCGAGACCCTGAATCTCACTGCCGCTTCGCGTATGGAAGTTGACCGCGCCACCCGTGGCGTAGTTTCCGTACAGGGCAGAGGACGGCCCCTGCACCACATCGACGCTGCTGTAGGCGTGCGGATCGGTCAGGTCGGTCCGGGCGAGACCATCCGGTTGCGTTACCGAAAAGCCATCCTCAAAGATCTGCGTGTTGCGAACGCCATAGGTTTGGCGCTCGTTGGAGCCCCGGACGGAGATGGAAACGTCCCGCGGCCCATTGCCCTGGACGAAGGTCACGCCAGGGACCAGATCCAAGACCTGAGCGACGGTTGTTGCGGGCGTGTTCTTGAAGTCTTCCCGGCTGACCTGCGCCTGGGTTTGCCCGGCTGGAGCTTCGGTCATCAGTGGGGATTGCGCGTTGACGGTCACGGTCTGGGTGAGGGAGGCGATGGGCAGATGGATGGTGAGCTGTGGGTGCTGGCCCGCGGCGAACTGCAGGAGTTGGCGCTGATCGCGGAAGCCGTCGTGGGTGACATACAGCTGGTATCGACCGGGCGGCAGGGCAGACAGCGTGAAGTAGCCGTGCTGGTCGGAGACAAGCTGCAGCAGCAGACCACCTTCAGGTTGGCGAACCTCGATCTTTGCGCCCAAGACAGCAGCGTTTGCTGAGTCAAGCACTTGACCGGTAACGGAGGGAGGCGAGCTGTTCTGCGAGAGAGCAGCTAGAGACAGGGCTGTCGCCATAAACACAGGGACGACACAGACCTTGGGTGAAGGCACGGGTCCTCACAATCACTTTGCGGCAGGGCGAGCGAGCATACACACAGGAACGCATGCGCGCAGCCTGGCCACGGCACCGGAACGGTCCGGCTGGATCTTGCTACAGGGAGGAGAGCCGTGCGGGAGGGCCGCGCTTTTGACGGGAACGGTCACGCGAGATGCGCCGCTTGGATTCCCCTTGCGGACAACCGGAGGGATGGCTGAGGATTGCCGCGAAGACGGCCTGCTGCGTGCTGGGCGTAAAGCCCCGATCAGGATGCGCCGAGTTGACCGCGGCCGGGCAGTACGGACACGTTTCGGGCGGAGCCTGGAAGTGCGGGTCGTGAACGGCGAGTCGGTTCCGTTCCCCCATGCTCATGATGCAGTGGTGCTTTCCTTCCCGGCGGCAGCACGCCGGAAGGCTCGCCTCGCTGCCTTGACCAAAGGCCGGCATCGGGACGAACGAGGGCGACAGGGAGACCACCAGCAAGACGATGGAGAGAAACCTGCGCACGTCCCTTCCATTGAAACACTCTTGGCAGGCAGAAACACACGCGCTGAGCCTTGCACGTGCAGATTCTTTTTCCAAACCACGTGCAGCCTACGTGCTTGCGCGGGGAAGTGTGAGGTCCAGGTGCGAGCGACGGGAGCGAAGTGCGGGGCCGGGCACGGTTGGCGGGGGGCTCGTACGCCTCAGCACGGTGTGTGCCTGCCTGTGGGTACTGGGGTGTTTAGGATTGAGGAGTTGATTCGACCAGGGAGTAGGCGATGGGGATGAGATGGACGTCGAGGGATGGGGAGGACAGGTCTGGTCGGGGTTTCGGGACACGAGTGGTGCTTACGGGGCTGTTACTGCTGGGCACGCACCACGGGGCAAGCCACGCACAGAGCGCCCGAGCGGCAGACAAGTCGCTGCTCTACTCGGTCCCGGTGGCGTTGCCTGCGCCAAAGCGTTCGCCGGCCGAGGACCCAAAGGCACCCTATACCCCGCTGGTGCTCAACCTGATTCACCAGCTAGAGCCAGACAGCCCTCCCACGCTGCAGCAGCTAGAGAACGCGGCAAGGTTGCTTACCACGCAGGGTGGGACCTATGAACATCCAGGGGGATCCAACCCGACCTGCCACAATCTGGCCAATGTAGCGCTGAACGCGACCACGACGCCGAGTATTATGCCGCTGTGCTTTTCCGACGGGCTGGGGGTGAACGTCGTATCCGGTCCGAATGTAGGGCGGACGACCGGGCTGCCCTCCATGCTGATGCTGGCTTCCTCGTTCGATCGCGGGCTGGCGAACGCCATGGGGCAGCTGGAGGGACGCGAAGGGCGCAACCTGATGGTGACCGGACTGCTCGGCCCGCAGGCGGATACCGATGTGTTTGTGAACTGGGGACGCGGTCACCATACCTCCGGTGAGGATCCTTACCTGAACGGGGAGATCTCCGCTGCCCAGATCAACGGCATCCAGGGGCAGGGCCTGATGGCACAGGTGAAGCACTTTGCGGCGTACTACGGGGCCGACGGCGACTTCACCGACGTTCCCGATCAAGCGCTGCACGAGATGCTGCTGCCTCCGTATGAGATCGCCCTGAAGGAAGGGGGAGCGTCGTCGATCATGTGCTCTTACCAGAAGTTCCGGGATCCTTCACGGTATCTCGCCAAAGACGTCGACCTCCTGAGCAGCCCGAGTCCCTTTGCGGGCGCCTCCATGAGGACCTGGCCGATGAACGAAGCTCACTACGCCTGTGAGAACCCTTTGCTGCTGACGTATGTTTTGCGGACACTTTGGGGCTCCAAGGTCTTTGTCGCCTCGGACTACGGGGCGGTCCATAGTGCACATGCTTTCTTGCAGGGCGACGATCATGAAGATCCCACCGACACCTACCTAGACGGCACCGATCCAGGTAGCGCGCCGGGCAAGCCCGACCGGGGTGTGGACGCGACGAGCAGCACATGCGCGGATGCGCAGGGCAAGCCGGTGTCCTGTGCCGCAGCCGGTGCGGTGCACGTAGCGGGCATCCCTGGCCCAGGGTGCCCTGCAACCGGCTGCGGCCTGGCGCATGCCGTGGCGAACGGCACTGTGCCGCTGCCCGTTTTCAACCAGGCGCTTGCACGCGTGCTGTACCAAGAGGAGCGGTTCGGCTTGATTGGCTGCGACAACACGAGGGCTGATTGCGCCAACCCCGGTGGCCTCGGGGCGGACAGGTCCGGCCTGGCGCCCCTGCCGGAGGGGGAGCAAACGGGACCTCCGGTGCTGGGAACCAAGGACGGCGATGCGGCCATTGCCGAACTGGTAGCCGAAGAAGGGGCAGTGCTGCTCAAGAACGAGGCACAGTCGCTACCGATCACCCCTGCCACTCTGCGGGGTGGCATTGCGGTGAGCGGGGCCGGGGCCGAGTACCTGGTTGCGAACCCGAACAACGAGGGCGCGGTGGGCTTCGCCGATCGCAATGCCATCAACCCGCTGCAACAGCTGCGAGCCCTGAGCGGAGCAGAGCATGCATTTTCCTATGTCCCCGCGAACGCGCCCACCGGCCAGGCTGTGCCATGCACCGTTCTGAGCAGCCAGCCCGGGCGCGCCGCTGTACCCGCAGCAGACCGGCCCGGTGTTTGTGCGCCCGGCGCGGGCCTGCAACGCGCTTCAGGGCAGTCGGTGGCATCGTTGACCTCGGATCGTGTAGACACCCATGTGGACTATACGTCTGTATCCGCGATGGGCCGGCTGCAAGGCGGCAAGATGTACCGATGGAGCGGATCGATCTATGTGCCAGCGGCCGATGCGTATGTGTTTCGCATACAACACAGCTCCGAGATCCCGGAGGCGCACGTGACCTTCACGCTGGATGGCAGCGACAGAACGCTGGTGGATGCCGTGTCGTTCTATCACGGGCAGTACTACGGCAACATGCCGGTACCGGTCACGGCGACCAACGCCGGATACACCGAGGCCGGGCTGCGCAATCGGCAATGCGCGCTCCGCTCAGCCAAGCAGCCGGAGCCTGCCGGGCCGACCACAGGCTGCGACGATGTTCCGGTTGTGGGCTGGCACACGGTGACGCTGACGATGGACGCAACAGGCCTCCCGGCGAGTGCGGAGCTGAGCTTTCGCTTTGCGGTGTCGCGGCGTGATGGCGACATCCGTGATGCAGCCGAAGCTGCCCGCGGAAAAGCGATGGCCCTCGTGTTCGCCCATGACGAGGGACGGAACACGGCACCGCAGCAGCCCTCGCTTTCTGCGCTGAGTTCCGAACAGGCAAAGCTGATCGACGCGATTGCGGAGCAGAACCCGAATACGGTGGTGGTTCTGAACACAGGAACCCCGTTTGTGCTGAGGGGCTGGATCAACAACCCGCATGTGCGAGCCGTGCTGACGATGTGGCACGCGGGGCAGGAGGGTGGCACCGCCACAGCCCGACTGCTCCTGGGTCAGGCGAATCCGAGCGGGCACACCACCGTGACCTGGCCAAGAAACGAGAACGACACTGTGGAAGGGTACGTTCAGGAGAGGCCGCTTTATCCGGGTGACACGCCGGGAGCTCACCCAGAACGCCTGAACGGAGGCAAGGGAAGCGCCCAGGAGACGCAAGGGATCTACTCCGGGTACAGGTTCTACGACCAGGCAAACTTGCCTGTGCAGTTTCCGTTCGGCTTCGGGCTTTCCTACACGACGTTCCAGTTTTCTGGATTGAAGGTGCGGCAGGAGAAAGGCGGGCCGGTGGCTGTTTCTTTTGCCGTAAAGAATGTGGGAGCGGTAGCGGGCGCGGCTGTGCCCCAGGTGTATGTGGGACCCGGACCGGCACGAGCGGGAGTGCAACAGGCGGTTCGCTCCCTGCGTGGCTTTGCGCGCGTGTTCCTCGATCCAGGGCAGACCAAAGAGGTGACGATTTCTTTGGACGAGCGTTCCTTCCAGTACTGGGATGAACCGCGGCAGCAATGGACAACCAATGAGGGCACACGCACACTTTATGTTGGGGAGGCCGATGCTGATCGCTACCTGCCCCTGTCCACCTCCCTGCCGATCGTGAGGGCTGCGCAGTAGACCCGTGGCCGGGAGAGAGCGACGGCCCGGTGGACTTTGTGAGAAGACCGGATTGTCTCCTGGGAGACTACGGGATTGGGTCGTTTACGCGACCAACCCCATCGGAACGACAACCTCCTCGCATGACGGCACGAGATAGACTGTTTTTGGCAGATTTCTTTCAGAACTCCGCCGGGTGTGCAGGTTCTGGGCGGCTGAACGGAGAGTACATTTTCTTGAGCATCAAGAGAGTTTCTGACGCGGTGTGGACGGATCGCCATGATTGAATCGACAGGGAAGCAGGCGCCCGTTGTTCCGCGCAATACAAAACAAAAGGAAGCCATCCGGTCCGCTTTCACGCAAGCAGACCGGCCTTTGTCGCCTGAAGAGATCCTTGAGTTGGCGCAAACCTCTGTTGCCGGGCTCAGTATCGCCACCGTCTACCGTAACGTCGGGACGCTTGTGGAGGAGGGCTGGCTGACCCCCGTGGAGTTGCCGGGGGAGGCAAGGCGGTACGAGGTTTCGGGCAAAGGGCACCACCATCATTTCCGCTGCGATTCCTGCGGCAAGGTCTTCGAGCTGGAAGGCTGTGCGATGGAGGTGAAGCCGAAACTGCCTCGCGGATTCCGCACGA
>CAXTRM010000162.1:0-8240 GCA_964246625.1 uncultured Acidobacteriaceae bacterium
ACCGGGTGCTGCTGAGCCAAACACCGGAGAGCTTCCGCAAGGTGCTGCCGACGCTGCAGCCGCACGGGGCCAACCGGACGGCGGAGCGGCAGATGGTGCGCTGGGAGGGTGAGGGCGGCCATGTATCGGGGTCCGGCGACGTGACGTCGGGGGGTGGGCAGGCGTTTGCGGCGGTGCCGGAGCGGGTGGAGGTGATCCCGACGGTGGAAGAGACACGGCCCGCAGCAGCGGCGGCCTCGGCAGGGTCAGAGGCGAGCGCGATGCAGGAGGCAGGGCATCTGATCACCCCGGTGGGGGCCGTGGCGCCGTTAGCGCATGAGGGCGCGAGCCTGACCGGAGCTGGAGATTACGCCAACACGAGCGATGTAGCGACAGCGGTGCTGGAGCCCATCAAGAGCGTTGCACAGCGGTTCGGGGTAGATCCGGACAAGTACCTGCGGGATGGCTCGATCGTGATTGCGGCGATCACCTCGTGCACGAACACGAGCAATCCTTACGTGATGATGGCGGCGGGTTTGTTGGCGAAGAAGGCTGTGGAGGCCGGGCTGAAGACGCCGCCATGGGTGAAGACGTCGCTGGCGCCGGGGTCGCGGGTGGTGACGGATTATTACAACCGCTCGGGGCTCCTGGAGCCGCTGAACCAACTGGGCTTTGACGTGGTGGGTTATGGCTGCACGACGTGCATCGGGAACTCGGGGCCGCTGCCGGAGGATGTGTCGAAGTCGATCGAGGAGCATGGGCTGGTGGCGGTAAGCGTGCTGAGCGGCAACCGGAACTTTGAGGGGCGGATTTCGCCGGAGGTGCGGGCCAATTACCTGATGAGCCCGCCGCTGGTGGTGGCGTATGCGCTGGCCGGGCATATCGAGCATGACTTTCAGAAGGAGCCGCTGGGCCGTGGGCACTACGGGGCGCAGGTGTACCTGAAGGATATCTGGCCGACGCAGCAGGAGGTGGCCGACGCGGTGCACGCGAACATCGATTCGGCGATGTTTCAGGCGCAGTACGCGACGGTGTCGGATGGCGATGCGAACTGGCAGGCGCTGCAGTTCCCGTCGGGCGATACGTATGGCTGGGAGGCGGGGTCGACCTATATCCGGCAGGCGCCGTACTTCGACGGCATGCCGCCGGTACCGAAGCCGGTGGAGGACATCCGGGATGCGCGGTGCCTGGCATGGCTCGGCGATTCGGTAACGACGGATCATATCTCGCCGGCCGGGTCGATCAAGGCGAAGGGACCAGCCGGGCAGTACCTGACCGAGCATGGGGTGCCGCAGTTCGAGTTCAACAGTTATGGTTCGCGGCGCGGCAATCATGAGGTGATGGTGCGCGGAACCTTTGCGAATGTGCGGCTCAAGAACAAGCTGGCGCCGGGAACCGAGGGCGGCGTGACGAGGCTGCTGCCGCAGGGCGAGGGGATGTCGATCTATGACGCCTCGGTGGCCTATGCGGAGCGCGGGGTGCCGCTGTGCGTGCTGGCCGGCAAGGAGTATGGGTCGGGGTCGAGCCGGGACTGGGCGGCAAAGGGACCAAACCTGCTGGGCATCCGGTTTGTGATCGCGGAAAGCTATGAGCGCATTCACCGGTCGAACCTGGTGGGCATGGGGATCCTGCCGCTGCAGTTTCAACCGGGTGAGGGTGTGGAGAGCTATGGTCTGACTGGCGAGGAGGTCTTTACGCTGGGTGAGCCGGGGCAGCTCAAGGCGATGCTGGACGAGGGGTTTGCGGCCGGCAAGAACCTGACGGTGACCGCAACGACCCCGGATGGGCAGACGATCGACTTCCCGGCGACGATCCGCATCGACACGCCGCAGGAGATCCTGTACTACCAGCACGGCGGGATCCTGCAGTATGTGTTGCGGCAGTTGGCGGGCAAGGCGTAGAAAGGCGGCGGAGAGGGCTGAGCGGCGTAGCGTCTCCGCTCTCTCTTACCCTGTTGCGTGAGGTTGCGCATGCGTCGCCGATCCCTGGTTTCTTTTGCCCTCGTAACACTCTTCCTCGGCCGGCGAAGCCTGGGCGCGCAGGACAGCACGGCAGCCGGGGTCCGCGTGCATATCGCCGTGCAAGCGCGGCAGCTTGATGGAGAGCCGCTGGACGCGTTAAAGCAGGGCGACTTTGAGGTGTCCGCAAACGGGCGCAGGCTTCCGGTCTCCGTGACACAACCAACGACCACCGGGAAGAGCCAGATGCTGCTCTTGCCGACACACGTCTTGCTGCTGTTTGCGCCTGATTCGGACTATGTCGCCGAGCAGGCAGTGGTCAAGCTTCTCCTCAAGGAGTTGCCGGAGAGTTTTGGCAACACGGAGATTGCCGTGTTGGCGCGCTCCGGAGAGATCACGGACTTTAGCGAGACGCGAACCAAGCTGATCGGGCAGGTGCAAGCCTTTCACAAGGAGCATCTCAGCGTGCGTGAAGCGCTGGCACGGCTGAACAAGTTCCCCGGGCGCCGTGTGGTGTTGTACGTGACGGAAAAGGGAACGCCTGTGCCGACTTCGCTACGACGGGCGGCTGCAAGCGTGGCGGCGCTGGTGTATCAGGTGGGCGGTAGCCCGTATACGAACTACGTGCAAGGGCAGGAGCAGTCCGTGTCCGTGCCTGCCATCGTAGCCGGGCAGGGTGGCTTTCTGGGGCCGGCAGATGAACTGCATGGTGGTGTGGGCGAGTCCGTTCCCCAAGAGACCTTTACCGCCCTTTGGTACAAGTCCGTTCGGGACGTGGTACGCGAGAGTTCTGTAAAGAGCGCGTTCCGCGCTGTGTCCAGGGATGGCCTGGGTTTTTACGATCTGACCCTCACCGTGCCGGAGCACTCACCTTTCCTTGACCTAAAGCTTCATGTGAAACACGATTATCAGCTCACCGCACAGGGGTATGACGAAGACAGCAGCGTAGCGCTGCCAGCGATCCGGCTACCGACACGGCAGTGAGGTCTTACAGGGCCTTCGATGAAGGTGTGCTGCCATGTTTCACAGCAGAGTGACTGCGCTTTGCTGGCGAACGCAGGAGCAGAGGTGCGTGCAGGCCGGACGAAAACTTGACCGCATCAGATTGATGCGCAAATCCAGCTTCCTACCTCAAGCGGACGGTTCGCCAACGGCGTACGCCAAACGTGTATGAAAGGCCGGTCAGGCAGAGGACCCAGGAGGTCGGCTCCGGGGTGCTGGCCACGGGAGCGACCGAGGGATTGAAGGCGACGTTGTCGAGCGTCGCGGAGGACTCTGGGGTGTACCCGCGGTCATAAATGTAGAGGGTCGTGATGCCGTCCGGGTCGACAAGGTCGATCGTACTCTGCCCCGGGTACGCCACAGAGTCTGCAGAGAGACCAGGACCCCGAGCGTCCACGAGCAATGAGGCACTGGAGACGGAGGGTGAGTCGTAGTCGATGTCGAAGCGTATCTCATGAACGGGAAAGGAGGGGGCTATGTCGATGTTGAACCCGATCTCCTGCTGGCCTGCACTGGTTGCCTCATAGCTATAGCCACTTGCAGGAGACCCTTCAACAGTCCCCCCGCCGAACGTTGCAAAGGGCGTGGCATAGAGGTAGGGGTTTGTACCGAGGCTCGGTGTGTTGAACGTCACCAGGGCATACGTGTCGGCCAGGGCAGGAACGCATGCGGACAAAACAAGCATGAACAAACAAGCTGCACGAGTCATTGCAGAGCCTCCAGGGTTGCGCAGATTGGCAGCCATGGTATGCGCTTTGGATGCGCGGTGCCAGCTGATTCTGTTTGAATCGCGTTTGGGCACCTGCAGTGAGCTCACGGTTGAGTGCCCCTCAGTGGGCGGGAACGGTGCTGGCGAGACCATGGGCGATGGCGGGGCCGAGTTCGTCGCCCTGCAGGTCAGGCCGTTGTTGCTGCAAGGCCGCTTCGGCGAGGCGGTAATGCTCGGAGGCGTCGCGTTCCAGATGACTTTGCGCGAGAAGATCGGCCAGCTGCAGCTGCGTCCTGGGGGAGGCTGGGGCAAGGGTCACCGCCTGTTGCGCCAGCTGCAACGCCTGCGCACGCTGTCCGGCGCGCGCGAGTTCGCCGGAGCGGCGAAGAGCAACCCAGGCTGAGGCGAGCGGGACCGCGAAGCTGCCGCGGTAGACATAGACACCGTCCTGCAGGATGGCCACGGGTTTGAGCTGGTGGAAGGCGTCGTAGGGGTTGAGGACGCCATCGCCGGATTCGACGCCGTCCAGATCGCTTTCGCTGATCAGCACGGTGCCCTCGATGTGCGGCGGTACCTCCATGGGCAGATTGAACCACCAAAGCCCGCTGGGGGTGGGAAGACGTTTGCAGGGCACGCCGTAGTCCCGCGGCTGTACCGCGCCATCCGGGAAGTAGGCAAACCAGCAGTCGGCGATCCGGTTGGCATCGAGGTACTGCTTCACGGATTTCAGCTGCTGCCCCCAATCGACGTTTGCGTCGCTGAGATAGCGGCGTACCTGCAAGGGGCCGCCCCACGCCTCGTTTCCATAGGCCATGTAGTTCGGGGCGACGCGCACCGTGGTGACGACCTGCCAGAGGAGCAACAGGACGGCGAGCCCCGCCCAGCCGCGTCCCCGGCGCAGCAGCATGGCCGCCGCCGCGCCCGCGACGAGGTAGAGGAACGGGTAGACGGGCATGAGGTGCCGTGCGCCGATGTCGAAGTGCGAGGCGGTAACGACGGCGAAGTAGATGCCCACCGGGACGAGAGCAAAGACCAGCTCGCGGCCATGACCACGCCGGGAGCCGGGCTGAACGGAACGCCAGGCAACGGGCGCCACGAGCAGAAGCAGCAAAAGCGACAGGGTGGACTTGATCAAGAACGCCAGGGGGAAGTACTCCCAAGGGCCGTGCCGGTAGACGCGCCCAAGGAAGTAGCTGGTGTATTCCCACTCAGTGTGCCGGGTATTGGCCAGACCCCAGAGAAAGGCCTCCGGAAGGAGATGGAAGCGGGCGAGCCACGCCAGTTTTGCCCCGTCGCCGGGATGGGGCATGGAGGCGAGATACGGGCCGAGGGCAGGGGACAGCTCCAGACCGGCCGGTGCGGGCGCGTAGCGAAAGCCGTAAAAGGCCCAGATCACCACCCAGCTCCAGGCGAAGATGCCAAGGCACGCGAGAAGGGATCTCCCGAGCTGCCCGAGGCTGCGCTTCCGGATGCCTTCGGCCAGAGCAAGGGCGAGCAGGATGGGCACGACCAGGATGCCGGTGAACTTGGCGACCATGGCCAGGCCCGCCAGCAGACCGGTCGTCAACAGCCATCGCCAGCCTGGAGCGGCCCCGAAGCGGTAGAAGGCATATACCGCGGCCAGCAGAAAACAGGCGCTGCCCATGTCCGTGGAGATCAGCGAGCCATGGGCAAGGACGTTGGGATCAAACACGAACAAGAAGACAGCGCAGAGCCCGGCCAGCGTACCGAAGAAGGACCGTCCGGCCAGATACATCAGTAGCGCCGTGAGCAGGCTGAACAGGGTGCAGGCAAGGCGGGCCGGAAAGAGCAGCCGGTCACCCCCGTTGCCGAAGACAAAGGCGCGACCGGACAGAAACGCGTCTTCGGTTTGCGGTGTGCCGGATGGCGCGGGCAGGGCAGGATGGAGCCGCAGGAGGGGAAGGGCCGCTGTGAGTTTGACCAGGGGCGGCACCTCGGCGTTGGCACGGTAGTCCCGTTGCGTGAGGACGCGGTAGCCGTCGTACAGGTGGTGCGCTTCGTCCCAGTTGGCAGAGTAGAGCCGCGCGACGTGAGCCAGCTGGACGCCAAGCACGCACAGGAGAACTGCCAGCAGGCTAAGGGCAACCGTTTGTCTACGGGCAAATGGGAGGTTCGTGAATGCCGCATTCCGCATGCGCAAAAGCATACATGCCGTGCCGCGCCGCAGGTGCGCCGACGGAATTATCTGCGCACAGAATTGGTGGCGCTGCCTCCCACAAGCCGGGTAACGGCGCGAGGGCTGCGCCGATCAGGGTGTCGACGGCGAGCCGGAGCGCAAGGACGCTGTGGATCCGCTGCCAGCGGGCGGCAGGTCGTCGGTGACGCTGAAGGAGAAGAGTTCGCCATAGCCTTTGGTGCCCGGTTTATAGACGACGTGGGCGGGACGATTGATGGCGGCGTGGCAAACGAAGGCATGGCCGCCGCCGATCCAGGAGGTATCGTCGAAGCCAAGGCTTGTACGGTTGTTGGCGGTGAGATCGATGGTTCGTGGCGGTTGCGTGTCGCTCAGCTGGACGTTGAGGTGCAAGGGCGTGCGGGACCAGTAGTCCCCGCAGTTCAAGCTGAGCAGCTTGCCGTACGCAGAGATCGCTCCTGGGGGCATCGTGTCTTTCGGGGCAGGACCAGCATCGCGAAGGGCAGGCGGAAGGGTCTTCCAAAGCGCCACGGCCTCAGAGCCGAAGGTACGGCGGACCGCATCGGCGGCCTTTGCGGGTTGGCCATTGGCTACCAGGAGCCGGGCGACAAGCAGCTGGTAGCCCGGCCTGTTCGGGGTCAGACGCTGTGCTTCCATAGCGGCTCGAAGGGCGGTGTCGGTCTTGCCCGGCCACAACAGGCCTGCTTGAGGTTCCCGGCAGTGTACTCCAGGAAGCCGAGCTCCTCATGCGCAGGGGCCAGGGAAGGGTCGAGTTGGAGCGCCTGGAGCAGGTATGCGCGTCCGTGGGGAGCGTCCTTCATCTCGATGTGAAAGATAGCTTCTTCGGTCAGGCCCTGCGCTTTGGAGAGCGGCTTCGCTATAAGGGTCGCCGGATCCAAGGCTGGGGATTCCGGGGCGAGGACGGCGGGCAGGGTTTTGCTGTGGACATAGGCGGCGAAGGGGGCGTTCAGCCTGGCCGGGTCGCCGAAGACGGACTGAAAGGACGAGGTGGCGTCCGCACCGGATTGCAAGGCATGCAGCAGGGAAAGCACTTTGGCGCCCGACTCCATGCCGGGGGAAAACGTGAGGAAATGCATCAGGGCCCAGCACTCTTCGGTCCAGAGCTGCCAAGCCAGGAAGTCAGCGTTGGACCAGCCGGCGGCAGGCCTTGGACGCAGGAGGTCTTCCACGGGCAGAAGCTTCTGAGACTTCAGGTCCGCCCAACCGGCAGGCGACGTACCCAAGATGACGTCCTTGCCCGAAAAGCGAGCCGTTGCAAGGAACTCGGAGAGGCCGTGATCCAGCCACGGCGGCAACGACGGGACGTTCTGAAGGAGCATCTCGTGGACGTATGCGGCATACAGCCTGTCGTGAGAAGTTTTATCCCAGGTATCCAGTTGCACCAGCGCGACGTTCCGTTCCCAGTTGCCGAAGAATGACATGCGTGTGACGTCCACGAAGTCGTTGTCGTCGTTGATGAGGTAGGGATGGTCGCGCGGTTGCCAAAACGGCGCCAAGCGAAGGGCGGTGCCGTAGTCGCGCGCGGCGTAGACGGTGAATGGGGCGTCGAAGTCGATGCGGTAGCCGGGAAAGCGCCAATGCAGCAGGAAGCGCATCTGTTCGAGTTCCAGCGCCACTTTGCGTGCGTCCGCGGTGGAGCCGTTGGTGACCACGCGAAAGTGCGGGCTGCGCAGTTCGCTCCAGGTGTCCTCGGCAAAGCCGAGGGTGGACAGTGCTGTGGTGAAGAGGACAAGCAGAAGGGCGCGTGCGGGCCAGCGAAACATGCGCAGACATGGTGGCCGATCCCGCGGAAAGAGTCAATGCCCCGTTCAGGCGAGTTGGGTGATGGGCCTGGCGGAAAAAGCGAGGTGCAGCGGTGTGCAAGGGCGTCACAAGTGTGGCACTCTGGGCAGCATGCAAACGTTTGCCCCAGTTCTGCGGCTTGCCCTGTTGATCGTCTTCGGTGTGGTGTCCGGTTTGTGGATGCCGCGAATGCCAGCGCAGACGCCAGAGGTGATCATGGTGGATGCGCGGGCAGCGACGCAGCCGTTCCCGCACTTCTGGGAACAGATGTTTGGGTCGGGACGGGCGAACCTGATGCTGCGTGAGAACTACCTGGACGACCTGCGGGCGGTGCATGCGGCGACGGATTTCAAGTATGTCCGGGCGCATGGCATTTTGCATGATGAGAACGGCGTGTACACGGAGGACGAGCACGGCAACCCGGTGTACAACTTCGCGTATGTGGACATGATTTACGAAGGGCTGTTGCGCAACGGGGTGAAGCCGGTGGTGGAGCTGAGCTTTATGCCGAAGAAGCTGGCGTTCAACCCGGATGCGCTCCACCCCTTCTGGTACAAGCAGAACGTGTCGCCACCGAAGAGCTGGGAGCGATGGGATGGGCTGATGGCGGCGTTGGCAAAGAACCTGGTCGAGC
>CAXTRM010000163.1:0-7237 GCA_964246625.1 uncultured Acidobacteriaceae bacterium
CGCGACCGAGTTCCGCAGCCAGCAGGCGCGCCACCTCCGGAGCCACGTCGATGGCGGCTGCCGCATTCAGCAGAAGAGCCCGCGTGCGGCGCGCCAGCACATCGTCGAGGGTACGGGCCATCTCCTGCCGTGCCGCCCACACCACCTCCGCCTTGCGGTAGGGCAGGGAGGGGTGCAAGAGCTCTGCCAGCTCGGGAGACGCACAAAGCCGTTCGATGGCAGAGGCGTCCGAGCCGTAGACCTCCAGGCTTGGTTCGGCGCCGGGCGAGGCCTGCCAGCCATGGACGCGCAACGTGGTGGTGGTGCAGGCCGCCTCGGGGAGTTTGCCCAGCAGAGCCGCGTGATTGACGGCGTCCTCGGCCATTCGGCGGTAGGTGGTCCACTTGCCGCCGACCAGCGTCAGCAGACCGCTGCGGTCGATATGGATCGTGTGGTCACGGGAAAGCGCGGAGGTCTTGCTGTGATCGCTTCCCGCGGCCTTCACCAGGGGGCGGATACCGACATAGATCGATAAGATGTCGCTGCGATGCGGTGGCCTACTGAGATAGCGGCCTGCGGTGTCAAGGACAAAGGCGATCTCTTCCTCAAACGGCTTGGGCTCATAGCTGGGGGCATCGATGGGCGTGTCCGTGGTGCCAACCACCGTATGCCCGTGCCATGGAATGGCAAACAGAACGCGTCCGTCGCTGGTGTGCGGGACCATGATCGCCGTGTCCGATAGCAGGAAGTCGCCAGGCAGGACGAGGTGGATGCCTTGGCTTGGGGCAACGAGGCTTTCGGCTTCGGGCTCCGCCAGGCGCCGCACCTCGTCGGTGAAGATGCCCGTCGCGTTCACGACGACGTGGGCATGGACGATATGCGAGCGACCCGTTTCGGCGTCAGTAAAGGTGACGCCATCCACAAAGCCATCCGAACCCAGGCGCAGCTCCTGCACGCCGGCGTAGTTGAGGGCGACAGCGCCATGGTCGGCGGCGGTCATGATGAGGTGAATCAGAAGACGCGCATCGTCGAACTGGCCGTCGTGATAGACGACCCCACCGCGGAGGCCATCCTGGCGTATGCGTGGCAAGCGCTCCAGCGTTTCTTCGCGAGACAACCTTTGCGACTTGCCGAAGCTATACCGGGCGGCAAGGAGGTCGTACACCTTGAGGCCAATGCCGTAGAACGGCGCTTCCCACCAGGAGTAGTTCGGAACCACGAAGGGCAGGTTGTGCACCAGATGCGGCGCGATCTGCCGCAGGATGCCGCGCTCCTTCAAGGCTTCCATGACGAGCGAGATGTTGCCCTGTTCGAGGTAGCGAACGCCGCCGTGGACCAGCTTGGTGGAACGGCTTGAGGTGCCTTTGCCGAAGTCTTCGCGTTCCAACAGCAGCGTCTTGTAGCCGCGTGCCGCCGCATCCACGGCCACACCGGCGCCACTGGCCCCGCCCCCGATGACAACAATGTCCCAAGGCGCGTCCCCGTGCGCCTCCAACGACGCCAACATGGCTTCTCGATTCATGCGCAAAGCCTACCTGATCAGGGGAACTCCCGGTGCGGGGAGGGGAGAAAAAGTGCTTGCCACCCAAGCCAAGGCGACACGTAAGATTGTGGCCTGCGTGCTGGCAAGGGAAACCGCACGGCGAGCGCAGGCGCCGCTGCACCCAAGGATGACTGCTGCATGTCCAGATATCTCGCCGCCCTGGATCAGGGTACGACCAGTACGCGCTTCATGATCTTTGACCGCAGCGGAGCCATTGTGGCCTCGGCGCAGAAGGAGCACCGGCAAATTTACCCGCAGCCGGGCTGGGTGGAGCATGACCCTGAAGAGATCTGGCAGGCCACGCAGCAGGTGATGAAAGAGGCGTGCCGTTCCGGAGCGATCAACGCCGGCGATATCGCTTCCGTAGGCATCACCAATCAGCGGGAGACCACAGTGGTGTGGGATCGCCGCACGGGCAAGCCGGTCTGCAACGCCCTGGTCTGGCAAGACACGCGTGTGGGCGACTATGTGAAGCAGCTTGCGCAGGAGGGCGGCCAGGATCGCTTCCGCGCAACGACGGGGTTGCCGTTGGCGACCTACTTCAGCGGCTTAAAGCTTCGCTGGATCCTCGACAACATCGCGGGCGCGCGCGCGGCTGCCGAACGGGGTGAGCTGCTGTTCGGCAATATCGACAGCTTTCTGCTCTGGCATTTGACGGGCGGGCCCGAGGGCGGCAGGCACTTGACCGATGTCACCAATGCGAGCCGCACCCAGCTGATGGATCTGCAAACACTGGCGTGGGATCCGGGTATGCTCGAGGCCTTTGACGTGCCGCGGGCCATGCTCCCGGAGATACGATCCAGTAGCGGCGCCTTTGGCGAGGTTGCGGCAGGGCCCTTGCGGGGCGTTGCTCTCGGAGCCATGCTGGGCGACCAGCATGCGGCCATGGTGGGGCAGGCGTGCTTCCAGCCCGGCGAGGTGAAGAACACCTATGGCACAGGATGCTTTCTGTTGATGAACACGGGCCCAAAGGCCATCGCGTCCAAGCATGGGCTGCTGACCACGGTGGCCTATCGCTTCGGGGAGCAACCGCCTGTGTATGCCCTGGAGGGCAGCATTGCGATCACGGGCGCCCTGGTGCAATGGGTTCGCGACAACCTCCGGATGATCGACAGCAGTGATGAGATCGAGTCGTTGGCGGCCAGCGTGCCGGACAATGGGGGCGTGTATTTTGTGCCCGCCTTCTCCGGCCTGTATGCGCCGTATTGGAAAGACAACGCACGCGGCATCATTGCCGGGCTCACACGGTTTGCCAACCGCGGTCACCTGGCACGAGCCGTGCTGGAGGCCACAGCCTTTCAGACGCGCGAGGTGGTGGAGGCCATGGAGGCCGACTCCGGCATCGTGCTGGAACAGCTCCGGTCCGATGGCGGCATGGTGGCCAACGACTTGCTGATGCAGTTCCAGGCCGACCTGTTGGGACGGCCGGTGCTTCGCCCCGTGATCCGCGAAACGACGGCGTTGGGTGCGGCTTATGCGGCAGGGCTTTCCTGTGGCTTTTACGGCGGACCCGAGGAGCTGGTGTCGAACTGGGCGAAAGACAAAACCTGGGTGCCGCAACTGCCGGAAGAGGAGCGAGCGCGGGTGTACCGGCAATGGAAGAAGGCAGTTACGCGCACCTTCGACTGGGTGGATTGAGCCAAGCGTGTCAGCCTTTCGGCAAAACAAGAATTTGAAGCAAATAAGAAATGAGTGCGATGTGACCAAGGCGTATGTGGGAGAGCTGATCGCGGAGGCTGTGGCGATGGGCATCATCCTCGTGATCGGGGATTCTGTGGCGGCGATGTATACGCTGTACGACCCTAGCCCTTACCGGGAAGCGTACTGGGGCGTGTGTATTGCCTGGGGGCTGGCGGTGACCCTTGCCATCTACTGCACGGCGTCGATCAGCGGTTGCCATGCCAACCCCGCGATCACACTGGCGCTGGCCTGTTACCGCAAGTTCTCCTGGGCCAAGGTGCTGCCGTATTGCCTGGCTCAAACGCTCGGGGCCTTTTGCGGGGCGGCGTTGGTGTACGCCCTGTATAACCCTGTAATCAACGCGTACAACACGGCCCACCGGACCACGCGCGCAGCGGGCGGAGCGGCCGGTGTGTTCTTTACACACCCAGGGTTGGCCATCACACGGGGACATGCCTTTGGCGACGAGATTCTGCTCACCGCCATCCTGGTGTTCGGGGTCTTTGCCATCACAGAGCAGTACAACGAGGAAGCCCCGAAGGCGAACTCCGGTGCACTCATCATTGGGTTCCTGGTAGCGAGCATCGGTGCTTCCATGGGCTACCTGGAGGCCTGGGCGATCAACCCGGCCCGCGATCTAGGGCCGCGGCTCTTCTGCTTCCTCGCAGGGTGGGGTGGCGCGGCGTTTCCTTCGCCGGAGAGCTACTGGTGGGTTCCCGTGGTGGGCCCTTTGCTGGGGGGCGTTTTGGGTGGAGCAGCGTACCAACTGCTGATCCACCAGTTTCTGCCGGCGCGTTTGCGGGCTCAGACGCCCTCGGGTCTGGAGGAAGGGCAGGTCAGAGTGTCGACCACCTCTCGTGCAGGGTGATTTGATGGCGTGGCTCCCGACGTGATGGGCTGGTGCGGCTCGACTCACCGCACACGCTCCAGGACCACCGCTGTACTGTCGTAGTCCCCCGCAAGCTTCAGGTCGACGCCGGCTCCCATGAGCAGGGAGCCTGAGACCGTTTCTTCCCCGGAGTACTTGGCAGGATCCAGGGCACGGATGCGGTACGTCGCCGCTGGATCGAGACCGCGCAGCTGCACATGCGAGTAGGGCGTGAGCAGACGCTGGCTGTGGAGGTAGGCCAGCAGCACGGCTTGTGAGCCATCCTGTGCGACATACTCCATTTGTGATTCGTCCCCGTCGAGCGGCGAGGCCAAACGGTAGAGTTCACCCTGCTGCACCGTGGTGCGGATGGTTTTGTAGAAGGCTGTGAGTCTCCCAGCAAGAGCCATGTCTTCTTCGGAGAACTTGGCGAGGTTGGCTCCGATGCCCAGGGAGCCCTGCATGGCCACAACGAAGCGATACTGCAACGGCTCGAGCCTGTGGCCAGACCTCGTCTGTGCGTTGCAGGATGCCGAGATCGACACGGCCGCCACCGCTGGAACAGGATTCGATCTCGAGCTTGGGATGCTTGGCGCGCAGACGGTCGATGACGTCGTACAGGTTCCGCACAGCCTGCACGTAGATGGCCTTTTCTGCGTCTACGTTGGTTCGCTGCCGCGAGGAGTCAGGCGCCGTGTCCCAGCCTGGCTCGGACCAGATCCGGTTGTAGTCCCACTTGAGAAAGGCGATGTCGTTGTCGCTGACGAGCTTGTCGAGCCACTGAAACATCCACTCTTTCACATCTGGCCGTGCGAGGTTCAACATCAACTGGTTTCGCTGTTCGGTGTGCTGGCGCTGCGGCATCTGCATGGCCCACTCGGGATGGGCGCGGTACAGGTCGCTATCCGGGTTGACCATCTCCGGTTCCACCCAGATGCCGAAGTCCATGCCGAGTGCGTGAACGCGATCGATGACGGGCTTGAGACCTTGCGGGAACTTCTTGGGCGTTACCTGCCAGTCGCCCAGCCCGGCATGGTCGTTGTCGCGCTTGCCAAACCAACCGTCGTCGATGACGAAGCGTTCCACGCCGACCTTTGCCGCACGCTCCGCCAGGGCGATCTGGGTATCGGCGGTGAAGTTCATCTCCGTGGCTTCCCAAGAGTTGTAGATGATGGGCCTTGGCTTGGGCTGGGTCGTTTCGCCCCGTTTAGGGAGGATCTGCTGCAGTTGGAAGCGGCTAAGGATGCGTGAGGCTTCGCCATTGCCAGATGCGGTGAAGCCGACGTAGAACTTTGGCGTCTCCAAGGTGGCGCCTGGCTTCAGGATCCAGTGGAAGTCAAACGGATTGAAGCCGGCAACGACCCTTGGCTGGTGCAACGAGGTGTTTTCGATCGCCAAGCGCCAGCTGCCGCTCCAACCAAGCTCGCCAAACCAGACCGGGCCAGACGTTTCCGTGGTTTCTCCCGTCTTGCCGATCGAGAACCAGGGGTTCGCCACGTGGGAGGTGCTGCCGGTTCTGCTTTCCTGCACAGACTTGCCGGTCTCCAGCGGCTCCGAGTGCAGTTGAAACTCACCTCCCCATTCGCCTGTGAACCATTGGTGGGTGTAGCCGGTGCCGGTTGGCAGGTTCAGAGAGGCTGAGGCGACCTCTTCCAGGCCGTAGTTGCCAGAGCCAGCGTTCTCGATGCGCGCCCACCGGGCCAGCACGCCCTCCGGGTAGGCCTGGTAGAAGAGGTGCACGCGAAGGGGCTGCACCGTATCCTTGAGCACGACCTCCAACTGCGAGCCGTTGACCTGTGCCGATTCATACTTGAGGATCAGCGTGCGATCGCCGTTGGGTGAGTTGGCTTTGAGGGCTGTTTCCGTGAAGATCCCCGCACCGAAGGCGGGGTATTCCTGCGGCGTGGTCGCGGCGGGAGGGTACTGCGAGGCGCGCTCCGGAAAGCTTTTTGGCGCGGGCAACAACGCGTTCTCGCTCAGCCTGGGGCCCCAGTAAAGGGACTGCAGGATACCTGACTCATTGACGCCGAGCACGTAGGTCATCTTGCCGGCATCGAGGTACCACTGCTGCCGCTCGGGATGGGGCCGTACGGCCGTTTGCGCGCACAGTGGCGCCGCGGAGATCACACACAGGAATGACAGGGCCCGCCAGCGTGGAGCGGAAAGAAATGTCACAGGTCTCCCTTTCATATGAATCGAACAGCAAAGCCAATCCGCAAAGGTGAAGCAGGTCGTAAGTTTAGGTGCTCATCAACGTGAGCAAAGAGGAAAGCTTCAGGGCTGAACTCGAGACGGCGCCGCGGGGCAACAGCGGGCTCACCGCCAAGGCTTGCCGCTGCCCTTCAAACCAAACAAGAAACAAGGACTCGCGAAAACCCGGAAGCCGTTGTTGGTTGATCCACTGATAGTAGGCGGCCATATCCGCATCTACGAGTGATCCCTGGGGATCGAACTGGACTTCACCAGGGGCTGCGGAAAGCAGTTCGTTCATGGGGCGCTGCCGCTGGCGAGGTGCAAAGCGGACGAGCAGGGTCAGTGGTTCCGCCCTGCGTAAGGCTTCGCGAGTCGTCCACTGCGCAAAGGTGGTACTGAAGATCTGCGTTCCCGAGCCCTCGGTAAAAACCTTCACCTTGAAGTGGTCCAGGACAGAGTTGTCGTCCAGACCGATCGCACTGGGCGACAGGTGGCCCAACGAATCACGCAACTCCTCAGGACCCATGCCCGGTCTGCTGACCTGTTTTTGAATGTAGGCGAGCAGTGCTGCGCGAACCGGTTCCAGCTGCGCATACGACACCCCTGTCAGGAGCGGCTCATGCGGCAAGGGCGTCCCGCCGTCGACGTACCAATGGGCGTAGGGAGCGGTGTGCTGCTTGGCACGCGCCTCAACGCCTCTGAGAAGTTCGGGAAAGCCATCTTCGGGATCGACGTTGTTGAACAGGGTTCCGTGTTCGCGCAGTTTGCTGAACAGAGCCAGGCCTGGCTGCGGTGAGGCACCCTGTCCGATCACGGCAAGGCCCAGCCTGGGCATGGGAAGGGACTTCACTCCAAGAGCAGTCTCGAGCCGAGCTCCGTATGCTGCGGCAGCGGCGCGGAACGCGTCCATCTGTTGCGTGCTCCAAAGGTAGGCGGAAAGCTGCTCGGTGAAGTCAAAGGGTTTATTGCACCAG
>CAXTRM010000163.1:7247-8239 GCA_964246625.1 uncultured Acidobacteriaceae bacterium
GGATGCCAGCGAAGCATCGAGTCGCAGCGCACGAAAGGCCGCAAAGATTTCCGCAAGCTGCGGCGGAGGCAGCGCCGCGAGATAGCTGAGTTGATGGTCCAGCCTGTCGCGTTCCGCAGGGAACTTGAAGTCGTACTCGATGAGCTCGCGCAGCAAGCTGGGTAAAAACACCAGCGGCAACTGGCGCAGCAGCACGAGATGTGTGGCGGTGAGGGCGCGTGCGGCGGGAGGGTACGCGGTGAAGCTTGCCGCGGTGAGGTCGGAGGGCAGCATGGTTAGAGAAACTCGTGCATGGGATGGCCGTTGGCGAGCCTGGGTGTGAACCCCATCATGGCGCCCAGGGTGGGAACGAGATCGATGGACTGCACGGGGCGATCGTAGACGACGCCTTCGCGAACGCCCGCGCCCAGCGCCATCATCCAGGTGGTGCGTGAGGCCGCATCGCCTGTGCGGTGATGTTGAAAGCCGTTGCCGCCGACCTCCATATCGGCATCGCGGCCGAAGTCAGGAAGAACGAACATGGTGGTGTTGCCGGCGTACTCCGGATCGTTTTGCACGGCTTGCCACATCTGGCCGCACAGGCGGTCGGTGCGCCGGATGGCCTCGACATACAAGGAGTAGGCGCCTGTATGTGCGATATCGATGTCGTGCATGGTGATCCAAAGCAGGCTGGGCGACTGGGTGCGCATGAGCTGCTGGGCGATATAGACCGAAAGCTCGTCCGGGCTGGAAAGCGAGCGGGCGTGTGCGGTGAAATCACTCAGCGACAGCCGCAGGATGCGGTCGAGTTGATCGAGCTCAACATCCCCGCCGCCAAGTGGGGGTGTGTACAGCGGGGTCTCGTAGTTATCGTGCAGCAGGTGACTGAGGTCCATGCCACCTTGCCCGGCACCCCTGGCGGCCTGCAAAAGATGCTTGGGCAGGAGGACCCGCGCGCCCGACCCCGGACCGTAGCCCCGCGCCTCGCTTTCCCCTATGCGATTGAACCCATT
>CAXTRM010000164.1:0-5273 GCA_964246625.1 uncultured Acidobacteriaceae bacterium
TTGTAGGACAGGTGAATCAAAGGGGAAGCACCCCGGGAAAGCTGCTCATTTGGAGAGAGGGTGGGGGTGTAACAGGCCTTCCGTGGCTTCCAGCGAACTATAGCGGATCAGTTCAGAGCGGTACGGCGGATATGTCTCGGTACGCGGTTTCGGCTTCTAAGGAAGATCTTTGGGTTTGCCGAACGCTCGGCTACTTTTGTAGTGACGGCAGACGGTGGTTCGTTTTTGATCGCAACTCGCAAGAGCCTCTAGTACAGCGCGATCTTGCCCAAAACGCCCGTGCCGCACTGTCTCCAGATGGTCTTCATTACGCCACTTTTGAATCAGGGGAGCTCCGCATCTACTCGCTGCCCAACCAGAACGGAAGCAACGCGCATTAGCTCTGAGCCAGTGCCTTCCGCACGGTCCCGGCGTACCACTGTAATCCCTTGGGCATCCATAGCCCCCAGTCCGATTGAGCTGAGATGCGAAGGCTGGCAGGATCACACTGTTACATTTTTTCAACGGAAGTTGATAAAATGTAACAGGCCATGGTCAGAGTACCCAAAAGCCGGTTCGTCAGCTATTTGCGGGTGTCCACGGCCCGGCAGGGCGCAAGCGGTCTGGGCCTTGAAGCGCAACGCGCAGCCGTGGCCGCACACCTTAACGGTGGAGACTGGACCCTCCTGCGCGAGATCGTAGAAGTCGAGAGCGGCAAGCGGAACGATCGTCCTGCACTCGCCGAGGCCCTTCGGCTGTGCCGGCAGCAGAAGGCGACGTTGGTCATCGCAAAGCTGGACCGCCTTGCCCGTAACGTCCACTTCATCTCCGGGCTCATGGATTCAGGTGTGGAGTTTCTGGCCGTGGACATGCCAAGCGCAAACCGCTTCGTTGTTCACATCCTGGCCGCTGTCGCAGAGCAGGAAGCTGAGGCCATCAGTAAGCGAACGAAGGCGGCGTTGGCTGCAGCAAAGGAACGCGGAACCGTACTGGGTGGCCGGCGCGTGTCCTCGGAGCGATTCCGGGAGATCGGTGCGGCTGCTCGGCAAACCTTCAGCGCTCAAGCGGCAAAAGGAAGGGCTCAGGTGCTGCCGGTCATAGCGGAGATCCAAGGGAAGGGTACGACTACGCTACGTGCTATCGCTGCGGAGCTGAACCTTCGCATGGTGGATGCGCCGCGTGGTGGACAGTGGAGCGCGGTCCAGGTGCAGCGCGTATTTGCCCGTGTTCCGTAGACCATGCGCTCAACTTCCGCTAAGTGCGCTTGTGAGGATCTATCGGCAGTACCATCGGAGGGAGATTCCTATGAGGCTGTTCCGCCCTGCAATGATGGCGCTTTTCATGCTGACCGGTGCAGCGAGCAACTGTCAGACGCTGCGGATCAAAGTGGTGAACGGAAAGAGCGGCACGACCATCGGTAATACCTACGTAAACGCTTGGGTTGGCAATCGGCGAAAGAACGCCGTTCCTGTTCCGATTGATGGCAGCGGGAATGGCTCGCTGTTCCTCACAAATCTAGAGGAAGACGTGCGCGTACAAGCGGGATCAGTGCACCCGACCTTCCTTTTTGCTCCGCAGATCAGGCTTCAGGTTGGATTCGTCCTTTGCCAGACTGCGCAGCAGAAGTACTCCTGGCTCCAGATCACGCCCTACTCGACCGATGAATGGGTGCGTACCGGCATCGTGACCGCCAACACATGCGGAAAGCCGACGGCAAAGCCAGAACCGGGTACGCTCACCATCTTTGTTCGGCCTCTCACTCTTCGCGAAAAGCTGAGCAAATGACTCGGAGTAGCGGGCAGACCAACAGATCCGCTTCTCGGGAGCAATGTAGCTAGAACACTGTGGTTCACAACCTAAAACGCTCAGCGTGGCCGCGTCTAGAACGTGCGATAACGTCCTTCATCGTATGTATAACGGGCAACCGCCTTTTTTCCCGAGACAAAGGGTTTGACGGCGATTGCTCACTCTCTGCTAGACATGAGGGGTATGAGCACTCAAGACCCTATCGCAAACGCCCTGGAGTTGCTGTGTGGTGTACAAAGCGATCCAAGTAGACCGCCAGCTGCTATTGTCATGCCACCCGGGCAAGGAGACTTCATCATCGGGAACTCCGGAGGCTTTATCCAACTGGCCATCGCTGCGTTGAGGGCCGCGGGAGGCGAGGAGCGGCTCTTTAAGAAAGAATCATGGTGGATCGATTACGACCTGGATTGCTCAATCAAGGGCTTTAAGCCAGACCCTGATGCTCACATCTATCTGCCACCGACAAAAACCAGGTTTCAGAAGCTGTGGCGTAATTTGCTAAGCCTTTGTGTGGTCGCCTTCATTCTGGCTGCTCTTCTCGTAGGCTCGCTCAAGATCTTCACCTGGATGATGCATATGCTCTGAAATGCAAGCAGTGTCTACGAAAGGGAGGTCTCGCCCAAGAACCGAGACGATAAAGAGCCCTATCCACGCCTGAAACGACCGTTTCAGTGAATACAAGCCAGCCAACTCTGCCGGATACGCCACACAGGGTATCTTTATGCTGTTCCGATGAAGACCGTGATCGCAGGATTGCAGAATCTTCTAGCAGGTCTGCTGGGGTTGGTGATGGCAGTCCTTCCCACCCTCTTGCTCAGCTGGATCTTCCTTCCGGCTGACGGACCTCCTGGTGAAGGCTTTGCAGTTCTGTTCTTCTACCTGGTTTCTTCCTGTACCTGCGTGCCCGCCTATGTCGGGTTGATGGCCCTCCATAGAAAAGGCCAAAGGGATACCCGAAAACTGGTCGCCTACGAGATCGGCCTCCGGCTCTCAATGGTTGTCGCAGGGTGCTTCCTGTGCTTTATGGCCATTAAGCTTCCGACCCGCGCTATGACGAAATCACTGTTCTGTTTACTCCCGGTATTTGCGATTGCCTGGGCAGTAAACACCCATTCTTGGGAGCAGGCGAAGAACAAACGCACGTTTCAGTGAGTACAGAGGCTACGAGTCCTAGGCGAGTTGTGGCTTTTTACTCACTCAAGCCTTTTGGTGTGCCTTCTACCAGGTTCCCTACAACGGTTGTTACGATCAGCATCAGGCAGAAATCCACCGCCATAAAGCTCGCGAAGACAGGGGCAGGGACCCACTTCGAAGTCCAAGGTATAGCTATCAGAAGCGCGACGTGAAGCCCTAAAAGGGCTGCTAGGGTGACCCAGAACCACACGTGCCGCATGGCCCTACGCTTGACGAATACGAGGATCAAGAAAGTGGCAAGGCTGTCGAGTACGGGCGCTGTGAGATTGAGTTTCCCCAGGTGGTCAAAGAACCAAGCGCTGAAGAAAGAAGCAATGATCCCAAGCAGCATCACCCACCAAGGTAGGTGTATCCGCCTAGCGTCCTTTATGTCACTTTTGAGCTGCTTCCATGTGGAAGTCTTCTTTAGGTCGATCATCGTAGCTGACCGCTTTGGCAGAACCCATTCTATGGTCCCCTGAGACGGTCGCGGCGACAGCCGTTGGACTACGATCAAGCAATGAAACCGGAGATTGGGATCGTAGCTCGGGTTCTGCCGATCAGCCTTGTTCTACCGGGACTAGCTTTCGCCGTTGTCGCTGCATTCACTCCGGTGTCACCCCAAAAGAGCTTGCGAAGGTTGATAGCATCTTTGCTGGTCGGCGCGGCTTTTGCAGTAGGCTCCCTCCTGCAGATCTTTACAGAACGTCGCCTATGGCCTGGGGCGTTCGGACTTGGAGCAGGTGTCTTTTTGGTGTGGGTAGGTTTCAGAAAGCGCAAAAGAGATCCTGACGGCCGTACGCCCGCAGCTCAAGTGCTCTGAATCACCCACGACAACGCCGGTTGGCGTGGCCGATCAGGCAACTGTCCGAGATGCCCGTTTGTCGTCCACTCCACGATCTGGTAAGAGTGGAGTCCTAGCGGCTGCGCAACCCGGTCGCGAGCGATCTGACATGACAGGCAAGACTAGATACGTCCTTCTCATGGCCGCGTTTTGGGGCATCACTACTGCGATCGCAACCAACCTGTGGAGTGTCTGGATTGACCATCGACCGTTCAGTTGGCCCGACACCGTTCTGCGGCTCTTCGTTTTCTGTCTCGCAGGGCTGGGGTTTGGTGCTTCGATGTGGAGCGTCAAGGCCAGGCGGAGTGGGGGCAGGTAGGCACCAGCACATTGGCGGACCCGTAAATTCTGCGTAACTGTACGAGATGCCCCTTACACGGACACTCGCCCCGCCTACTTAGGCGCGGAGGGCAACTCGGCTTCAGATCACGGCTCTGCCGGAGGAGCATCGGGGCACCGCGCGGCTGGTGTGAGGCGAAAGTCGCGTGCACGGAATGATCGCCGCTTTTTGACTAAATCACCGTTCCCGTCGAAGACGGTAAACCAGCCAGCAAAAGAGGCGGGGTGGTACTCACCTTTCGGGTCTCCTTTCGGTAGAGGTTGATAGCTGTAAACGTCGACAAGGAACAGCTTGTCGAGCCGGGTCAGAGTCCGGTGGTAGGGGTCGGAGCGCCCCGAGAACAGAGCCGCTGAGTCCATGAACTTCTCTTGTCTGAGTTCCATAACGGCGGCACCTGGCACACCGCTAGAGGAACGACGCCCCAGGTCTCGATATGAAACGCAGCCAGTGCGCCACCGTCCGGAACGTTCAGACCATCAACGCTCAGCAATGCCCGTTGAGCCTGCCCAAAACCTACCCGAGTAGCAAACGAGAAAAATAGACCTGCAGCCATCAACACCAAAAGTCGCATCGCCAGAGCATTGTATCCAGCGGTATTGATGCCAAAGACGAAAGTTGACGAGAAGTCGGCTTAGCGGGCACTTGCCAAGACAAACCCATCGCGTACGGTGAAGGTACTCTGCTTTTTGGGCCTATAGCCGCGTTTTGAACGGCTGTATAAAGGTATCTTCCTCAAGCTGGTACAACTCTGCTCTCGTTGCTACACCTTCAGCTGAGATTTCATAGCGGAGTTGATGGGGCTCGCAGACCCATGTTCTTTCGCAGTCGCCAAAGAAGGGATGACCTGGACGAACCAGTGCTCTCTCTTCTCTCTTAATAGCGGGCTGGACCAGCATGCTTATCATTCGAACTTCATCGGGGTAAATGACATCATCGACGCCACCACGGAAGACAATCCAAGAGGATTCCGAGGCGCGCGGCGGCAGGCCGTAGCCGCCGTTGCCGTCTACACCAAACTCATGGTTCTTGAGTCCCGAAAAGTATTTGAAGCGAACGCCTGGGAATTTTGCGATCCCTCTGCCTTCATTCTTTAAGCCAAAGTACAAATGGCGAAGTGGGTAATCACTAAAG
>CAXTRM010000164.1:5283-6823 GCA_964246625.1 uncultured Acidobacteriaceae bacterium
TTCCAGCACAAGATTCAAGCGCGGAGCAGGCCTTCGTCCAAATCTCTCTTCAATTTGGAAGTACTCCATCGGAAGCGTGCCTGAAGCAATGCGAACGTAAAAGCGCCAGTCTTGCTTGGACCGCCTAACCGATCCTTCTGCTTCTGGAATGAGAATGGCTACGAAACCTGAAGGCTCGCTTTCAGTGACATCAGAGATGGTCTTCGCCCTAATTCCTTCGATACCGGGTTCAACAAATTTGAGGATAATGTCGAGAGCAGCAGACAGCACAGCTTGGCGATCTCTGACTGGTGCCAAGGACTGCACAACGTCAGGGGTGTCTGCTCCACGCCCGGAAGCCTTAACGCCGATCAGGATCACACCTCCTGTCGCGTTCGCGAACCCACATGCGGCCTTGGCCAAAGAACCTCGAGCAGCACCCTGACGCTCTGGCCATTCCTTGCAGTCGAAATCCGCTGTCTCAGGTTGTCCTATCAATCCTTGAAGGGCTTGAAGGGAGTCCATCTCGTCATAGAAGCGCTCTGCGGTAGTAGCCATTGATCGACATTCTCGCCGTCGAGGCTGTGGGTTTGTGGCACGCGGCACGCGTTCCAAGCTCGCCCTGGTGGGCGAGCGTCAAATCCATCAGCCTTGCTAATGCTGCCCGTGCTTCTTGCCTGACGGCTGCGGCGCAGGTGCTGGAGTCGTGGACGGCTGCGGCTGCTGGGCGGCGAGGTACCCATCGATCTGGTTGACGTGCTCCACTAGCTGGTTCACGTCCGCCCGTAGCGGCAGGTAGCCCGCTGCAAGCCCGAGCGCCATGCCAAGCACCACGTAAAGGCTGATGGTCAGCCATCGCGTTTCCCTGACGTTCTGCCGCACATGCGAGGCGGCTTGCTCGATGTCCTGCAGGGGCTGGCTAAGGGAATGCTTGGTGAGGGTCTTGATGTCGCCGCTCTCGGCAGCGATGGCCTCGCGCATGGCTTTGGCGGCGTAGCCCGCCAGGGTAGGCCACATGGTCCCGAGCGCCACCCGTTCGACTGCCAGCTCCTGGATCGCGGTCTGGATGCCGGCCTGTACCTGGGCCAGCTGCTGGATCTGCGCGAGTTCCCGCTGGGTGGCCAGCGCGGACTTCCCGATGCGGTCGGCCTGCTCGATCAGGCCGAAGACCATCATCTCGCCCAGCGCGCATCGGAACATTTAGTATTGCAAAGGTAACACCTTGGAGTACCCAGCATGCCGACACCCGCAACAAGCCTCAAGCTTGATCCCACTACCAAGGAACGTGTGCAGCGGCTCGCCTCGGCGCGGCGGCGGACGCCGCACTGGATTCTGCGCGAGGCAGTGGAGCAGTATGTGGAGCGCGAAGAAAAACGCGAGCAGCTGCGGCAGGATGCGCAGGCGGCCTGGGCGCATTATCAGGCGACCGGTCTCCACGTCACAGCCGAAGAGGCGGACACCTGGCTGGCCAAGCTCGAAGCGGGTGAGGACGCCGCGCCACCGCAGTGCCACGTCTAGTCTGGTCCGAGCCCGCACTGGCGGATGTCGCTCGTCTCCATGC
>CAXTRM010000164.1:6833-8226 GCA_964246625.1 uncultured Acidobacteriaceae bacterium
GCCTTCCTGGCGCCCAAAAGCCGTGAAGCCGCACAGCGTGCGGTGAAGGTGATCCGGGGCGGCGTCCGGGAGCTGAGCAGGCACCCCGAGATCGGCCGGTCGGTCGAAGACATGCTGCCGGAATTCCGGGAATGGGTGGTGGAGTTCGGGCAGGGTGCCTACATCACGCTGTACCACTTCGACGGTGAGCAGGTCGTCATCCTGGCCGTCCGGCACGGACGCGAAGCGGGCTACTAGCTTCAGGCTCAGCGGCACTACTCTGCCGCTGACTCCGGTTCCTCTTCAGGCTCGTGTTTGTGCCTCACCCACGGCTCTCCGGGCTTAGCTCGCTCTGCCCACCAGCCTAGAGGCAGATCGGCCAGCTCGCTCAGGCTTGCGTCGTTATCGATCGGATGATGGAAGCAAGAGACAACCGGACCGCCGCCGTCGGACATGCTGTCGCCGAGGAACTGCCAGGCGCCGTCGTCTTCATCATGGGAGACGTAAGTGACTGGCTCCGTACCCTGGTGGACCCTCTCGGAGAGGAAGACACGCGTGTGCGGCGGGTCAGAAAACTTCCAATCGAACAAGCTGCTCTTCGGATCTGCTGACGCCCAGAAATCGTCTTCAACTTCTGTCATCGGAGCGCCAGGCTGCATAAGCGGCTGAGCGAACGTGGCATCGAAACCGTCCTCTTCAGGGAAACGGTTTTTGAGATCGGGATAGACCGCCTGCAGCACGGGAAAATCCTCCCAGTTGTAGTACCAGAGCGCCAAGCCCATGAGGTGCTTCACCCACTTTGGGTCTACCGGGCGGAACTCGCATTCAACATCACCGACCATCTCGCGGTGCCGCCCCAGAGTCAGGTCGACACCTTCTCGCAGACGATCTGCCGCATCATTCAGCAGACTGAGCGCTGTGCGTTCGCCCAGTCCCACCGTGATGACCTCCGGCTTACCTGCGGTGTCGTAAACACCCACGGTGTATGACCAGCCAAGGCCAGCGCCGCTGCGCTTTACAGAAACAACACTGCAGCCAAACTCCTCGACGTGGCTGATGGTTCCTGCATCGGCTTCGCTCAGTTCGCCGGCGCGAAACCTTCGGGTGCGTTCTGTCTGGAACTTTGGAGATGGGTCGGTCTGCATTGGCTCAGCTTAGCCTGAGCCTGATTAAATCGAATGCGCTGCACGCCCGGAGCGAGGAGGACGATTGTCAGCAGAAACAGAGATGCTGTTCAGAACCTTACTCAAGGAGCTGCGCCCCCTCTTCAAGAAGAATGGCTTCCGCTCTTCCAGTCAGAACTTTGTTCTCGAGTCAGCCGAGTGTTGGGTAATCATCAACTTTCAAAAAAGCCGCTGGGCTCAGGCTGATGAGACCACGTTCTACGTGAACGTGGGAGCTTGCTCGAAGCGGT
>CAXTRM010000165.1:0-320 GCA_964246625.1 uncultured Acidobacteriaceae bacterium
GGCTGTGTCCCTGGGGCTGTTTCTGCTCTTCTTTTTTGGCCTGCCGCCTGTGATCAGCGACATCGAACGCTTCGCCTTTGACCTGCCGCGGCGTTTGCCCGTCATCGTGGCCAGGGCCAAGCAGGTTCCCATCCTGAACAGGTTCGGGCTAGACGCGGTCGCGCAGCGTGGGGAGGCCTTTGCAGCCAGCTTCGCCGGCTATGTCGTCTCCGAGGCGCCGAAGTGGCTCGGGCACATCTTCGACGTCGTTACCGCCCTGATCCTGTGCATCTACTTTATGCTTGAAGGCGAGTCGGCGTACCTGTACCTGCTGGCCATGG
>CAXTRM010000165.1:330-2583 GCA_964246625.1 uncultured Acidobacteriaceae bacterium
CTGCAATCCCGCAATCGCCTATCCAAGTCCCTGGTCATTGCGGAAGGCCGCATGAGCAAATGGCTCCTTGGCCAGGGCTCCCTGATGCTGATCCTGGGGGTCAGCAGCACCATTGTTTTCGGCTTTCTCCACGTCCGGTACTTCTTCCTGCTTGGCTCGTTGATGGGCCTCTTCAACATCATTCCAGTCGTGGGTGGCGTTATCACCATCCTGCTGGCCGCCGCAGCTGCTGCCCTGGACTCCTGGTCCAAGATGGCCGGCGTGCTGATCTTCTATCTCATCTACACCCAGGTCGAAAACGGCTTTCTTACGCCCCGCATCATGAAGACCAGCGTCAATCTGATGGGCCTCACCGTCCTGGTAGCCTTGCTGGCCGGCACGGCCCTCGCCGGGGTTGTGGGCGCCCTGGTCTCCGTGCCCACCGCGGCACTCGTGGCGGTCTTCGTTCAGGAATACCTCGTGCAGGACGACGCCAACGCCCGCGACCTGCAAGTTCGGTCGGAACAGGCGCAATAGCACCCGCTTCTCTGCCCTGGCCCAGTGCGGACCCACGCTATTCCGCGCTGAACCGCCACACGGTGGTGCTCCGGAACACCTCACCCGGCCGCAAGGTGGCGCTGGGAAACGCAGGCTGGTTCGGCGAGTCCGGAAAGTGCTGCGTTTCCAGGCAAAAAGCGCTCCGGAAGCCATACGCGGTACCCGCCTTGCCCACCGTCGAGCCGTCGAGGTAGTTCCCGCTGTAAAACTGCACGCCCGGCTCGGTGGTGGCCACCTCCAGCCGTCGTCCGCTCCCTGGGTCAATCGCGATCGCGGCAGGGTGCAGCTCCCCGAGGTTTCCGCGAAGCACGAAGTTGTGATCGTATCCCTTTCCATGCACCAATTGTTCTTCTGCGTCGTGGATCCGGCTTCCGACCCGCGTGAGCTGCGTGAAGTCAAATGCCGTTCCGGCCACCGGCTGATTGGCCCCAATGGGAATCGCGTCCTCCCCAATCGGGGTGAAGCTGTCCGCTGCAATCTGCAACTCGTGGTCGAGCACGGTCGCATTGCCCTCACCCGCCAGGTTGAAGTACGCATGGTTGGTCAGGTTTACCACCGTCACCTCGTCCGTGGTCGCCTCATACTCCAGCAGCACCCGATCCTCTTCAAGCCGGTACCGTGCGGCCACCGACAGCGTTCCCGGGAAGCCCTGCGAGCCCGCAACGCTGGTGAGCGTAAATTCAACCCCGTCCGGCAGCACACGCCCTGCCCAGTTCTGGTTCCACAAGCCCTGGCTGCCGCCATGCAGGGTGTTCTCCCCGTCGTTGCGGTCCAGCATCACCTCCCGTCCTTCCAGCGGGAAGCGACCCTTTGCGATGCGGTTGGCGTACCGGCCGACGCTGCAGCCAAGAAACGCCTTGTCCTCCACATAAGGCGCCAGGGCGGAGTAGCCCAACACCACATCGGCCGGCTCTCCGTTGCGGTCAGGCACTCGCAACCCCGTGATCCGCCCGCCAAAGCTCAGGACCTGCAGTTCGAGTACACCGTTGCTGATCGTGAAGCTCTGGGCAGCAGAGCCATCGGGGGTGATGCCCCAGGGCCGCAGGGTGACCTTTACTTGGGAAGCTGTCATAGGCATCAGCATAGATCCAACAGCCCGTCGCAGGGTCGCTCATTTACCCTGTCATGCAACAGGAGATCCACGTCACCATGCCCCCTCGTTCCCTCGGTCTTGCTGCCCTCGCCCTTTGCTCCCTGTACTCCGTCGCAGCCGTGGGGCAAACGCACTGGGTCGGCACGTGGGCTGCGGCCCCCTCTCCTGTCCCTGACCGCGACGGAGCCATTCAGGCGAGCACGACCCTGCGCGAGATCGTCCACACCACGCGGGGCGGTGCGCTGGTTCGCGTCACCCTTAGCAACGAACTGGGAACGGACCCACTGGTGATCTCCGGTGCTCACCTCGCTTCGCGTGCCCAGGGCAGCCAGCTCACGCCCGGCTCCGATCGCGCGCTGAGCTTCAGCGGCCAGCCGTCCATTGCCATTCCTCCCGGTGCCGTGGCCGTCAGCGATCCGGTCCCCATGAAGGTCGCCCCGCTCAGTGACCTCGCCATCTCGCTCCTGCTGCCGCCGCAGCCCCTCCACGTCATCACCCAACACGATCTCGGCCTCCAAACGAACTACCAGGGTGAGGGGGATCAGCTGGGCAGCCCCGAGATCCAGGCCCCCAAGCCCTTTGGCCATTGGCAATATCTCAAAAGCGTCGAGGTCGCGGGCGAC
>CAXTRM010000165.1:2593-6105 GCA_964246625.1 uncultured Acidobacteriaceae bacterium
CGTTGTGACCGTGGGCGATAGCATCACAGACGGCTTCCGCTCCACCTCGGACCAGAACCGCCGGTGGCCGGACGTGCTCGCCCAGCGCCTGCAGGGTGATAAGCACCTGAGTGGCCTGGGTGTCCTGAACGAGGGCATCAGCGGCAACCGTATCCTGCACGACAAAGCGGGGCCCAGCGCCCTGGCTCGCTTCGATCGAGACGTCCTTAGTCAAAGCAACGTCCGCTACCTCATCATTTTGGAAGGGATCAACGACATCGGTCGGACCGCCCAGCCGAACGAGCCGGGTGACCCGATCACCACGCAACAGCTGCTCGGAAGCTACGACCAGCTCATCGAGCGTGCCCATGCGCATGGGATCAAGGTCTACGGGGCCACGCTGACACCCTTCCTTGGCGCTGGTTATGCTTCGCCGGCGGCCGAGGCCATGCGGCAGGCGGCAAATACCTGGATCCGTACCAGCGGCCACTTCGATGGGGTAGTTGATTTCGACAAGGCGACCCGTAGCCCCACCCAGCCTTCGGTGCTCTCCCCCGAAGCCGACTGTGGCGATCACCTCCATCCGTCCGACGCAGGGTACCGCCTGATGGGAGACAGCGTCGACCTGAAACTCTTTACAAAGTAAGGAGTTCTGGGGCAAAAACGTGAGCCCTGCCGTTGTGGCAGGGCTCACGCATAGTTGCGGTGAAAAGCTACTTCAACTCATACCCGGCGAAGAAGTACCCGATCTCAAAGGCTGCGGTCTCTTCCGCATCCGAGCCATGAATCGCGTTCTCTTCGATGGAGTCGGCAAACATCTTGCGAAGGGTGCCCTCTTCGGCGTTCGCCGGATTGGTGGCTCCCATCAGCTTGCGAAGATCGGCGATAGCGTTCTCCTTTTCCAGCACCATCGGAAAGATGGGGCCGGAGGTCATGAACTTGGTCAACGACCCGAAAAAGGGCTGCGTCGCGTGAACATGGTAGAAACCTTTGGCCTGCTCTTCGGTAAGCGAAATCTTCTTGATCGCGACAATCTTGAAGCCGGCCTTCTCAATCTGAGCGATGATGGCGCCAGCCAGGCCTTTGCGGACCGCGTCCGGCTTGATGATGCTGAAGGTGCGTTGAGACACAACAATCTCCTAATACGACAATCTGTTTAGTCTACCGGAGACACAGACCACGCACGCTATGCGGCCTTGTCCCGCGAGGACTCATGTCGGCTCGCGAGGGTAATCACCTTGGACGGAACCGCGGGAAGGTCTTCCCGGTCATGCAGCCAGAACGCCACAATGGTCTCCACAAGAAAGACAAACGCTGCGCACACGGCGATGCCAGCGGTGCAGAAGAGCAGGACAGCAGTGAAGGTCATGTTTTTTGAGATGCCGAAAATCCATACCGCGAATGATTGCCACATAGTACGAAAGTGGATACCTCCGTACCATGCAGAAAACCTTTCGTCATGTGCGTCCAATGTTCATGCAACGAACAGCATGGATTTGGCTTGCAGGATGTATCGCGTGGACGGTGGACGCCGTCGTCAATGTCACGCTCCACTCTCCCCAGCATGCTGAGTTGGCCTTCCTCATGGCCCTTCTGTTCGGCATCGCCTGGCTGTTTTACCGGACTCAGCGTCGCTAAACGCTGAGTCCCTGGCCGAAACCCCTTGTCTTGCAGCTGTTTCTTTACTTCTTGGTCGCTGCCTCGATGTCGAATTCCATCTTGACGTCGTCCCCCAGCATCGCATCGCCGCTCTGCAGCGTGCCGTTCCAGGTCAGGCCGAAGTCCTTGCGATGCAGGGTGGTCGCGGCGGTAAAGCCGCGGTGGGACATCTTGTCCATCCCTACCTGGTCTTTGCTTGGCGCCTCCATATGCAGGGTTACCGGTTTGGTGACGCCATGGAGCGTCAGATCGCCCACCACGTCGTAGCCCTCGCCAGTTTTCGTGATCTTTGTGCTTTTAAAGGTCGCTGTGGGGAACTTGGCGGTGTCGAAGAAGTCCGGGCTACGCAGGTGGCCGTCGCGCGCCGCCTCACCGGTATCCACACTGGTCACATCGATGGTTGCCGCCACAGAAGAGCTGGTCACATTCGCTGGATCGAGGTCGATGCTGCCTTCCTTGATCGCGAATCGGCCATGCACCGTGGAAATGCCCATGTGCTTGATGCCGAAGTCCACCTGGGAGTGCTGTGGATCGATCGTATAAGCGACCGGCTGGGCCAGCAGCGGCAAACCGGCAAAGAGTGCAGCCCCGAGGGTGGCAGCCGTGATGCATCGTAAAGAGAAGTAGGTCATATATCCGTCCTTTTCCAGGCGCAGCGGGGTGAGAACAGATCCTCCCTGCCCCCTCTTTGCTTCGCTGCGGTCCCGAGTGCTGCTGAACAGATGCCGCGGTCTCCAGAAACGGCGCAGGAAAAAGCGACCTCGAAGGCCGCTTACTCCAGAGTAACTGGTTTCTTTAGAGTAACTTAGAGATCCAGTCCCTACCGGCCCAGGACCCGGGCCATGGTTTCCCCGATCTCCGCGGGGGACTTGCCGACGTGGATGCCCGCAGCCGACATGGCTTCCATCTTGCTTTCCGCAGTGCCTTCGCCACCGGAAATGATGGCACCGGCGTGACCCATACGGCGGCCCGGAGGCGCTGTTTGGCCGGCAATAAACCCCACAACGGGCTTTTTTACATTTGCCTTGATATAGGCCGCGGCGGCCTCTTCGTTGGTACCGCCGATCTCGCCGATCATGACGATCGCCTCGGTCTCGGGGTCCTCATTGAGCAGTCGCAGGGCATCGATATGGGTTGTGCCCACAATGGGATCGCCGCCGATACCGATGGCAGTGGACTGGCCGATGCCGCGCTGCGTGAGCTGGTGCACGGCCTCATAGGTTAGCGTTCCTGAACGCGAAACAATGCCCACCGAGCCCTCCTTGTGGATGCGCCCGGGCATGATGCCGATCTTGGCCTTGCCGGGCGAGATGACCCCCGGGCAGTTTGGCCCGATAAGGACGGACTTTTTGCCCTTGATGGCGTCCCAGGTCTTGACCATGTCGAGTACCGGGATGCCTTCGGTGATGCAGACGACCAGGGGGATCCCGGCGTCAGCGGCTTCGAGGATGCCGTCCGCGGCAGCCGGGGGTGGAACGAAGATCACGGTTGCATTGGCGCCTGTGGCCTTTACTGCTTCTTCGACCGTGTTGAAGACGGGCCAGCCCTCGTGGGTGGTCCCGCCCTTGCCCGGTGTAACGCCGCCTACCACCTGTGTGCCGTATTCGGCGCAGCCCTTGGCATGGAAGGTTCCCTCACGGCCCGTGATGCCCTGCACAATGAGCCGGGTGTTTTTGTCGACCAAAACTGCCATCTTTTACGCTCTCCTAAGGGCTTTTGAACAGGGTTTTGACACGTATTGCGTGACTCCAAACAGCCGGGAGCCGCGGGTCAGCAAAAGAGTGCCGCAAAGGCGTTTGAACCACGAGGCAGCGCATGGACCAGTGGACGCGACCATGGTCTCGGAAGGGTATAACGGGACTACCCCTTGGCCG
>CAXTRM010000165.1:6115-8191 GCA_964246625.1 uncultured Acidobacteriaceae bacterium
CCTTCATGGTGCTGCCTACCTGGAATTTCAGGCCGGACTCTTCGATGATCTTGCGGCCCTCTTCCACGTTGGTGCCTTCGAGACGGAGGACGATGGGGATGCTGACGTTGAGCTTCCTGGCGGCAGCGACCACCGCGGTCGCCAGCACATCCACGCGAAGGATGCCGCCAAAGATGTTGATGAAAATGGCCTTTACGTTCGGGTCGGAGAGCAGGATGCCAAAGGCGTTTTCGATCTGCTCCTGGTTGGCACCGCCGCCCACATCGAGGAAGTTCGCAGGCGAGCCCCCCGCATATTGAATGATGTCCATCGTCGCCATTGCCAGGCCGGCACCGTTCACCATGCAGGCGATGTTGCCGTCGAGCTTGATGTAGTTGAGCGAGAACTTGGAGGCCTCGACCTCGAGCGGGTCTTCTTCGGCGAGGTCACGCAGGTCCTTGAGGTCCTTGTGGCGGAACAGGGCGTTGTCGTCGAAGTTGATCTTGCAGTCGAGGGCGGCAAGCTTGCCGTCCTTGGTGGTGATGAAAGGATTGATCTCCATCAGGGAGGCGTCGGTGTCGATATAGGCCTTGTAGAGGCCGATCATGAAGCGGACAGCTTCGGGCACCTGGGCGGATTCGAGGCCAAGCTTGAATGCCAAGCGCCGGGCCTGGTAGGGAGCGAGCCCGATCGCCGGATCGATAACCTCTTTATAGATAGCGTCCGGATTCTCGTGGGCGACCTCTTCGATCTCCATGCCGCCTGCCTGCGAGGCCATGAAGACTACCTTGCCGGTGGCGCGATCGAGCACGATACCGAGGTAGAGTTCGCGGGCGATCGCGGAGCCAGCCTCGACGAGGATGCGCTGGACCTTCTGCCCCTGCGGGGTAGTCTGATGCGTGATCAGCTGCATGCCGAGGATACCTTTGGCGTGCTGCTCGGCCTCCGCGCGGGACTTCGCGAGCTTGACGCCGCCCCCCTTGCCGCGGCCGCCGGCATGGATCTGCGCTTTCACGACCACCACTCCATGACCTGCGCCGAAGAGTTGTTGGGCGGCGGCATCGGCCTCCTCAAAGGTGACGGCGACCTGGCCCTCGGGCACGCTGACGCCGTAGCGGCGAAGTATGTCTTTGGCCTGGTACTCGTGAATCTTCATGCGAACTCCTCGGAAGAGCCTGGGCTGGATGTCGGGGCGACTCGCAGCCATGGTAGCGAGTTGCGGAAAGGAGCGGCAAGGCGAACTGGGCGATTAGCGGTTTGTGTGGGCGGTGGTGAGGAAGAGATCGCCGAGCCTGTGAGAGACCGGTGCATGAAGATCCCGGATGTTTCAAGGGCTAATAAGGCGCTGTGACCGGTGCAGGATAGGCTGGAGATGTGGCAATTACGGCTGAGTTGAAGTGGGTGATCGAGGAGCGAAGGACGCTGCGTCCAGAGCAGGCGGAAAGCCTGATGCGGCGCCTGCTAGCGGGCGAGGCCTCCGAGATGGAGACCGCTGCCCTGTTAGGGGCGATGGCGGCACGAGGCGAGACGGGGGAGGAGATTGCGGGGTTTGCGCTCGCGATGCGGGAGGCCGCCGTCACCCTGCCGCTGACACAGGCCGAGCGCGACCTGCTGGTTGACACGTGCGGCACGGGCGGGGACGGCTCCGGCACATTCAATATCTCCACAGGCGCCGCCCTGGTTGCGGCGGCGGCGGGCGCCAGGGTGGCCAAGCATGGCAACCGGGCCGTGACGAGCCGGTGCGGGTCGGCAGATGTGCTGGAAGCGCTCGGGATCCCAATCGACCTTTCCCCAGCCGCTGCGGCAGATGCCCTCCGGCGCCATGGGTTTTGCTTTCTGCTGGCCTCCCAGCACCACCCCGCGATGCGAGCCGTCATGCCCATACGCCGGGGGTTGGGCGTGCGAACCGTCTTCAATGTGTTGGGCCCCTTGCTGAACCCGGCCGGGGCACGCCGTCAGGTGATGGGTGTGTACAGTGCGGCCGTGATGTCTGCCGTGGCCGGGGCCATGGCCCTTCTCGGGATCCGGCAGGCCATGCTGGTCCATGGCGCCGGCTGCTTGGACGAGCTGTCGCTGCAGGGACCGAGTGAGATTGTG
>CAXTRM010000166.1:0-2810 GCA_964246625.1 uncultured Acidobacteriaceae bacterium
TTGTTCTCAAAATCGAAGTCGTCCCACTGAAGCGCCGCGATCTCGCTCACGCGACGACCGAGGCATTGGGCGATTTGAACGATCGTGCGATACGGCTCGCGCAGCGTCGCCACGACAAGTTCGAACTGCTCCACAGTCAAAACAATCGGCCGTTGCCGGCGCTTGCTGCCGCCCTTGATCCGGACGAGAGCAATGGGATTACGCTTCTCGTTGAAGATCTCCCAACGTGTTGCGCACTCAAACATCAGGTGCATCACGCCCCGAATGTGCGCCTTGGACTTGGGCGCCATCGGCAGGTTCTTCAGCCAGTCTTCGACCGCCATCGGTCGAATCTTGTCGAGCAGGTAATCGCCCCAGCGTGGCTTGAGGTAGTTCTTGATATTCGAGCGGTAAGATTTCGCGGTCGAGTATCGCTCCGGCAGTTCTTCCAAGATATCGGTCGCAGATGGCACCGAAGGTCACGGTCGCTAGATGATGCTGTGGGTTTCGGTGTTGAGTTTTAGAAGAAGAGCTTCAACCGCCTTCTGCGCCTGGGACTTCGTTGGAAACTGCTCCACCGTTCCCACAACGCAAGAGCGACGTTCACGAGAACCCTTCGCAGTCGTTTCGTAGTACCGAAACTCCCAGGTATCCCTGCCCCTCGCCCGCTTCCTTTTTCTGAGACTTCCGTATTGGTAACATGCACGTTCCATCAGGTTCCCTCCTGATTTCACGGGCACAATGGCTACTCCTAGAGTAGCGGTGTACAAGGTGGGAAACCAGTGAAATCGACTGACTTTGTCAGCTTGCGATGTTGTGCTGCGAGACCCAGTCTTGGATCGCAGACGGGACGAAGCGGTACAGTTTACCGACCCTGACCGCCGCGATCTCGCCACGCGTGACCATGCGCTGCAGGGTGCGGGGATGCACTCCCAAATACTGTGCCGCTTGCTGAGTGTCTAGCAGTGGCACCGCTGCGGGTCCAAAGGTGACCGATCGTGCTGTCTCGGAAACGGGCAGCTTCTTAAGGCCATCGAGAGCCCGCTCCACAGTAGCGCCGTTCTCTTGCATAGGGGCCAACCTCCACGCAGTGAACTCAGGATGGTATTGACCGAGGGTCTCTGTCCAATTCCTAGCTGGCTCGTCACTATTCCGCCCAGGAACACCTCTCAATGAGACTTCTTGGATTCATCTCCACATTGGATGGCTCTATCTGCGTGCCGCGACAGAAGAGTCTTGCAAGGTCTAATATGGCGGCCATCGGGCCTTGGTATGAACGGAACCGAGATCAGGCACTTGAAAGCAGCAGTGGCTCTTGCTGAAGAGCGAAATTTCTCACGCGCGGCTGCGCGGTTGCGCATCGGTCAGTCCGGGCTCACAAAGCAGATCGAAGCTCTTGAACGGCAACTCGGCTATGACCTGTTCGTGCGCGAGACGAGAGCAGTGAGCTTAACTCCAGCTGGTGAAATCTTCGTGGCAGAGGCGAAGCTTACCTTGCAACACCTGGATCGAGCGATCCATCTGTCCAGGGCGGCGGTTCAACAAACAGCCATCACACTCCACGTCGGAAAGAGTCATTACACAGACCCTTACCTCATTACCAAACTGCTTTCTCTGCGTCTTCCCCTTTATCCGACTCTTCAGGTACAGCTCTCCACCAAACTCCTTCCGGAGTTGACCCACGACCTGCTGAACGGCAGCCTCGACTTGGCCTTTCTGGTTAACGTTCCAAACAGCGCCCGACTGACCGGCAGGCTTCTCCTAGACTTGCCGTTTTTTGTCGCAATGCTCGAAATTGATCCGCTTGCCCAGCAAGCGTCTGTGTCCTCGGAAGATCTACAGGGACGCTCTTGCGTTCTGTTTGAGCGGCATGTCCAGCCGTTGCTGTATGACGAAGTCCTAAGCCTCGTACGTCCGGCTTCGAGCCCTGGATGTAGTCTTCAGCATGTAATGACAGCAGAGGACGCTCTGCAGATGATCTTCCGCGGTTTGGGAGTCGCGATGCTGACACAGGCTGGTGCCTGGCGGATCCAGCGCCCGGGCGTCACCATACGGCCCCTTTCTGTCGCGGGGCTAAGGGTTAGGACGTCTGTTGTGGCTCGTTCCGACGATCGAAGCAAAATTGTGAGTGATGTAGTTCGAAGCTTAGTAAGGGCCGTCACTCCAAACCTGGGATCTTCACAACTGGGCCTGCGCCTTCTCATCTAAGTTCGATTGAGCTTCGCTACCCCCGTTGTTCGTTAGCGCAATGATCTCTGGGCGAAGCGGGCCAGCATGACCGCAGACCGGGCAAACAAAGAGGCCGGTGATAGTGGCATCCTGATTTAGATCTCGCGGCAGAGAGGGATGAAGGCACTTGTCACACCGGTGCACTACATAGAACGAGTTGATGGCGCTCGCGCCCGTAACGTTTTCCGTGTTCGAATCACGGGCGGCTTTTGTTGTGCCAAGCGTTTGCATCGGGCTTAACCTGAGCGGCTCTACTGACTGATTTGCACGTTCCTACTTCTCTCAGATAGTCGTCGCTGCAATGGTCGCTTCCAAACCTCTCGAGAAACGCGGAAATCCTTCCAGCTAAAATGCGCGGTTGATCGATTGGGATTAAATGACCACAATCCCGTACTACCTCCAAGGTGGCTCCAGCAATTGCAGGAAGGACTTCACGTCGCTGTTGCTCCTCCGGGTCTTGACGATCATGGTCGCCCACCAGAATCAGCGTCGGAACCTCGATCTTAGCGACCTCGCCGGAAATGTCCTGATAAGCGACAGATCCCGGCCAAGCTCGTTTCGCTTCTGGAGAACCTGCAAGGCTGTCTTCGATCAGTTGATCC
>CAXTRM010000166.1:2820-3580 GCA_964246625.1 uncultured Acidobacteriaceae bacterium
CGGTTGTCGTACGCGTGCCTCTGTATTTCTCTGGCCTCCTCGGGGAGGTGTTGAGGAGTGGGAGAAGCCGGCGCAACCAGAACCAGAGCCTCAAGACCTTCCGGTCTACGCGACGCCATGAGTTGGGCTACTTTGCCGCCCATCGAGTGCCCAACCAGCACGTAGCGCTCCAGGTTGAGCGACCTCATCAAAGCGAAACTATCGCTGGCGAGGTCTTCCAACTCATATCCACTCGCCGGCGCATCCGATGATCCCCAACCCCGTTGATCATAGGCAATGCAGCGGTACGAGCCCTGCAGAACGTCTGTCACGGAGCGCCACGTTCGAGCGGAACCACCTCAATAGTGCAGGAACACGAGCGCGGGTTCACCCGCGCCCGTGTCTAGTACGTTGAGCCTTGTCTCGCCTATTGGAATCAGCATGCTCTCCATCTGCACTCCCGTACTGTTGCGTACTTGCATTTCGCCGCCGCGATGAGACGGTCGACGTGATCGACAATGCTTGCGGATCGCAGGAGGTCTCAACCCTTCGTCTGGGGTGGTCAGCCTCCGTAGCTGATCCAATCAACTTTGTGAGAAGAAATTGTTTAAGAAACCCCGTAAGGGAGCACTGTAAGGCGGGCGAAACAGGTCAGCAGCCTGCTGTTGAGGACTTTGCGTATAGACAGGCCGGGCGTGACTGAAACTGCGGAAGCCTTCACGGGCGTGGTAAGCGCCGTAGCCGGAAAATCCCACGCCGCCAAACGGCAGATCGTCATCGA
>CAXTRM010000166.1:3590-4110 GCA_964246625.1 uncultured Acidobacteriaceae bacterium
GTCATCAAAGGCATGCGTTGAGACGTCGTTGATGGTGACACCGCCCGAGCGCGTTGTGATCACAACTTCGCGTACAGCCTCTCTGTCTTCTCCGAAGCAGTACAGCGCTAGTGGTGCGGGGCGCTTCCGAAGGAAGTCGGCAAGCTGGTCCAGGGAGTCATAACCGACGATCGGTAGAACAGGGCCGAAGATCTCGTCCTTCATCAAGGTCATATCTTCCGTGACGTCGAGAACGAACGTAGGGGACATTAGGCGCGACTTCGGATCGGTACTGCCCGGGAAGGGATCGCAGACCGTTGCACCCTTTGCGCGCGCATCCTCGACAGCTTTCGTGAGCCGCCCAAACTGTTGGTCGTTGATGATGGCGGTGTAATCCGCTGAGAGCACACCCTGCGGAAGAAAGGCTTTGGTTGCCTCCAAGCATGCGTCGGCAAACGCGCGCTCTTGCCCTCTTGGGACTAGGACGTAGTCAGTCTCAAGGCAGAACTGGCCCGCGTTGAAGAGCTTGATGGTCATGATG
>CAXTRM010000166.1:4120-8155 GCA_964246625.1 uncultured Acidobacteriaceae bacterium
CGTCGTAATTGCATGGTTATGGGAGTTTGGTTGTTGGCGGCTGACGTCATCACCTTGGACCCGATCACAATACGGCGTGTGAAGACGAGGTGGTCGAAGGCCGCAGCAGAGAACGCTGCAGACTCCTCCGCTCCACCCATTACCACAGATACCTCCATGGGATCGAAATACTTCGATACGAGCTGTTGCATCAACTCGGCGGACCGAGGTGTCAGCTCCGACGGCTTCAGGACAGAGCGGTTACCTGCAGCAAGTACCCCCGTAAGGGGTGCGAAGACCAGGTTGAAAGGAAAGTCCCACGTACCAAGGATGCCGCAGACCCCCTTCGGCACGTAATCGACCCGCGCCTGAGCGTCGGGAAACATCGCGGTCCGTTCTTCTGGCTGCATCCACTCTTCGACGTGGGTCATCGCAAAGCGTAGCCCTGAAACGGTCGCGTAGACGTCCGCGACCAGGGCGACATCCAGGCTTCGATGGCCGAAGTCCGACGCGCCCGCCTTCGCGATCTCGTCTCGGTTCTCCAATAGCAACTGTTCCGCTCGCCTCAGCCTATCAATGCGGACCGTAGCGGATGGCACCCCATCCTTGGCGTATGCGTCTTTCTGCTTGCGAATCAACTCACCTAAGGTGTCGGAGAAGTTCTGTTCTGGCATGTGATCACTCTTTTACTGAAGGTTGAACGGCCGATGAAACATCGCGTGGCTGGCTCAAGTTCCAACCAGCAGTGGAATGGGCTGCCATCTGGTGGTTTTACGTGCTACGCCGCTTTTACGTAGGTGGGATCGATTCGCAGAACGGGTTTGATCGCAACACCTTTGCCCGAGTCGGCGACGGCCTCGTTAATCTCGGAGAAGTCATAGAACTTGATGAGTTTGTCGAAAGGAAATCGTCCGCTTTGCCAGAGCGCGATCAGGCGCGGGATTATCTGCTTTGGAACGCAATCGCCCTCGATGACCCCACTCAGGCGTTGCCCCATAAACCGGTGGATGAGGGGAAAGGGGATCTCGGCCCCGGGCTTTGGCACCCCCACCATCGCACAATGGCCGGTGGACACGAGGCATGCGATCGCTTGACGAATGACGTCGCCATTCCCCGTCGTGTCGACTACGAAATCCACGCCGCCCAGTTCTTCTTTGATGCGCGCCAGGATCTGTTCCGAGTTGCTGTTCACTGTGTGGGTCGCTCCCAGCTCACGAGCAAGGGCAAGCCGATTATCGTGGACATCCACAGCAACTATCGTTTTGCAGCCTGCCGCCATGGCTGCCATCAAGGCTGACATTCCCACGGCTCCCACACCGAAGACCGCGAGACTACTCCCCTCCGTAGGCCTGAGAACATTGATCACCGTTCCAGCGCCGGTCTGGATGCCACAGCCGAGCGGTGCCACAGACACCAGGTCAAGGTCCTTTGAAACCTTGACAGCATTGCGCTCGCTGGCGAGCGCGTACGTGGCGAAGGACGACTGCCCAAAGAACGATCCATTCAGAGGTTGTCCGTTCTCCTGGAGAGTTGCACTTCCATCTTGGCGCCGACCGCTGAAGTTGAGTTGCATGAAGTGCTCACAATATGCTGGGTGCCCTTGAAGACAATTTAGGCATTTCCCGCAGTTCAACACCGTGAGCACAACGTGGTCGCCGGGTTGAAACTCGGTCACAGCCGGTCCGATCTTCTCCACGATCCCGGAACCTTCGTGACCAAAGACGGCAGGCAGGGCCACGTTCTGTGGGAGATTGCCTTTGCGAGCTGCTACATCGGTCTCACAGATGCCGCACGCCACCAAGCGCACAAGGAGTTCGTCCTGCTGCGGGTCTTCGAGTTCCGCCTGAACGAAATGCCAGTTGTCCTCACGACTAGATACAACAGCAGCTCGAACGGTTGTCACTGTGCAACCTCCTAGACAAAGCTGATGTCCGCGCTCGCGCGCAACCGAGTGCTTTACTTCTCGGCCACAGCCCGCTGCGGGAGATCAAACATCGCCTCCTCAAAATAGCGAATGACAAACCCTGCTTTGTTGCTCTTTTTGCGGAGCTTATTGCGCTTGGCCACGTTTGCGACGAAGGCAGCGATTTTGGCGATATAGTTTGTCAATGTTTTCTGCGCAGAGTGTAGCCAACAGCCGCGTACAACCCGGGAGCAAGCTTGTGAGCAGCCTGACTACCGGCTGGACAGCCTTGCTTTTCGAAAAGTGGAGACAACCTGCATCGTTGGAAAACCCTTTTCAGACCATTGCCTCACCGGATCAGACGATTGTGGTCACGGCCTCAGGCAAGTTCCATATCGACTTGAGGTCACTTGTTCGCCGAAGGCAGAAAACGCTAGAACGAGGTCACGGCTGCGTAACAGCAGCCTTCAACACGAATGTGATTTGCTGGCAACCAGCGGGATCTGCCGAGATTGAGACGCTGCACATCTATCTGCCTTCTCAGTACCTTCGGGAAGCGGAAGAGGAGTTTAGGCGAGCTGGAACACGGACGTCACCGCTTGATGTAGACGCCTTAGAGTTTTCCGATTCGTTTGCCTTGAGTCTCGCTTCCTCTTTGGAGGAAGGCGTTCACCAAGGTGCACCGAACCTTTTCGCCGATACTACGGCTCGTATGTTTGCCGTCGGGTTCCTCCTAATGGGAGGAGCGCTTAAGCAGGAGCAGCTTACCCGGAACGTCGGTGACGAACTCACAGATAAAAGGCTCACAAGAGCTTTGGAGTACATCCGTCATAACTTCCGACGAGAAATCACGCTCGACCAACTCGCGAATGAGGCGGGCATCAGCCGCTTCCATTTCGTGAGACTTTTCCGCAAAAAGCTCCAGACGACGCCATATCAATACATCGTCGGCTTGCGTCTGAACAGCGCGCAAGCGCTGCTGCGATCGACAGATCTCGACATCAGCACTATTGCGCGAACGTGTGGATACAGAGATTCTGGGCATTTCGCCGCAGCATTCCGGGCCAAGATTGGTCTACATCCTTCACACTTCCGGAGGCAAGGTCCGAGTACGTCCGACTTAGACTTGCTCAGGCGCTCCCTTCCTCGACCCGGAGAAGGCTTTATGGAACACATACAGGTTGGGCAAGCGATCGTCCAATCGCACGGAAACACGTCATCCTCGGCTTGAATCGAACTGAATCTGCGCACGGTCAAGAGCAGAAGCGTGCGTCACAGCCCAACTGTAAAGCGCTCCGAAGGGCTCCCGGAGCGAACGGCCGAGTGTGGTGACGCTGTACTCGACTCCCACCGGCGCGGCTGAAAGAACGTGCCGAGAGATCAATCCGTTTCGTTCCAGGCGTTTTAAAGCATCGGCGAGCGCCTTGTGCGTGATGCCGTCCATACGACGCATGATCTCGTTAAAGCGCAGGGGCTCAGCACACAAAACAGTCATGATCAGCACGGACCACTTGTTCGCGATCTGCTCCAAGATGGGTCGGACCTTGGACAGGTCTTCGTTAGATACTCGAACTTGAGACCGACCAGCAAGTTCGTCTTTAGGTAGCAACATGGTTTACACCTCGATATCTACGATAGATCTAGTGCCTTGAAGCTAATAGATCGCGACTGTATACGGTACTTGGAGGGATCGGTATGGGTAGGCTTGACGAGAAAGTCGCTTTAGTGATCGGTAGTGGAAGCGGTATCGGTGCAGCAATCGCAAGACGCTTCGCCGGGGAGGGTGCACACGTCTTCGCGACCAGCCGCAATGGTGAGACCGGAGACACAGATTCGGGAGCGGACGACGGAGGAGGAAAGGTTACCCCTGTGTACGCAGACGCGGGCAGCATTTCCGACATCCAGCGCGTGTTCGAGAGGATCCGTTCGGAAAGGAAGCATGTTGATGTGTTGGTTTTCAACGCCGGGCTCTCCGAATCTGCCTCTATTAATAGTGTTACCGAGGAGCACTTCGATCGCGTCTTTGGGCTGAATGTCCGTGCTGTTGTTTTTGCAGTACAAAGTGCTCTTGCCCTGATGGAGGAGGGCGGATCGATCGTTCTAGTCGGTTCCATCGCCTCCGACCTCGGCCGTAAAGGGCACGGTGTCTACGC
>CAXTRM010000167.1:0-578 GCA_964246625.1 uncultured Acidobacteriaceae bacterium
CACGACTTGAGATTCAGCGCCAGGAGCAGTGCCCTACCTGCAAAGGAAAGGGTGTCCAGGGCGGCAGCATGGAGTGCCCCGAATGCCATGGCTCCGGCCAGGTGACACAGATGGGCGGCAGGATGAAATTCAACATCCAGTGCCCACGATGCGGAGGGGCGGGGAAGGTGCAGAACACGTGCCCCACGTGTGACGGGGCGGGTGTGCTCACGCGGCGAGAGCCGTTGGAATTTAGGATCAAGCCCGGAACGCGGGATGGTCAAAGGATTCGCCTCGCGGGCCGAGGAAACGCAGGAACTGAAGGTGCGTCGGCCGGAGACCTTTACCTGATCATCAAGGTGGGACAGCACAAGCTATTTCGGCGACAAGGGGATGACATCCACGTCACAGTACCTGTCACTGCAATGGAAGCGGCGCTGGGCGGTCGGATCGAGGTCCCTACCATCGACGGAGACGGTGCCCACGGGGGACGGGCGCAGCTGAAGATTCCGCCTGGGACGCAGACAGGGCAAAAGCTTCGGATGCGAGAAAAGGGCGCGCCCGTGGCGGCCCGCGATGGACAACGAGGCGATCAGATC
>CAXTRM010000167.1:588-8128 GCA_964246625.1 uncultured Acidobacteriaceae bacterium
GCGTTCCAAGGAGATCCTGCGGGAGTTACAGAAGTTAAACCCGGAAGACCCCCGCGAAGGATTGTTGGCCGAAGTTTGAGCCAGTCCGCCCGGGGGTCCTCAGCTTCACGCTTTTGGCAGAATGTAGTCGTTTGTAAACTGGTTGAGTACCTGCAGAACCTCCGGAAAGATCCCTGCAAAACGCGCGCCAAGCCAAGCCTGTGGTGTGATGGTGATCTCGATCTTGCCTTGCGAGACGGCGTGAAATATTCGGTTGGCTGCATGTTCAGGCGTGGTGGCGACGCCGGGGGTCTTGGCGCAGAGTTTGAACCAGGCCGCCTCTGCTTCCACATTGCCGTGAAAGTGGGCGTGTTCCTCGCCACCTGTTCGCATGAGCCCCGGGCAAACTGTGGTGACGTGGATGCCTTTGCCCTTCACTTCGGCGTAGAGACCTTCCGAGAAGCCGGTCATCGCGAACTTGGCCGCGCTGTAGGGCAATAAGTGCGGAACGGAGAATTTACCCCCGATAGAAGAGATGTTGATGATCGCAGCCCGATAGGGCCAGCCCGGTGCGGGATGTTGCGAGAGAAGGCGAGGCAGTGCGGCCCATGTAGCCTGCATGGCGGCGAGAAAGTTGATCCGCATGGTGCTTTCAAACAGATCCGCCGTGAGTGCCTCGATCGGCCCAACCTCGATAACGCCCGCATTGTTGACCAACACGTCGATTCGACCAAAGCGGGCAAAGGCTTCGTTGATCATTCGCTGGCAGTCTTCCGGCCGGGACAGGTCTGCCGTTACCAGAAAGAAGTTTTCGGGACGGAGGTGAGGGTGCTTCGCAAGAAGTGAGTCCTGGGCCTGCTGTAGCTCGGCCGGATCCCGTGCCACCAGGACAAGATTGACGGGCCGTTCCGCGAAGCGTGAGGCGATAGCGAATCCGAGACCACGAGAACTTCCTGTAATCAGGACGACTGCCCCTTCCGGTGGAGGCGTGGCACTCAAGGCGCGAGAGGCGGCTATGACCGCTGCGGTCGTTCCAAGGGCGGCTGCGGCAATAGCGAAAGGGGAGGGAGCGGAACGACGCATGACCGTTTTGATGCAGGGCTGTAGCGGGGAACGCAGCCACAGGATATGCTCGTTTCGGCAGGCCCAACAAAAGTCTCTATGGCAACAAAAAAGCGATCCAAGGGCGCGTACATGATCTCTGCCGTAGCGGAGATGTACGACATTCACCCCCAAACCTTGCGGCTTTACGAGCGGGAAGGTCTCTTGCGGCCGTCACGATCAGACGGAAATACCCGTCTGTATACAGAGGAAGACCTGGAACGGCTCGAGTTCATCCTGAATCTTGCTCGTGATTTAGGAGTAAATATCGCAGGGATCGCGATCGTCCTGCAGATGCGGGAACGCATGGAAGAGATGAACCGGCAGATGCAGGGCTTCGTGGAATATGTGCGAACCGAGATGCTGACCCGCATGCAGCAGGCACAAAGCCAAGCAGAACCCGGTCTGATGCCGCTACGCAGGCCCGTCATCGCGCCGTACCGTGACGGCTCCGGGCTTAAAGGGAAAGCAAAGAAGTAAGTTTCCGCACTCTGGCGTCGGAGGGAGCTCTGGGCGACCACGGAGAGAGCCTCGGCATTTTCTGGACTTGAGGAGAGGTTGAAAGCTGACGCGTTCCAGAGCAGCGTCACTTACAGCTACGACTCCAGTGGGATTACCTGCCATGGTTCGAGCCGTTACGCTGCCACTTATGGGTCGCGAACAGTACAAAACGCCGGACGAGGATATAGCACAGGAGTTCGACCGCGTATGCCAGCTTTTTCAACTTGCCTTGGGTAAACCATCGGACCGCGTTCTCTTCCAGTCTTTGATGGGCGAGGCGAACGAGCGAGGGCTTAATTGGATCCAGGGCCTGGAGTACGTCATTGAACAGCGGGAAACCAGCACCCTGGCAGATCTTCCGTCCAAGCACCCGCCCCGACCGGTAGCTGTAGGCATGTCCAACGATCTACGCAGGGCTGGCTGACGTAGACCGCTGGAGAGGACCTACAGCCCCTTTGCAACCAGGAAGCTGACCAGATCCTTGACCCGGCTGGAGTAGCCCCATTCGTTGTCGTACCAGCTGATTACCTTGCCAGTCGTTCCAATCGCTTTGGTAAGCTTCGAATCCACAACAGACGACAGCGGATTGGCGCGGAAATCCGAGCTCACCAGTTCCTCTTCGGTGTAGCCCAGGATGCCTTGCAGAGAGCCGGTAGTTGCTGCTTTCAGTGCTGCATTGATGCTCTTGGCATCGATGGGCTTTTCTGCGGCGAAGGTAAGATCGACGACCGAGACATTTGGCGTAGGTACGCGCATGGAGAAGCCATCGAGCTTGCCGTCCATCTCGGGGATGACGAGTTTGAGCGCCTTGGCTGCACCTGTGGAACTAGGGATCATGCTCAGGGCAGCTGCCCGGGCGCGGCGAAGGTCCTTGTGGGGCGCGTCGAGCACAACTTGGTCGTTCGTGTAGCTGTGAATGGTCGTCATAATGCCGGACTGGATGCCAAAGGTTTCATGAAGGACCTTCACCAGCGGAGCAAGGGCATTGGTTGTGCAGGACGCATTCGAAATCACATGGTGCCGGGCAGGGTCGTACTTGTCCCCATTCACCCCGAGGACGAGGGTGACGTCCTCGTTGGTTGCCGGGGCCGAGATGATGACCTTCTTCACGGTTGATCCAAGGTGGGTCCTGGCCTTTGTGGCATCGGTGAAGAAGCCGGTTGACTCGATGACAATCTGGGCCCCTACCGAGGCCCAATCAAGATGGGCTGGATCGCGTTGCGCGAAAACCTTGATAGCCTTCCCGTCGACGATGAGGGAGTCTTCAGTCGCCGAAACCTCATTGGGCAGGTTGCCGAGGATGGAGTCGTACTTAAGCAGGTGGGCCAGGGTCGCGGGAGTGGTCAGGTCATTCACGGCAACAAACTCGATCTCCGGATTGCCGAGAGCGGTGCGGAACACGTTGCGTCCAATGCGGCCAAAGCCGTTAATGCCAACCTTCACTGCCATGTGCGTATGTTCTCTTTCCGTACCGGGGGTTGTCTCGTCGCGGGCTGGCCGCATAATCTGAGGCTACCAAAGGCTTGCCGGGCGGGCAACGCGCGGTCCTTCCGGATGGTGCACTGTTTTTGCGGCAGTCGCCCGTGTGTGGTAAACCGTGAGTATGCGCGAATGGGTGCGCGAGAGATTGATGAGACGACGTTCCAAACGACCTCCGAACGAATCGGAGTCCACGGGGAAGATCGGCCAGGAGCTACCGACGGATCAGCCGGCGCCTTTAAGACCAGCCTATCCGGAGCCGGCTCGAGCGCAGGCGCCAGAGCAGGAGGCCATCGAGGCTGTTGCGGAGGCGCCCCAAGCAGAGCTCATGGCGGAGATGCATGGGCTGCAGCCAGGAGAGGCGGAGGCGCAACCGACTCCCACTCAAGATGTCTCGGTTGAACCCAACCCGCTGCCACAGCTTGTCGTCGAGACACAGCCGGATTCGGTGGCGACACCGCCAGTGGCCCCGGCACCGGCCAAGTCGCCACGGGGCTATGTTGTTTTGACGATCGGGCTACCCGGCTCCGGGAAGACGACCTGGTACAAGCGCCGCGGCGTAACGCCATTGTCAAGCGACCTGTTGCGGAACATTCTTTTCGACGACATTACGGAACAGCGTTACCAGGGGTTGGTTTTCAGCACGCTACGCAGTCTGCTGCGCGCCCGCCTGATCGCCAAGATGCCATGGAACTACGTGGATGCGACCAACCTCAGTCCGCACGAGCGTCGGCAGTGGATCAAGATGGCCAAGAGCTTCGGGTACGAGGTACAGGCGGTGTTCTTTGACGTGCCGCTGAGTGTGTGCCTCGAGCGCAACTCCAAGCGTGATCGGCAGGTGACCGACGAGGTGATGCACAAAATGGCCGAGCGTCTCAGGCCGCCGGCCTTTAAAGAGGGCTTCGACAAGATCACCGTTGTGCGCGTGAAGGGAGCAACGAACCCCACGGCAGTGGCCGCCCCGGCTTCCGCCGACGCCGACGCCGGGCCACAGCACGGAGCGGAGAACGCGCCAGAGGCTGCTTCGGAAGGGTAGAGATCAGAGAAAGCAGGGAGCCAATCTGATGGCCGCTGATGGTGTGGAGTTCGCAGATGTCGGCTTCACGGTACAGGGCGGCCGTCAGCTTTTACGGAATATCTCCTTTGGCTGCGAACCCGGAACAACCACTGCGCTTCTGGGGCGGAGCGGCTCGGGCAAAACAACCCTGCTGAGGACAGTCAACCAGCTCGTTCGACCCACCAAAGGCAGGGTGCTAGTGGGTGGTAGAGATGCCGGTTCTGTCAACTTGCTTGCCCTTCGACGTGGCATAGGCTACGTGATCCAGGAGAGTGGGCTGTTTCCGCATATGAGCATCGCGCGAAATCTTGCGATGTCTCTGGAGATCTCCGGTAAAACAGGAAAGGAGACCGCAAGGGCTACCCAGCAGGCTCTTGAGCGTGTGGGGCTCCAGGCCGATCTTCTGCAGCGCTACCCGTGGCAGTTGAGCGGAGGGCAACGTCAGCGGGTGGGTGTGGCCAGGGCGCTCATCGCTGAACCCAAGGTGCTGCTGATGGATGAGCCGTTCGGGGCGTTGGATCCCCTGACACGTGCCGAGATGCAGCACATGATGCGAGATCTGCTGCGGGCCGGAGGTGTGACGACCCTGATAGTGACTCATGATCTGCAGGAAGCGTTGGTTCTCGCCGATCGCGTGGTGCTGATGCAGGGAGGTGTCGTAGCCGCCCAGCTTGCCGCCGACCAGGTTCGTCAGAGCGAGGATCCAGCTGTTCGGGAGTATGTACGGGCGACCCTCCCCGAGAGCGGATCCGCTTAGATGGAGCGCTTTCTGCATCGATACGGCGCCGAAATGGGCCGGCTCACTTTTGAGCACCTGTGGCTGACACTCAGCGCTATCCTCATCGCCACGGCAATCGGTTTACCGACAGGCGTGCTGCTGACGCGAAAGCCAAGATTTGCCAGGCCTGTCCTGGCGGTGGCAAACGTTCTGCAGACGATTCCCAGCCTTGCCCTGTTTGGTTTGCTTCTGCCCGTGCCCTTTCTAGGGGATCGGGCAGCAAGGCTCGCGATCGTTGCGCTTACGGGATATGCGCTGTTGCCGATCCTACGCAACACCTATGCAGGGATCAACAGCGTCGACCCAGCGCTGGTGGATGTTGCCAACGCGCTAGGGATGACGGGGTGGCAGCGATTGTGCAAGGTGGAGGCCCCATTGGCCGCAAGCGTGATCCTGGCCGGCTTGCGCACAGCCACCGTTACGTGTGTAGGGGTCGCCACGATTGCAGCTGCTATCGGAGCCGGTGGCCTGGGAGAGTTGATCTTTCGCGGTGTGGCTAGCGTGGACAATGGATTGGTTCTGGCTGGCGCTATCCCAGCCGCCTTGTTGGCGCTGGTGGCGGACGCCTGCTTAGGAGCCGCCGAAAAGCGCTTCACGGTGCACAGATGAGTGGTGCGGGTAGGTTCAAGCCACGAGGCCGGCACCAACGAGGGCGGCCGATGCCGATCGCTCTGCTCAGCCTTTTGTTGGGCGTTACCGCTTGCGCCCCTCCGCGGTCGTCGCACATCGTGATTGGAGCCAAGAACTTTACAGAGCAGGTCATTCTGGGTGAGCTGCTCGCGCAGGAGATCGAAGCCGAGGGAGGCGGTACCGTGGAGCGACGGTTCTGGCTGGCGGGCAGTTACCTGTGCCAGCAGACACTGGTCTCTGGCCGGATCGATGGCTATGTGGAGTACACCGGCACAGCGCTGACTGCCATCCTGAAGCTGCCCTTACCGCCGGTTGGCCAACGATCTCCAGACTTGATTGACGGGGAGGTGTCGCAGCTTTACCAGCAGCGCTTTCATGTCTCGATGGGCCCTGGGTTGGGGTTCAATGACACTTTCGCCATGGTGGTGCGGGCAGACGATGCGCGACGCCTGGGCCTTCGCTCGATCTCTGACGTGACCCGGGTGGCACCACAGTGGCGGCTCGGTGTGGGCTACGAGTTTGCCGAACGGCCGGACGGATTGCCGGGACTTCAACAGGCGTACACCCTGCACTTCGCCGGCTCCCCCCGGACCATGGAACTGGGGCTGCTGTATCGATCCCTCGTGGCGCACCAGGTCGACATTGTGGCTGGAAATTCAACGGATGGGGCCATTCAAGCGCTCGGGTTCGTGGCGCTTGAGGATGACCGGCACTACTTTCCCCCGTATGAGGCGGTTCCATTGCTGCGGGACGAGGCGTTGCAGAGGTGGCCGGCGATCCGGAAGGCTGTAGACCGTCTCGCGGGCAAGGTGAACGCAGACGAGATGCGGGCCATGAATCTGGCTGTGGACGCCAAGCATCAAGATCCAGCTGAGGTCGTACACAGCTTCCGAAGCAGCAAAGGCCTGTAGTGCGGTGGGGCAATGGACAGCAAAAAGAGCTCTGATATCACACAAGGTTACCTGGAACCGTGGATGAGGGGAACGCACCTCGAGCTTGACCCGCTGCGGCGCGCCGTAGTGCATGCCCTGGAACTCACGGTAGATGATGTGGAGCGCAAGGCCTCCGGCCTGGACACGCGCGAACTCTTTCTTCGCCCCGATGATCTGCCCCCGGCAGCGTTTCACCTCCGACACATCGTGCGCTCATTAGACAGGCTGCTGAGCTATGCGGAGGACCGGCAACTTACCGCCTCCCAGCTTGAGGCACTTTCTACCGAGCATGCTCTCGTCCCGGATGGAACGCAGATTTATGCCGAGTTCCAGACGGGAATGGAGTCCGCGCTTAGCCGCATACAGGCTATTCCGCAAGAAGTTCATGAGCAGAACCGCGGCATTGGCCGAAAGCGTTTGCCAACAACCGTAGCTGGACTCCTTATCCACTGTGCGGAACACACGCAGCGACACGCAGGCCAGCTTGTTCTCACCGCCAAGCTGGCAAGGCGCCTCGCGTAGAAAGACTCGTACGAGAGCTCCCTAGAAGATCTTCTTGACGGCTTTGCCCGTACCTTTGGTGATCTTCCCTGTACCCTTGGCAGCACCCACTCCTACGTTTTTGCCTGCCGAAGCACCACCCTTGCCAATGGCGCCTGCACCCTCAACAGGGTGCAAGGTAACTACGTCTGCCGCGCCCTTACCTGTTCCCGCGGCGAGATTCCCTGCGCCCTTACCCGCGCCCTTGCCAACATCACCCGTGCCACTTCCGATATCGCCTTTTGCGCTGCGGCCATGGTGCTTCGGTTGAGGAGACGACTGCACCTGGTCAGCTTGCTGGGCTCCTTGAGCCTGGCCGAGTGCCAAACCTGTCCAGGCCAACGCGGCGGCGATTAAAATTGCTGTCTGTTTCATGTGTCTCTCCCTTGTCTTGCGAGCCCTGCGCTGGGCTAGGTGCGTCAGGTTCAACTGTCCGGACCTGACCCGAAACTCCGATCTACACGATAAGATGCCCCAGCTTTGCCCGCTTGGTCTCCAGATAGCGCTCAAATGTTGGTTCAGCCGGGACGGAGGCGTCCACGC
>CAXTRM010000168.1:0-3659 GCA_964246625.1 uncultured Acidobacteriaceae bacterium
GTGCAGTCCAGGTGCGGGGGCGGGAGTACGGGCTTTTCGGCCTTGCGGGGCTTCTGGATCGCGTCCTGGGGGGAGGTGGGTGCTTCTAAAGTTGCCGTGGCCATGATCTCTGGTTGGATGCGTGCACCCAGCCGCTGCCGTGGCCACTTCCATGTGCTCCGGATGCAAGCGACGGGAGGTGATTTGCATGGCACTTCATCGCGGCATGGAAAACAGCGGCGGCTCCAGACAACTTCACAAGCGCTGCTCCAGGCCTGGTTCAAACCCGAAGAAAGATGCGCTTGCGGTAGAGCGGATACAGCAGAAGTGCGATCACACAAACAAAGAAGAGGGCAAAGCCGAGGGAGGCCATCTTCGGCGAGAGCCAGGAGGCAAACAGGTCGCGGAAGATCAACGCATGGAGGTTCAGCGGTCGAGCAAGGCCTCCCACGTGGAAGCGCACGCGCCCAAAGAGATATTCCACGACGTCGGCGAGGATGTAGGCCAGGATTGCGTTGGTGCCGAAGATGAGCAGAAAGCTCCACCCCCGGCGAACGCGACGCAGGTCCACCAGGTAAAGAAAGCCTGCAAGTGCAAGGATCGAGAGACCCGAGGTGAACAGCGCGAAGCTGCTTGTCCAAAGCTTTTTGTTCAATGGAAGCCAATGGCTGAGGGCCAAACCAAGGAGCCAGAGCGAGGTGCCCATGGTGGCGAGCCTGCCACACTGCTGTGCCCTTGGCAGCCTGGAGCGGAGTTGTTCGCCGGCGAGGATGCCGAAGAGCATGTTGGTGAGAGCGGGCAGCGTAGACAGCAGGCCTTCGGGGTCGTAGGTGGGGCCGAGGCCGGGGGTGATCGCAGCGCGCCAGATATGCCGTGTGCCAAAGACAGCGCGATCGATCACAGCAGGCAGGCTCATATAGGTATCGAGGTGGCCGGGGCCGAAGCCGGGTGTGGGATACAGCATTACCAGCCCCCAATACAGCAGAAGCAGAAGGGCCGCCACGCCGGCAATCACGGCTTCACGGCCGCGGCGCCAACGGCCGAGGTCCGGGCCAGGCAACGCAAGGTACAGCATGGACGCGAGCGTGTAGCAAAGGCCGATGCGCTGCAGCACGCCAGGGAAGCGCATGCGGGCGAAGTCCCAACTGAATACGACATTCAGGAGCAGACCGATCGCCACGATGGTGAGGCCGCGCCGCAACGCATGCAGCGCCAACCGGCTGTGGCTCGCGCCACGGTCCAGGCGTGAGGCAAAGGACAGCGTCATCGAGATGCCGACCATCACCATAAAGCAGGGAAAGATCATGTCCGTGAAGGTCGCGCCGTTCCACTCGGCGTGATCCAGCTGCGTATAGATCGCACCTGAGCCGGGGTCATTCACGAGCACCATGGAGGCCATGGTGAGGCCGCGCAACACGTCGAGGGAAAGGAGACGGTCCGGTGCCACGGCGGGGGTGGCAGGCGAGAGGATGGTCGAAGCCATGGGCGAAGTGCTGCCTCCCTGGAAGACGTTCACGAGCAGATAGCTGGCAAGCTGGACGACACCGCGCGCCACGGCGACGCCGCAACCGGCTCCAAGGAACCGCGCGGAACGGGTGCCATGACCACTGAGGATATAGGAGGCCCTGCTTTGCTGGCTTGCGAAGACACAGGGCGGTCTGCATGGGCTGTGCGGGAGGCCTTGGGCGGCGGGAACCTTTGGGAAGGATCTCGCGTATGCTTGCACGCAAGAGCGGAGGCGAGCGAGCCGTATGCAAAGTCGAATCGTGGGCACAACGATGCCGGTGCTGGAGCTGCTGCTGGAACCGGGGGAAAGTGTCATCTCCGAGGCAGGCGAGCTGAGCTGGATGTCGCAGGCCATCGCCATGACAACCCACACGCAGTACGGCGGTGGCGGTGGGTTCTTTGGCGCGATCAAACGCATCGCCGGGGGCGGCACGTTGTTTATGTCGGAGTACCAGGCGCAGGGCTACCAGGGAGAGGTGGCGTTTGCGACCAAGATCCCTGGGCACATTGTGCCCATCGAGGTCGGGCCCGGACATGAGTACCTGATTCATCGGCATGGGTTCCTGTGCGCGACACCGCAGATTCAGCTGGGTGTCGGGTTCCAGCAATCCCTGGGGGCCGGCATCTTCGGCGGCGACGGCTTTCTGTTGCAGAAGATCACGGGCAATGGAACTGCCTGGCTGGAGCTGAGCGGTGAGGTGGTCATCCGCGACCTGCGCCCTGGCGAGACCCTGCGCGTGCATCCGGGACACGTCGGCGCATTTCAGGCGAATGTGTCGTTCAACATCACGCGCATCCAGGGCATCCGCAACATGTTCTTTGGCGGTGACGGCCTGTTTCTGGCCTCGCTGACCGGTCCGGGACGCGTCTGGCTGCAGACCTTGCCGCTCGCGAACCTGGCTCACGCCCTGCGGCCCTACCTGCCTTCCGGTAGCGGGGAGAGTACACGCGAGGTGGGCGCGGGCGCGGTGATCGGCGGCATCGTCAGCTCCATGCTGGACCGCTAGCAGCGGCCGCTGCAGGTGTGCCGTGAGACATACAGCATGGTCCTTGGAAGCAGCATGATCCCCAGAGATTGCGACACGAAGGTTTTAAGGTGTGTGTAGACTCGTGGCCATGAGAAACGCGTTGGGTTTGTCCGTATTGGGGAAGGCCGCCGCTGTGGCGGCTCTGCTGCTCAGCGGGAGCAGCCTGGGTGCGCATGCCCAGGATTGGGCGAAGGCCAAACTAGACAAGAGCCCCCGGCATGGGGAGTACGTCACCCTGCATGGCTCCGGCGGGCGCCCCCTGCAGGCCTGGGTCGTGTACCCGGAGAGCAAAGCGAAGGCCCCGGTTGTGATCATGATCCACGAGATCTTTGGGCTTTCCGATTGGGCGCGGGAGATGGCCGATGAGGTCGCGGCGGCGGGGTACATCGTGGTGGAGCCGGACCTGCTAAGCGGCTTTGGGCCGGCAGGCTCTTCCGCGGCCGCCAGCAACATGCCGATGCCGGCTGGGGCGGAGATGCATGACCACGGCAGCATGGGCCAGATGACCGCCGGAGCCGCGTATGCGCCTGCAACACCCGGCGGCACAGCGGCGTTTCCGGACCAGAGCGCGGTGGTGAAAGCGGTGTCTTCCTTGCCCGATCCGCAGGTGCTTGCGGACCTGGACGCGGTAGCCGACTACGGGAAAGATCTGTCCGCAGCGAATGGCAAACTGTACGTTTCCGGTTTCTGCTGGGGCGGCGGCAAGAGCTTTCTGTTCGCCACACATCGCCACGATCTTGGCGGGGCCTTCGTTTTCTACGGACCACCTCCGCCAGCCGATGCCCTGAAGGCCATTACGGCGCCGGTGTACGGCTTCTATGCGGCCAACGATGCCCGGATCACCTCCACCGTGGACAGCACCAAGACCGCCATGAAGGCAGCGGGAAAGACCTATGAGCCGGTGGTCTATGACGGCGCGGGTCATGGCTTCATGCGGGCCGGCGAGGCGCCCGACGCCAGCGCAGAAAACGCGGCAGCGCGGCAGGCAGGTTTCCAGCGCTTTGTGCAACTGCTGGGCGGCAATCGCTAGAGTCGCGTCCGTGAGATCCTCCTTGCACAGAATGCAAGGGGGATCGATGAAACAAAGATGCTGGTACGCGCTCGTCCTCATCTTGGCAATGACCTGGTGGTGCGCCGTGGCAGAGA
>CAXTRM010000168.1:3669-8036 GCA_964246625.1 uncultured Acidobacteriaceae bacterium
GGCTATGAGTGGCTGATCGGCAGCAAGGGCAAGGCGTTGAATCCGGCGAAGCTGTTTCTTGTGTCCACCGAACTCTTCGGGAACGGCAGTTCCTCATCGCCGAGCAATACCCCTGAGCCCTTCCACGGACCGCGCTTCCCGGTGATGACGATTCGCGACAACGTGGAAGCCGTGCATCGCCTGCTGACCGAAGCGCTTGGTGTGCAGCACCTCCGCGCCGTGGTGGGCTTCTCCATGGGTGCCGAGCAGGCGTTCCAATGGGCGGTCAGCTACCCCACGTACATGGACCGCATTGTGGCAACCAGCGGCACCGCACGGTGCTGGCCGCACGGGGTCGCGCGTAACGAAAGCGAGATTACGGCGATCGAAGCGGACGAGGACTTCAAGGGCGGGGACTACACCGCCGAGCCGAAGCGCGGGATTGCGGCTTTTGGCGCGGTGTGGGGTGCGTGGCTGTACTCGCAGGAGTGGTGGCGCGACGAGCTATGGAAGACCGAGGACCCCCACGCGACGCTGCAGTCAACCCTCGCAGACCTACGGGACAACTTCGTGCCGGGAGGCGACGCGAATGACCTCATCCTGCAATTGCGCACCTGGGAGAAGCATGACGTCGGCACGACGCCCGGCTTTGACGGCAACACGAAGCAGGCACTCCTATCTATCAAGGTGCCTGTGCTGTATATGCCCTCGATGACGGACCTGTACTTCCCGGTAGGCGATGCGCGGTACGAGTCACAGTTCCTTCCGCACGTAACGTTGAAGCCGATTCCGTCGCTCTGGGGCCATCCCGCAGGAGCGGGAGCGAGTCCTGCCGACCTCGTATTTCTCAATGACAACATCGGCGCGTTCCTGCGTGGGGAGCCCGTACACGGCGAGGGGCTCCCTTCAAGGGCACCGTAGCGCCAGGTCAGGGCGTCGGTGCAGAGGCAGTGCTGCCCTGGGCGGCCATGGCCTGTGGCGGATGCAGCAGGTCCGCGTCGGCCGTTCCCATGCGCCCCGTGCGGTCGACCCGCACCACAAAGCGCGCACGCACCGCCTTCGGGTTCGACGGCACATCACAGGCGAGGACCACTGGCCCGCTCAGCGGCCCGGTGAGGGCTCCGCCTGGCTTGGCGGTCAGACTGACCTCGCGGGCGTCGGACTTGAGGAGCTTGTCTTTCTTATCGAAGGTGGTCACTGTGACGATCAGTTTGGTCTGGCGCGGCGTGGTGCCGTCCGAGGGTGTCCAGTACAGGCTGTGCGCTTCCATGTGGAGGAGGTACTTGTCCGGGCTGCTGCCGGCGGAGAGCGTCAAGGGCACGGCATCGTAGACCATGGTGCTGGTTTCCGCTCCGGCCAACTCGTTCGCCAGGCGGCGACCTGCCTGCCCGTCAGCGGTGAGACGGGCGGGACCTCGTGAGTCGAAGTAGCCCTGGCGCGTAACCACGGTGAGGTCGGGCCTGCCCGCCACCGAGACCTTGATCTTGCGGAAGTGCGAGATGTCCCGCACGTTGTTGGTGGGGCGATAGGTAAGGGTATAGAAGCTGGCGCCATCGCGGATAGAGGTGCCGATCTCGGCGTCGACATCGTTGCGGCCGTACAGGTTTCGTCCACCGGAGGCACGGGCAAGCGCCTTGAAGTTGTACTCGCCCCCAAAGGGATCGAAGAGCGCGGCGTCTTCGCCATAACGGCTCGGGTCGACCATCACGCCTGCAGGGTCGATGGTGTAGAGCGTGATCCGTGCGTCCCGCAACTCATTGATCGTTTGCTGCATCGCCGTGTTGACACGGTCCTGGTCGACGGAACTGAAGCGGAGACGGCCGGTATTGGGCAGGCCCCGTCCGATCCAGATCATGTTTTTGTGACCGACATGTCCGGTGCTCGCCTCCGCCACGCGGCGCAGGGTTAAAAATGCTGTGGTGTACCGCTCCGCAATCCAGGCGTAGTTGTGTGCCTGCCATGGATACGCGGTGAAGTGGTGATCCAGCGCTTGCAGGATCTCGTCTTTGTTCTGCGTGTAGTCGTGCAGGACCTCAAACTTTTCCAGACTGACCGCGACCAGCATAGTAGGCGTGTCCAGCGTGTCGGGCTGGGACTTGAGCCACTTCTGGAGGGAGTATCGGGCAAACGCTTCATCCTCGAAGAGCGTGTTGAACTCGTCGAGCAGGATGATGTTCACGGGGGCACGCGGCGCGAGGCGATCAAGGTCAGCCGTGGAATCGATGGCGGCGTTGGGCGGCGGCGTGTATTTGCCAGGGGAGGCGAAGTTGAGCACTGTCTGCTCGGTGCCGTCCTCCTGCACTTGAAACTGCTCCTTGGTGAGCCCTGAGACAGCGTTACCCTTCTGATCGACGACCACGGCGTCCAGGATGACGAGGCGCGCCGTAGCCTGGATGGTGTTGCTGGCATTGGGTGCCGGGGGAGCCTGGCCGCTGGGGGCAGCGGGCGGTGTTGCGCCTGCCGGGGTCTGTGACGGAGCAGCGGAAACCGGGGGAGCCTGCCCTGTGGAGGCTGGTGGAACCGCGGGGGTCTGGGCCAGTGTTATGCCAGTCCAACCCAGGAGCAAAAGCTGCGCACAACGACGTCCGATGCTCATGTCAGCCCCTCATTGACGGCGCGGAACATGCAGCGTGTGGCTCTTCGCGCCGAGCTACGGCTGAATGGACGCATCAGGGGCGTTAAGAGCCGCATGGGGGCAAACTTTTCTTTGCGTCCAGGTTCCCTGCTCTCCTTCCGCGGAAACACTGCGGCAGATCGGAGGGCGACACTTAGGAACCCGGAGAGCTGTCACGCCCATCTAGGCTCGGCGCGGAGCCTGTTGCGGATTGTCGCGTGCGGGCAACCTGTTTCGGGCGGCGCGAACGGTGCGGCAAGCCCAGCTACAGCCCACGCGTGTGCACTCCAACGCCAGCGTGAGGAGGATCAAGAACGGCAGAATGAGGATGGCAATCAGCGTGTCCGACATGCAAGTCTCCTGTTCGTCGACGACCCATGTGAGTGAGGTGAAGCCGCATGGTGGCGCCGACCAGGAAAGGATCACTCTGTGGTCACAGGAGGCAATCTGACATTTGTCTGACAAAAGCGTCGTGTCGCAGGGGAAGTGTAGAACGCAAAGAGAGCCCGGTTGCCTGGGCTCCCTTTGTCTGCCGACTAGTCCTGTAGGGATCGAACTCGTCGGCACCGGCCATCGCCACGCCCACAGGTGTGAGGGTGTGCAGGACGCGGATGGTGCGACCCTGCGCTGCAAGCACCTCGGTCAGGCGCTTGTAGCAGTGCGGCGATTCATCCAGACCTGCGCCTTTGAGCACGACGCCCGAGCGGTTGAGCCACTCATGCATCATCTCGGGCTTGATCAGGCCTTCGCGCTTCACCGCACCTGTCTTGCGATCGCGCACACCCGTTGCCTGCTTCCGGCCCGTCACACGGCCTGCGCCGTGGACGGTGGAGTACAGCGAGGCCTTTTGCTCGGCGGCAAGGGTACGGCCGTCGGCGGTGGTCAGGTCGGGCGCAATGCCCTCGAGGATCACCGACTGCTCGCCCATGGTGCCACCCACGAAGCCGCGCTGGCCGGGAAAGGCCGGCGTGGCTCCCTTGCGGCAAACCCAAAGCTGCTCGCCGTTGTGCTCCTCCTGCCACGCGTAGTTGTGGTGGTTGTGCACCTCATCCTGGATCTCCGCGCCAAGCAACCGGGCCACGCGTGAGCACACCCAATCACGGCCCGCGTAAGCATAGGCGCCCCCGAGCTGCATGGCGGCAATGTACTGCGCACCAAGATCCGAGTCGACATCAAGAAAGACAGGATCGACCATCATGCCATCCTTCGCACCAGCAGCCTTCAGGAACCACGTAGCAATGCCATGCCCGAGGCCGCGTGAACCGAAGTGCACACCTACCCACACGCGATCCTGCTCATCGGTGAACAGATCGACGTAGTGGTTCCCGCTGCCGATCGTGCCAAGCTGGGCTTCGGCCTTGCGCTTCAAGGGCGAAGCGGCATCCGTAGACCAACCGGGATGGCCATCACGCGCGAAGAGCGGATGCTCGACGCTCTCGTTGTTCCTGCGGCCGACGCCAAAGCTGAGCGTGCGCCAAATGTCCTCCATGATGCGATGGATGTTGGCGCGCAGTTCACTCGCAGGCATATCGAGGCGCACTGCCTTGTTGCCGCAAGCGATATCAAAGCCTACCGCGGTAGGGCTGATGCGCGACTCCGAGGCGATGACCCCGCCGATGGGCACCCCATACCCGAGATGGCCGTCGGCCATCAGGGCAAAGTGGTCTGCTGTGCTCGCGCACAGGCGAGCCTGCTCCAGCGTGTTGGGCTCGTGTTCTCCAAAGACGGGGATATTGTCGATGTATTGCATGGTGTTCGTGGTTCCTTTCTGGCC
>CAXTRM010000169.1:0-7984 GCA_964246625.1 uncultured Acidobacteriaceae bacterium
CCATCAATGCGGCCCGCGATCCCATATTCGTCTGCGTTCCCGGTCAACTCTCCGTGCAGAGGTAAAACATCTTCCCGGCGATCGTAGCCGGCAGTTGCCTTGTAGCGCTTTCGTTACTTCTTCTTGCCTGCCGAGGCCTTCTTCGAAGCCTTCAAAGGATCGACTGTTCCTGCGCCGGCGAAGCCACGGCGCTCCCGTGGGGGCGCCTTGGCCTTCTCAATGACAACATAGCCGTCACGCGGCCCGGGAACCGCCCCCTCGACCATAAGGAGATTTTCTTCTAGGTTGATACCGCGGATCCGGAGGTTACGCACAGTCACCTGGTCGGTGCCGTAGTGCCCTGGCATCCGCTGCCCCGGGAAGACCCGCGAAGGAAAGGACGAAGCGCCGATGGAGCCTTGAATCTGGAACATGTGGCCATGCGACTTCGGGCCCCCGCCGAAGTTGTGCCGGCGAACGACGCCCGCAAACCCCCGACCCTTGCTGGTCCCAATCACGTCCACAAACTTTTCCCCATCGAACAGGTCCACCTGCACACGATCGCCAGCCTTCACGCCATCGGTCCCATCCGTGGCGCTTTCGATGGCTACCTCTTTTATGAATCTGACGGGCGGTGTATCAGCCTTGCTGAAGTGGCCCGTCATCGCCCTATTGACCTTGGAAGCTTTGACGAACTCCACAAGGCCAATCTGGGCCGCGTCGTAACCATCCCTGGCCTGCGTTTTCAACTGCGTGACTACGCACGGACCGACCTTCAACACGGTGATCGGGTGAACTTCGCCGTTCGCATCAAATACCTGGGTCATACCTATCTTCTTGCCCAGGATCCCGTTAACTGGCATCGCCTTCTCCTCATCATGCTTAGCCCTCGGCTAAGCACTGCAGGTACTTCTGCTACTTGGTAACTGTCTTGATCTCGACGTCGACGCCTGCTGGCAGATCCAGCTTCATCAGCGCATCTACCGTCTGCTGCGTCGGCTCGAGGATGTCGATCAGCCGCTTGTGCGTGCGAATCTCAAAAGCCTCTCGCGACTTCTTGTCCACGTGGGGCGAGCGCAGGACGCAGTATTTGTTTTTCACGGTCGGCAAGGGAATCGGACCCGCCACTTGTGCTCCGGTACGCTTCGCCGTATCGACAATCTCTCCCGTGGAGGTATCGAGAACCCGGTAGTCGTAGGCCTTCAAACGGATACGTATGCGCTGTTGCGCCATGGTGCTTGCTGCTTTCTGACCTTACACAAAGATCGGTGGGGAGTAGCCTGGAGACGATCGAAATCTACACCGTCCACAGTCCTCGAAGTGAGAGGATGGGGCGCAGACACGCTGTGGATGCCGCGCAACCTATCAATGGTACCGAAGAAACGAGATTGGTGCAATGGGCAGAGCCGGTAGGGACTCCAGTGCAGGACGGCGATACCTGTTTGGCATACCGCCTCCCTGCACTGTGAATCTTTCGCTTACTTGATGATCTCGGCGATGGTCCCGGCGCCGACGGTGCGTCCACCCTCGCGGATGGCGAACCGAAGGCCCTTTTCCATGGCCACCGGGGTGTGCAGGGTCACTTCCAGCTGGATATTGTCACCCGGCATCACCATCTCCGTGCCTTCCGGCAGCTTTGCCGAGCCCGTCACGTCCGTGGTGCGGAAGTAGAACTGCGGACGGTAGCCGTTGAAGAACGGCGTATGACGGCCACCCTCCTCCTTCGACAGCACGTACACCTCACCCTTGAACACCGTATGCGGCGTGATCGAGCCGGGCTTGGCCAGCACCATGCCGCGCTCCACGTCTTCCTTGGCGATGCCGCGCAGCAACAGACCCGCGTTGTCGCCCGCCAAACCTTCATCCAGCTGCTTCTTGAACATCTCCACGCCCGTGACAGTCGTATTCTGCGTGTCGCGGAAGCCGACGATCTGGCAGGCCTCGCCCACCTTCACCTTGCCGCGCTCGATGCGGCCCGTCACCACGGTGCCACGGCCCGAGATCGAGAAAATGTCTTCGATCGGCATCAGGAACGGCAGGTCGACCAGCCGGTCCGGCTGCGGAACGTTATCGTCGACGGCCTGCATCAGCTCGTCGATCTTGGCCTCCCACTGCGCTTCGCCGTTCAATGCGCCCAGTGCCGAGCCACGGATCACCGGAACATCATCACCGGGGAAGTCGTACTTGGACAACAGCTCGCGTACTTCCATCTCGACCAGGTCGATCAGTTCGGTATCTTCGACTGCATCGCACTTATTCAGAAACACAACGATGTACGGGACGCCCACCTGGCGGGCCAGGAGCACGTGCTCCTTGGTCTGAGGCATCGGACCGTCCGTGGCTGCGACGACCAGAATCGCGCCGTCCATTTGCGCGGCTCCCGTAATCATGTTCTTGATGTAGTCGGCGTGGCCCGGGCAGTCCACGTGTGCATAGTGACGGTTAGCCGTCTCGTACTCCACGTGCGAGGTTGAGATCGTGATACCACGCTCCCGCTCTTCGGGTGCGTTGTCGATCGTGTCAAACGACCGGAACGCGTTCTTTGGGTTGTGCTTGGACAGCACCTTCGTGATGGCTGCCGTCAATGTGGTCTTGCCGTGGTCAATGTGGCCAATGGTTCCCACGTTCACATGCGGCTTACTGCGATCAAATTTTTCCTTCGCCATGATCCTTCTCCGTCCTACCGTTGCTCAAGATCTGGTTGCTGTCTTGCGCGCGCCGATTGATCACAACCGGCTCCAGCGCGCGGCTTACGTACGCGAACTTATCTATCTTTGCCCTGCACCTTGGCAATGACCTCTTCTGAGACCGAGCGCGGCGCCTCCTCGTACTGCTTGAACTCCATCGAGAAGTTTGCGCGGCCCTGCGTTGACCCGCGCATCGCCGTTGCATAGCCGAACATGTTCGAGAGCGGCACCGTCGCTTTGATCGCCTGCACGCCACCCACCATCTCCATGCCTTCTATGCGTCCGCGGCGGGAGTTCAGGTCCCCAATGATGGTTCCCATGTACTCTTCGGGTACCGTCACCTCGACCGCCATCACTGGCTCAAGCAGCACCGGCTTTGCCTTGCGAGCGGCCTCCTTGAAGGCCATGGACCCGGCAATCTTGAATGCCATCTCATTCGAGTCGACATCGTGGTAGCTGCCGTCATAAAGACTGACCTTGATGTCGACCATTTCATAGCCCGCCAACACGCCACCGGCCATAGCCTCTTGAATGCCCTGGTCGATCGGCTTGATGTACTCCTTCGGGATTACGCCACCCTTGATGTCGTTCGAGAACTGGTAACCCTTGCCCGGCTCGTTAGGCTCGATCCGGATCTTGGCGTGCCCATAGTTGCCGGATCCGCCCGTCTGCCGGATGTACTTGCCCTCGGCGTCGGCCTGGGAACGGATCGTCTCCCGGTAGTTCACTTGGGGCTTGCCGACATTTGCCTCGACCTTGTACTCACGCATCATACGGTCGACGATGATTTCTAAGTGCAACTCGCCCATACCGGCGATGATCGTCTGCCCGTTGGTTGCATCGGTCCGCACCTTAAAGGTCGGATCTTCCTGGGCGAGCTTGGAAAGTGCAACGCCCATCTTCTCCTGATCGGCCTTGGTCTTCGGCTCCACCGCCACTTCGATCACGGGCGCCGGGAAGTCAATTGACTCAAGCACAATGGGCTGCTTTTCCGTGCAGATCGTGTCGCCTGTCACAAGATTTTTCAGGCCCACGGCCGCGCAGATATCGCCGGCGAGGATTTCAGTAATCTCTTCCCTCTTGTTGGCATGCATCTTGAGCAGGCGGCCAATACGCTCCGTCTTGCGCGTCCGGGGGTTTAGTACCGAATCGCCGGTCTTTAGTGAGCCGGAGTAAACGCGGATAAAGATCAGCTGCCCCACAAAGGGATCGGTCATGATCTTGAAACCGAGCGCCGCAAAGGGCTCGCTGTCGTCCGCCTTGCGAACCAACTTGTGTTCCGGCTCTTCTGGCTCGGATCCCTCGATGGCAGGCACGTCAAGCGGACTTGGGAGGTAGTCCACCACTGCGTCCAACAGGGTCTGTACCCCCTTGTTCTTGAAGGACGAACCGCACAGAACGGGGAAAATATTCATCGCGATCGTCGCCTTGCGGATCGCCCGCTTCAGCTCGGCGACGGTGATCTCTTCCCCTTCAAGGTACTTGTTCATCACCTCGTCGTCCGCATCGGCCACCGCTTCAACCAGCTCCTGGCGCATCTGCTCCGCCTTGGACCGAAGACTGGCCGGAACTTCTTCCACGTCGTACTTGGCACCCATGGTCTCATCGTGCCAAAGGATGCCCTTCATCTCCACAAGGTCAACGACCCCGGCAAACTTTGCCTCTTCGCCAATCGGGATCTGGATGGGAATTGCCTTTGCGCCCAACCGGTTCACGATGGTCGATGTGGCATATTCAAAGTTCGCACCTGCCTTATCCATCTTGTTGATGAAGCAAATGCGTGGCACCTTGTACTTGTTGGCCTGCCGCCAAACTGTCTCGGACTGGGGCTGGACGCCTTGCACCGAGTCAAAGCAGGCGCAAGCGCCGTCCAGAACCCGCAGCGAACGCTCCACCTCGGCGGTGAAGTCCACGTGGCCTGGGGTGTCGATGATGTTGATGCGAATCCCGTTCCAGGAGCAGGTAGTTGCCGCGGAGGTGATCGTAATGCCACGCTCCTGCTCCTGCTCCATCCAGTCCATGGTCGCCGTGCCCTCGTGCACCTCGCCAATACGGTGATTCACGCCCGTGTAGAAGAGAATGCGTTCTGTAGTGGTCGTCTTACCCGCGTCAATGTGCGCCATGATGCCGATGTTGCGGCATTTTGCCAGGGAAATTGTGCGTGCCACGATGGTGGTTCTTTCTGCGGAGCCCGGCTCCGCGATAACACTTGGTTCTACGCTGTACGTCCTCCGTGGTGCATGCATGCACCCTTACAGAAACGCACAGCCTTCTTTGAACAGAGGACCTACCAGCGATAGTGGGCGAAGGCTTTGTTCGCTTCTGCCATCCGATGAACGTCTTCCTTCTTCTTCATCGCGGCCCCACGCCCATTGGCTGCGTCCAGCAACTCGGCGGTCAGCTTCTCGACCATGCCCTTCTCTCCGCGAGCACGGCCATAGGTCACCAGCCATCGAATAGCCAGGGAGGTACGGCGCTCCGGATTTACTTCGATGGGCACCTGGTAGTTCGCGCCGCCCACACGACGGCTCTTCACCTCAAGCATCGGCTTGACGTTTTCAATGGCCTTCTTGAACAGCTTCAGGGCCTCGTCGCCGCCCTTCTGCTCAAGATTCGTCATGGCCTCGTAGAAGATGGACTGCGCGGTTGACTTCTTGCCGCCCCACATCATGCTATTGACGAACTTCGTAACCAGCGTCGACTCGTAGATCGGATCCGCTGCAACTTCACGCTTGGCGATATGACCTTTTCTTGGCATCCTTCTCTCTTCTTCCCCCGGCGCGGTGACCTCTCACGCTGCCGGGCTTTCGCTCTGGCATTCTCATCTGTTCAGCCCATGCACCCAGGCACGTGGCCCTGCGGTGATCTCGCGGCCTACTTGGCTGCCGCCTTCGGGCGCTTGGCGCCGTACTTGGATCGGCTCTGCATTCGCTTGGCCACACCCACTGAATCCAGCGTGCCGCGCACAACGTGGTACCGCACGCCCGGAAGATCCTTCACACGGCCGCCGCGAATCAGCACAATCGAGTGCTCCTGGAGGTTGTGGCCGATGCCCGGGATGTAGGTGGTGACCTCGATCCCGTTTGTTAGGCGAACACGCGCTACCTTGCGCAGGGCTGAGTTCGGCTTCTTCGGGGTTTGGGTATACACACGGGTGCAGACGCCACGACGCTGGGGCGAGCCCTGCAACGCGGGCGAAGCCGTCTTGTAGCGGGTCGGTGTGCGGCCCTGTTTTACGAGTTGATGGAACGTAGGCACTTCGTTTGACTCCTTCTTGCCAGTCCGGCGCCCTTCTGGGCTACGGAGCTATCCGACTCACTTTGTCGAACGCGATGCAGGGCAGCCCGTTCACTCTTGCTTCTGCTGTGCACATCATGTACACACGCAAAAGGCGGAGCCACGACCTGCGCTCCGGCGAACTTCTGAATCCTGTACGCGGCTCAACCTTTTCCACGCGATTACCGCAAACACTACCAAGGCTTGGCAAGGGCGACGGTGGCCAAGATGCCGAGCGCTTAGCGCCCAACCTGACTCCGTTTCGTCCTTTCTACCCAGCGATCCATCCCGCGTCTCCCAAAGATGCAGCCGTGGAAAGAGGGTATTGTAGGCTCTCAGAGAGGCGTATTCCCAATACAAGCGGAACCCTTTCACTCTAGCAACAGTGGCGATGGCAGTCAATCAGCTGTCCTGCTTTCCAGGCCCTCTTACGCCCCTGGGCAGGGCATCCTGTTTCCCGCAGTCCCGAATGGCGGCTCCCACGCCTTCCGCATCAGCTTTGCGGTCATCCGGCACACGCCCGCAGGGACCTCGGTACCGCCGCAGTTCGCCGTGCGCTCGCGCCCGACAGAGCTTCGGGCACCTCGCCCTTCTTTGCCCGAGCCGACCCCTTCGCCAGCCACCGCTCGTTTTGACCGCCTCAGCCTGCCCCTCAACTCTCCGCTTATCGCGCCCCAGCAGCCGCCGCGCACCACGACCACGGCTGCTCACGGTGGTACGCTGCGTTTCATGAACTCTTTGCAGCGCCCTCCTGTTCGCCGTCGGCTCCTTGGTGGCACCCTCGCGGCTCTTTTTGCCGGCAGTGCGTGCGGGGCGGCACAGGTTGCTCTTACAGTGCTACCCACGGATGCCGTCGCAACCGGCGGAACGGTCCTTGAGACCCAGAACACCACCAGGGCGCAGCACATCACGTCCCCGGCAGCCGTCGCGCTCTCGCCTGATGGCACACTGGTCGCCTGGACGCTTCGCGGCGCCGAAGGCAAAGCCATCCACCTCACCCCCGTTGGCTCCGCAACCTCCGCGGCTTCCGCAACGGACACATTGATCACAGTGCCCGGGACCGCAAACTGCGCCTACAGCAGCCCTGTCTGGTCTCCTGACGGGCAAACCCTCGCCTTTCTTTCCGACTGCGCTCCACTCGAAGGCAAGCAGATGAAAGGGCAGCTTCAGGTCTTTCTGTGGTCCAAGGCTGGCGGCCAGACTCGCCAGCTTACCCATCTCACCGGCGAGATCCAGCAGCCCGCCTGGGCCTCTGACGGCAAGACCCTTGCCTTCCTGTTCGTCGAAAATGCTTCCCGCTCCGCTGGTGCTCTCGATGCCATGAAGCCCTTCGCTGGCGTGATCGGCGAGGACGGCGTTGAAGTGCAACGCGTCTACTCGATGCCACTGACCGGCGGCCCAGGCGCCTTTGTCACTCCACCCAACCTCCACGTCTATGAGTTCAATCTCAAGCCCCAGTCCCACGACATTGCCTTTATCGCCGCCCCTGCGCCCGGTGAAAACAACTGGTGGGTGGCCAAGTTGTATGTCACATTGGAGCCCTCAGCCGACGCCAACGGCCCTCAGCGAGAGAGCGACACGGCACCAAGGGTCGTCCTCGACCCCGCCACCGTCTCCGGCCCCCTTCATGGCCTCCAGATCGCCGTCCCCCGCTTCTCCCCTGACGGCAGGCACATCGCCTTCATCGGCGGCCTCATGTCGGACCAGGGCTCCACCGGCGGGGACCTCTACGTCATCAACGCCGCGGGCGGCCCACCCACTGATGTCACGCCAAACATCGACGGCACGCCCAGCTACGAGGAGTGGAGCAGCGATCACACCCTCAGCTTCGTCGAAGATCGCCGCGGTCACACCCTGCTCAGCGCCGTCGACGTGAACGATCAGGCCATCGTGCCCGGCGCACCCCTCGACCTCGAGGAGGTCTCCGTCGGTGGCGGCCCCGTCAAGGACGCCATCTCTGTCTCGCACCGCCTCCGCGACAGCAAGGACCGCATCGCCGCCTTCACCATGCAGGGCTTCAACAAGGCACCCGAGATCTACAC
>CAXTRM010000170.1:0-7105 GCA_964246625.1 uncultured Acidobacteriaceae bacterium
GCGTGTCGGCCGCCGCAAAAGCTCGCGAGCTCGCCGCCGGCAGCTGCGATGTCACGCAGAAAGAGCAGGCGCTGGGTGCGGGCTCGGCGGCACAGACCCTGGGCGCGCGGCACGACCTGGCTACGGCGGAAAGCGTGCTGGTCGAGGCACGTACCGCGTACCAGAAGGCGCGCATCGAGTTTGAACGCGCCCTTGGCCGAACGCTGGCCGCACACAACATCTCCATCGAGGCCGCCAAGCATGGCCTGGCTCAGCATAGCGGGGCCTGATGATGCAAGATCGATACTGGATCTCGGGGCAGAAAGGCAGCTCACCGATATATGGCGGTAAAGACACACAACGGGGAGCGCGTGGACCGGCTGTTGTTGGCCGACGATCAGCCACACATCCTGGAAACGCTCGAGATCCTGCTCTCGCCGGAGCAATACGCGCTCCAAACAGCACGCACCCCGGCAACGGTGTTGGCCGCGCTGGATGGCGGCAGCTTTGACGCGCTGCTGATCGATCTGAACTATACGCGCGATACCACCAGCGGCCGTGAAGGTCTTGACCTGCTTACCGCTATCCGTGCGCGGGACGCCTATGTGCCCGTCATCGTTATGACCGCGTGGGCCAACGTGGAGCTTGCGGTCCAGGCCATGCGCGCCGGCGCCAGTGATTTCATTCCCAAGCCCTGGGACAATCTGCGCCTGCTGACTGTGCTACGGACGCAGGTGGAACTCCACAAGGCCCAGCGCCGCGCCCAGTGGCTGGAAGCGGAAAACCGCATGCTGCGTAGCGAGGGCACACCTGATTTCATCGCGTCCGCTCCCGCGATGCGGCCTGTGCTCGACCTGTTGGAACGCGTCGGGCCGTCCGATGCCAATGTGCTCATCACGGGGGAGCACGGCACCGGCAAGGAGGTCATCGCGCAGACACTCCATCGGCGCTCAGCGCGCGCCGGCAAAACTTTGGTCGCTGTCAACACCGGCGCGCTCTCTGAAGGCACCTTCGAGAGCGAGATCTTCGGCCATGTGAAGGGTGCTTTCACCGATGCCCGCGCCGATCGCATCGGCCGCTTTGAACTCGCCTCCGGCAGCACGCTCTTCCTTGATGAAATCGCCAACGTTCCGCTACGTGGGCAGGCCAAGCTGTTGCGTGTGCTGGAAAGCGGCGAGTTGGAGCGCGTGGGTTCCTCGGTCACGCGGCGGGTGGACGTACGTCTGCTCTCAGCCACCAACGCCGATCTGCACAAGGAGGCCGCAGAGGGTCGTTTCCGTCCCGATCTGCTGTTTCGACTCAATACCGTCGAGATCGCCCTGCCACCGCTGCGGGAGCGTCGCGAGGATATCCCGGCGCTGGCGGCGCATTTCCTCGCCCGCTACGCCGAACGTTACCGCCGCGTGGTGGAAGGCTTTGAACCGGCAGCCATGGCTGCCATGCTGCAGTACAGCTGGCCCGGAAACGTCCGCGAGTTGGATCATGCGTTGGAGCGGGCTGTGCTGATGGCTCGCACCCCGCGCCTGACGGTTGCCGACCTGAGCCTGGAGGGCCGGCGCGGTGCCGTTCGCGATGCCGCACAGGCGATGGAGGATCTGAGCCTCGAAGAGGTGGAAGCTATCCTCGTCCGCAAGGCGCTCAGCCGCGCAGGCGGCAACGTCAGTCAGGCTGCAGAGGCCTTGGGTCTCAGTCGTGGCGCCCTGTACCGCAGAATGGAGAAGCACGGCGTGTAGCCCTCGCCGCGCTTGTGCTATGCCCCCGGTCACAGTCCAGTCATCACCGCCAACTCCCGACCGCGTCCGAGTGCCACTGGGCACTTCACGCCGGCGGCTCAGCTATGACCTTCGCCTTCGCCTAGCGCTGGTTAGTTTTGTTGCCCCAACTGTTGTGTGCGCCGGCCTGTTGGGATGGCGGCTCACCGAATCCTGGATGGGAGGCGTTTTCGCGGCTGCGACGACGGCCCTGGTGGAAGCCGCCGCAGCAGGTTGGCTGTACGGCCACGTAACACGTCCGCTGCAAACCTTGAGCAACGTGGTGGCTGCCCTGCACGAGGAGGATTTTTCCTTTCGTGCCCGCGGCGCCCGCCGTGGCGACTCCCTGGGCGATCTGGCGCTCGAAGTGAACTCCTTGGCCGGAACTTTGCAGAACCAGCGCAACGCCGCCCGGGATGCCCTCACCCTGGCCGAGCGGGTGATGCAGGCCCTGCGAGCGCCCGTGCTGGCCTTTACCCCTGACGGCCGCCTTCGCCTCGTGAACCCTGCAGCGGAAGCGGCCTTTTCGCTCAGCCACGCCGCGGCGCTGGGAGCCACGGCCGAGGCATTGGGGTTTGCAAACCTGCTTGAGCTTCATGACGGCGACCTGTACGTCCATGCGGGGAGTGGACCCGGTACCGGTGAGACGCGCTGGTCGCTGCGGCGCTCCGGTTTCCGGCTGGGGGGCCTGCCGCATAGCCTGTTCGTGTTGGCCGATGTGGATGCGGCTCTGCGCGAAAAGGAGCGCGTGGCGTGGCAGCGGCTTGTGCGCGTGCTCAGCCATGAGATCAACAACTCGCTGACACCCATCACCTCGCTGGCCGGCAGCCTGCGCGGGCGTTTGCCAGCACCGGGAACAACGGACGCAACCCTGCCGCGGGCTGACCTCAGCCAGATGCACCGTGGCCTTCGCCTGATCGAGAGCCGGGCCGTCTCGCTGCACCGCTTCGTGGAGGCTTACGGACAGTTGACGCGCCTTCCTCGCCCGACTCTGCAGCCTACGCTTGTTGTATATCTGGTCCAGCGTGTAGCAGCACTTTCAACCCGTGTCGCGGTCGCGCTGCACGGCAGCGAGCGCGAGAGGGTCGCCGAAGTTCCGCTCGATCCCGCCCAGGTCGAGCAGCTGCTTATTAATCTGCTGCGCAACGCGGCCGAGGCCTCACTGATGGCCGCCGAATCCGAGAGGTTGCCATCCGTTGAGCTGAGCTGGTTCGCAGAGGGCGAGGATCTTGTGCTTCGCGTGGAAGACAACGGTCCGGGCCTACCCGAAACGGCTAACCTGTTCGTGCCGTTTTACACCACCAAACCCGGCGGCAGTGGGATCGGCCTGGTGCTCGCCAAGCAGATTGCTCAGGGACACCGCGGCAGCCTTTCCCTGATCAATCGTGAAGGCAATGGAGGCTGCCGGGCGGAGCTGCGCATTCCGCTGCGCCCCGCCGATCCCATGCGCGAGGTGTAAGCCGCCTGCTGAGGATCAGTGCCAAAGATCAAACTGATGCAATGGGAGAGGCTATCGTCTTCGGCCTTATCCACTCCGGCGCGGCCTCTCGTGGTCTCGCCTGAGTCGTCATGATGTTGGCAGTGAGCCAGCGCGTTACCCACCGAGGCTCTCACCCATCCTCAATGGCTGCCACCACGACATGCCCGTGCCGGCACAGCTACGAGGACTACTCCTCTCTCTCCTGTTCGAGGAGGCTTCTATCGACCTGCAACAGTTGTTTCAAGAGGCTTCCTCCGGGAAGGCCGGCTTCGCCGAACAAGCTCCCCTGGACGGCAATGACCTTTGGGAATGCTTTTTGTAGCGCCGTGAAGCCTGTGCTGGTCACTTCAACCCGTTTGGCCCGTGTATCGGCCGCGGTGTGGCGTCTGGAGATCATGTTTTTGTTCTCCAGTGCCTTCAACGTTTGCGAGACCTGCATAGGATGGATCCCTGCCGATCGCGCCAGCTCAATCTGGGTGACAGGCTTTCGCTCACGGCCGAACCAGGCGACCAGGGCCAGCGTGATGAATTGCAGATTGGTGAGGTGGACCGGCGCGAGGGTGCGGTCGACTTCCCGCTGGTATCGAGCGACGATCCGCCACATCACAAAGCCAATCGCGTTCTCTGGCGCCCCCAGAGATGCTTCGTTGAACATCGCTTGGATGGCTTCCGGACTGTTCTTCACAAGTCTGATCTTAGGTGAGACGTAGTGCTTGAGTAGCAACGGATCTGTGCAGCCATTTAGTAAGTATGTTTATTATATTTGAGGGCTCGGTCGTGTCACCGCACTCGCCACCGGGCCGAACAGAGGAGAGGATCATGGCTAACCTGAAACTGGATATTGCATTTGGGGACTACGACCGCACCCGCGCGCTTGCAGAGGGGACCGTGAAATTCGACGGCGTCGATGCAAGCTTCCATGGTGCTCCGATTGTGACGGAGATCTTTCGCGGCATGATCGCCGACCGTCAATTTGACGTTTCCGAACTCGGCCTCACCTACCTTTTGCGTACCTTCGAGGACGGGCGATCTCCCTTTGTCGCGATCCCAGTGTTCCCGAATCGTGCCTTCCGGCATTCTGCGATCTTCGTCAACAAAGCCAGCGGCATCCGAACACCGGAAGATTTGAACGGCAAAACCATCGGGGAACTCGCGCTGTACAGCCATGACTCCGGCACCATGTCGAAGGGCGTGTTGATGGATGAGTTTGGCTTCAGGCCTGAAACCTGCAAGTGGATCATCGGCGGCCTGGACTGGCCTCTTACGCCCCTTGGCTTCGTGTCCCAACCACATCCCTCTAACGTCAAGGTCGAAGCCATCCAGAAAGGACAGGAACTTGGGGCGATGCTGGAGGCAGGGACGATTGATGCGCTTTTCTCCGCAGATGTCCCCAAGTGCATGCTGGATCACTCGCCAAAGGTCGAAAGACTGTTCCTGGACTACCGACACACCGAGCAGGAGTACTACAGGCGCACGGGCATCTTCCCGATCATGCACACGGTGGCCGTTCGCCGCGATCGACTCGCTGAGCATCCCGGTCTCGCGCAAACCCTCTACAAGGGGTTTTGTGATGCGAAGAAAGCGGCCGAGGACACGTACAGGCACGGGTCGATCTTCAACAGTATGGGAACCATGTTTCCATGGTTCAGCCAGCTGATCGATGAGGACATCGCTCTTCTGGGCGAAGACTGGTGGCCCTACGGTGTAAGCGCGAATCGCAAGGCGATTGATGCTGCTCTGCGTTACCAGCATGAGCAGGGCGTTACAAAGAGACTGTTCACCGCCGAGCAACTGTTTGTGCCGGAGTTGCTGAACACCTAGCCGGCTACGTCATGTTTGCGACGAGAGCGTAAGCCTCGTTCTTGAAAGCTCCCACGACCTGTTCAGGACGGCGAGGGGTCGGCAACGTCCGGCTCCGCGGTTGCCGGCTTCACCTTCTCCCAAAGGTAGAGTTCATTGCCATCGGGATCTTCCAGGTTCGCGAAGTTGCCAGGCCCGCTACGAACGATGTCGCCCTTCATGGCGACACCCTGCTGCGCAAGCCTCGAAACCACCTGCTCGATAGGCAAGTCGATGTCCAAGCCAAGGACCATCGCTCCCTTGGTTCCCGGCGCCGGGTACTTCGCTGAAGCTGGATGGATCCCGACTGTAAGCCCCTCACCGGCACTCACGGTCGCCCAGTCGTTACCGAAGCGATCTGTGAGCTTGAAACCTAGAACTTCGGTGTAGAAGCGGATCGACCGCTCCACATCCGCAACGATGATTGTTGCATTGCCACCTGAGATCATCTGCAAGAACCTCTTCCCAAAGCCTGCTCCTACTGGGTGAAAATGGAAAGCGCTACTTCACAGACCTTCTTCAAGAAGACCATCACACTTCCTGAACTGTGCCGTGGCTGGTTGCCAGCACCTCCGGCAGTGCGACCTTTTCGGGAGGACTCTTCTGCCCCTACGCGGAAGCGAAGGGCAGAAAAGGTTGAAGACCGAGCCGGTATGCTGTGTGGCCTGGCTGCTGCGAACCGTCAGTGCGCCATGGTGGCGGCTTGTGATCTCACAGCCGATCCACAGACCCAGTCCGGTGCCGTTGATGCCTTTGGTCGAGAAGAACGCCTCGAAGATCTTCTTCTGCGTTGGGGCACTCATGCCAATGCCCGTGTCGGCCACCGTAAGAACCAGGCCTTTCTGTCCGGTCTTTCAGCGGGTCGCTTCACGGCTTCGCAGGGTCAGTTTGCCGCCAAAGGGCATCGCATCGATCGCGTTCCCGATCAGGTTGCTCAACACCTGCCGGATCTTTCCGCCCAAACAGGTGACGGCCTGCTGCGCACGCTTGCGCTTTTTCACTGAATTCTGGAGTTCACAAGGCGTCCCTGGAACAGGGAAAGGCTGTCCCCAATCAAATCCTGGCAGAAGAAGAGGCTCGGCTGTCTGGCTTCTCGATGGAAGCGCAGGGTCTGGTTGGCGATCAAAGACACCCTGCGCAGTTCCCGCTCTGCGATGGCGGTGTACTTATAGATGTCCTGAAGATCAGAGCTGCTGCCTATCAGGTAGAGCAGATTCATCACCGATTCGAGCGGATAATTGACCTCGTGCGCAATGGAAGAGGCAAGCCGTCCCACGGCGGCGAGCTTTTCGTTGCGAACCAGCGCTGCCTCAGTGTTCTTCAGGTGGGTGATGTTTTCACAAAGGCCGATCAGACGGCGCCCAAGCGTTGGGTGCCGGGTGCCGAGTTGGGTACCCTAGCCGGCGAGTTGACCACATTGGCTGTGCAGAGGGCTGTGTCGAGGGGGCTCTCATAGAAGGGACCGCGCCGGGCGAGGTCATACGTTTCTGCGAGGTCAGCACGGCAGAAATGACGCGCTTAAAGGGTTTTGCCTACGCCCGGTGTACCGTAGCACAGTCCGATGTAGGCGTAACGGCGAGTCGCTTCACAGAACTCCACGAACCTGCGGTGCTCGAGTGTTTCGATGAAGTCATCCGGGAGACCGTTCATTCCAGTACCGTTTGAGGCGGGGCTGCTGGGGCTGAGCTGCGGCTGGCTGCTTTCCATGTTGGGCTCCCTCCACCTCACCGCGCCGAAGCTCCAGAAGGCTGTCGACAGCCTGGCGCCGGTCGCGAAGAACCTTGTTGAGACTTCGCCTCTGCTCGTTGCGAGCCTTGACGATCTCACGCAATGGCACGCTCTGACCGGCGCAGTCGGCCGTGATGGCACGGCAAAGGAACCGGTCGCGGAAGAAGACACGGACCTCTCCCATGTCCCGCGGGTCAAAGCGCAGAGTGATCTCTTCACCGACATAGGCTGCCAACACGGGAGACGGGTAGCGCAGGCCTTGGAAGCAGATTGCCGTCCCTCTGCACCTTGCGGCATCGCACAGCGTACATCAGGAGCAAGTCGAGTT
>CAXTRM010000170.1:7115-7907 GCA_964246625.1 uncultured Acidobacteriaceae bacterium
CGCTTCACCGAAGAACCCCACGACATCCTCATCATCCATTCCGTCCGCCACCGCTCCGAAGCCTATAAATAAGCGCCAGCAGGGGAGTCGTGTCACCCTACTTCCGATGCGAAGCAGCGTTGTTTTGCTCCCGGTTGGCACGGCTCTCAGATGGTGGCCCAGATATAGCAAGGCCGACCCGGAGGACGGCCTGCGGACGCTGAAGGCTGGGACCTATGGTGGTATACCTCAGGAAGAAGTGCCCGGAATCGGCATTGAAGCTGCGCAAGCGTGAGGGTGGGCTTGCGGCGGGACCGTTGCAGGTAGCCGTCGAGGTCGCACAGGAACATGTCGTGCACCGTGCGAAAGAACCGCTCGATCCGGCCTCGTCCGCGCGGCTGACCTGGTGTAGCGAAGATGAGTTGGATCTTAAGGTCGGCCGCCACCTGTTGCATGTGCTGCGAAGTAAAGTCCGAACCGTGGTCGGTATAGAGCACGCTTGGGATGCCGCAAACTGGCCAGTGCGGATCCTCCTTGCGCCAGATGCCTTGCCGGAGCGCCAGGGCTGTACGCAGCACAGCCGGGGGTTCGAAGCTCAGGTAGTTAGCCAGCGACCGCTCGGCTACAGTCATCGATAACGACGGTCAACCAGGGCTTGGCAGGGGAGCCATCTTTGCGTATCAGAAGGATGTCGAGTTGTGCGTGATCAGCCTGCCAGATTGCGTTCGCACCGGTCGCTTCACGCAGATGCACCATGTCGAAAGTTTCGCTATAGGCCTTCGGACCTTGGTGGGCCAAGGTAACCAAGCTCTC
>CAXTRM010000171.1:0-7873 GCA_964246625.1 uncultured Acidobacteriaceae bacterium
TACAATGACATATTCGCTTTGCACAGCGAACGACGTTATTGCTTTGCATCAACATGCGGTGTAGGCGCTCGTTAGAACTGTCAGGTCCCCGCCCCTAATTTCTCTTCTGAGGAACATCGAACATCCGTTTGGATCGAAAGAGTTGCTCAACAGCCCCTCGTTATGCAAGCTGCGTCGGAAAGCTCAAATTCAAGGAGGGGCCAAGCGCCTGCCCGGCCCTCCTTTGGACTGGTTAGATCACACCTGAAGAAGTTGGAGCCGACAGTATGGGCGGCTCGTCTAGATGTGCCACCGGCTTCATCGCACCGATCTGCTGGAGGATGCCCACCTCGTGCGATGCCCCCCAACGTTCGGCGATCTTCGCTTCAGAATCGAATTTCGAGATCTGCATGCCGCGGACTTTGATCTTCTTCCCGGTTGCAGGCATGCCGTTGAAGGGGCCCTGCTGCGTTCCAGTGATGGTGTATGCGAACGCCACGTTGTCTTCGTCAGCAACCATGTGTTCGACGGCGATCTTGAAGTCAGGAAAAGCGGAATGGAACTGCGTGAACCACTGGACAAATCCCTGGGGGCCAGGACCCTGGTCGTCGGCGGGATCGTGGTCCTTCACGTCAGCAGCGAATACCTCAGGCAGCCTTTGAAACTCATGGCTGTTGATGATCTCGCCCATCTTCTTCTGCGTGGTGATGTTGGCTTCTTTACTCATGTGCACCTCTACTCTTCAGATGCACTCTTCGTCGCCTCGCGCGCCTGCTCCGTTGCCATCTTGGCTAGCGCGTCCAAGGACGATTACATGTGTTTGAATCGCCAGCCCAGGCGATTCGAACACAGGAAACACACAGAGTAGACTCGCCCTTCGTTAATGCCTTTGAGATCTAAAGAAATAGATGGTTGCGATTACTAGTGAGGTCGCTATAGCCCATTTCACCCGAGGAGATGCCGCTGGTTTGTATCTACGCTCAGGCTGAGGCAATGGATTTCCGGAAGTGGCGGCGAGGATCAGCCGCGCGGCTAATTCTGGGCTGTCCCATTGGGGGAAGTGGCCGCAGCTCGGGAACCAGTAGAGCTGCGCGTCCGGAAACTTGGACTTCACCCGGGCGGCTTGGCGCGGTAAACATACGTGATCGTCTTCGCCCCAACCGATTACAAGGGGAGCCACAACAGAACCTTTGGGACTGCCGCGCTGCAGCTCACCATAGGCTAAGTTATGGAGGAGCTCATCGAAGGAAGGAGATGCTGCGAAGGAACGCATCTCTGTAAGCGCAAGGTCAGAGGGAAGGGACCAGGGATGTGTAGAGAACTGAGCAAACAGTGCGGTGCGTCCCACTGGATTGCCCGTAATGGCGGGCATCACGGGCTGCAGGGCTCGCACGAGTCGCACGGACGCGGCCACTGAGTAGTAAAAAACTGGAATCTCCCAGCCCTTCCAAAAACCTCCGGGATCGAGTGAGACAACGGCACCGAGCACGCCGCCGCGCCGTACAAGCTCAAGGACGAGGCGTGCTCCCATCGAGCTTCCAACCGCATCTATGCCAAGAAGACCCTCTTCTTTCAGGAACTCCGTGACTGCATCGGCGAGTGTGGCGATGGATACGGAACCGGACAGGGGCGGCGTTTGGCCATGGCCGGGTAGGTCAACGGCTATGACCTCACGGCCTCCCTCTGTGAGGAGGTCGATGACAAGCTCCCAGGATGCCCAACTTCCGCCGATGCCATGTACGAGTAAAAGTGGTTTACCAGATCCGCGACGAACTGTGTGAAACATCATAATTGTTAGATGCGCAACGTTATCGGCGGTCGAGGAGTTCACGGTACATGGTCTGGGCAAGCTCGTGAAGGCAGAACGCAAGGAGCGCATGGGCCGCAATCTTGCAATTGTCGAACAGATGGAGATCGCTGCCAATTTGAGTAAAGTTCCGTATCGCCACGGCCGCAACGGACGTCATCGCATCACGAGAATCCCAGTGCAAGCTGATTGCAATGAATCGCTTACGTCCAATGAGGCTAATCTGTATCGCTTAGGTGTAGCTGCTAAGTAGCAATGTCACCTCTCCGCGTGGAATGCCTGTTACTGGAGCAACTTGTGCCAGGATGGCAGCAGCTCCACACAGCAAGAAGCCTCGGCCAGACATCCTATATTGAGAACTTGGGAGGAACAATGAACTCTTTGAACCGGTTGCTTGTGACAGGTCTTGAATACCTGTACGGAGCGCATCAGCAAGGGGCGCAGCAAGCCGCGGCCAATGTCAGATCGTCAACCCATCCGAAGCTGAAAACTGCCGTGGAAGCGGGCTCGAAAGCGAACTTACTACAGGCAAAACGGTTAGAAAAAGTCTTCAGGACTCTTGATCGAGAGCCGACTGAAAGGCCGGATGTTGGCATGCGGGGCATTACCGAGGCAAACGAAACGTTGCTGACGGAAACGCTCGATCCTGTGGAGCGCGATCTGATCAACATAGCGTTCGGGCAGACAGCGGCGCACTTTTACATGGCCAAGTACGGAACCCTCCGTACCTACGCGGAGCAACTTGGCGACAAGAAGGCGGCGCGGCTTTTGCAGAAGACGCTGGATGAGACAGTGAAAATCGACAAAAAACTTACCACTCTGGCCCGAGAGGTGATGAAGAAAGAAAGAGTGGAGAATCCGAAAGCTGGCGGAGGCGGTACGAGATTCGCCCTGCTACTCGGTGTGGGAGCGGCTGTGCTCGCTTTTGCAGTCAGCCGCTCCGGAGACAAGGAAGCATAGTGGCTTCACAGTGTTGGCTCAGGCGTATGCTCGTCGTTGATCACGCGGGCACCTGTTCCAGGGTCGACGGCACCTGCGCTGTCTTGCCGTTATCGGAAAGACGACGCTTAGCCAGCATCGTGTAGGCCAGCAGACGTGCTCGATTGATGCCGCCCAAAGGACGATGGGCTGCCAGCGAGTGGCCCGGCGAGAACGATAGGTCTTCGAAGTAGCCATCCTTCATTGGATCCCACGCCGTCTGGACCGGAATCGTGAGCCGGGCGACTGTCTGGTACTGCGACGCGTCTTCCGACCATTTGGCCTGCGCCTCTTCGATCGGCATCTCGGCGAGTCCGGTGTTCAACTGAACTCGCATGTCGAACTCTGCCGGGTTTGTTGCGAAGAAGTGATTCATCGCCTCTCGCAGGGCATCCGGCGTCTTCGGATCGAAAGGCTGTTCCTTCAGTGCCTGCAAGCCAGCAGAAACCGGGAAGAAGCCAAGCTTAGCCACGTAATCGCCGTACCGGAAGGCTGTTTGCGAGTAGTACTCTTCGCTCGCGGGATGCACGACCGGGTGTCCGTAGAAGGCCAGCTTCTCTGAGTCGGATCCGACAGCGTTGAGCGCCGTGTTCGCTGCCCTGGCTGCCGTGGAGACGGCGCCCTTGACCGTGTCCGAGAGCTTAGGAGCAATCTCCGCGTTCGGTTTGAATGCCTGCAGGAACTCCTTCATCCCATTCGCAATGAACTGCTTGCCGACGTCGAAGACCCAGTCCTGTGTCTCCGCCGTGTGCCCCTCGAGCTTGGGACCTGTGACACCGAGAACTTTGACTGACATGCCACGATCGGTCGAGAGCTTCGAGTCGTCCAGCAGTTCACCCGGCTGCTGCGCCATTCGCACCAGCACTTCATATCGTCCTGGCTTGGCAAAGAGCCCCTGCGCCAGTTCACGAGGGAGGCCATCTTTTACTGTCAGCTCGCCTTTGAGTAGCGCGTGAGCTTTGGCATGCGAAACACGAACGGAACGACCGTATTTCTCGCGCACCGACTCCATGCCCTGCGTCATTACCTCCACAATCTGCTGCTTGGTTTCGTTCTCGTCGGGCGCAATCGTTTCCAAGTCGTCGCTGTAAAGCAAGTAGTTCGGCATGATTTTTCCTCTCTATTGTTAGAACGAGCTGCTCTTGGTGGTGGAGATGCTCTACTCAGAAAGCAAGGCTACGCCTGCAGGCGCGTTGGTGCCGTTTGCTGCTCTGTCCTGGTAAATCGTAAGCAGCGCGTGCACGACGGCAAGGTGACTGAGACCCTGCGGCAGATTGCCCAATGCATCTCCTGTTTTTACATCTACCATCTCGCTCAGGACGCCAACGCCTGCCGGCAACTGAGCGAACGCTTCGTCCATGAGATGTGTTGCTTCACCTTGACGACCGAGCTTGGCAAGCGCGGTGGCCAACCAGAAGGTACATGCCAGAAAAGCACCTTCCTGGTTCTCCGCACCTGAGAAACGATAGATCCACGGCCCGTGCTGTAGCTCTTTTTGCAATGCCGTGCAGGTCAAGGATAGGCGCTTCTTCTGGGTGAACTCGAAATAGGCGGCGAGAGTGAGTGAAGCATCCAGGCGATCGGAACCGGCGTAAAAAGTGTACGCCTGCCGCTTTTCAGACCAGCAATGCTCGTTCACCCACGCCTCAATTCTGTCCCGTTCCCGCGACCAGCGAGGGATGCAGGTGCTTGGGAGGTGACCCTTCTCAGCGAGCTGCACCGCACGATACAGTGCCTGCCAGCAACTGATCTTCGACATGGTGTAGTGCTGCAGTTCCTCAAGCTCCCAAATGCCCGAGTCTTTCTGGTGCCATCGGTCCGCGCACTCGTCGGCAATCCTTGACAGAGTCGATCCTGTGCCCTGGTTGAGTACACTGCCGGACTCCACAAAAAGCGAGGCGGCCTGAAAGATGTCCCCGTAGATGCCGTGCTGATGTTGGTCTCCCGCGGCGTTGCCGGTGACTACCGGCTGAGAACCTTCGTAGCCGGGCAACTCAAGGGGTGCGACCGGCGGAACCTGAGTGCCATCGAGACAGTAGCAGACTTTCACACCCTCCTCGTCCAGGCGAGCGACCAACCACGCGAGCGCGGCTTGTGCCTCCGGAATCTGGTTCAGCCGTAGGAAGGCATCGAGCGTATAAGCAGCATCACGCACCCATGCGTAGCGATAGTCATAGTTCCGCTTGCCTCCAATCTTCTCGGGAAGTGAGGTTGTACCCGCAGCCGCGATGGCACCGGACGGGGAGAAGAGCAGCAGCTTGAGTGCCAACGCGCTGCGCACCATCTGCTCCCGATAGGGGCCGTCATAGCGTAAGCCTTTCGTCCAGGTCAGCCAGGCTTGGTCACCCAGATCGATGCGCCTGTCGATATCTTCCACGCTGGGCACACCCAGCGGCTGGGCTTCGCCGGCAACGATGGCGACGAGCCCTCGTTCGTCGGCGTGCAGTGCTGCTTCCAACGTGATGGAGCGATCGTTCTCCTCCACTGTATGAAAGTTTGTGCTGGCCCGCAGCATTCCAAGCACGGCCCCCACATGGAAGACCGTGCCGTTCTCGTTCTGCTCTAGCCATGGCGAGACTGTCTCTGCCCTTATGCCAAACACCAGCCGTACCCTCATGCGGACAGACCCGGAGAGAACTTCGAGACGGCGAGCCAGCTCACACCACGGTAGGCGCCCCGCCAGGGTGCTGTTCATCGATTCTGTGACGCAAACCACGCCACTCGCTGTCGTGAAGGTGGTCTCCAGGACATTGCTGTTCTCGCGATAGTGTCGGTCGACACGGAACCCCTCGACCGGTTGCAGCGTGAAGAACCCTCCGTTGCTGGAGTCGAGCAAGCTGTCAAACAGGGGTGGCGAGTCAAGGTCAGGAACGCACCACCACGCCACTGCACCATCAGGCGCGAGGAGGGCAAGCGTTTTCCCGTCACCCACGGCGGCATAATCCTGAAGCGGAAAGGCTCGCCGGGTAACGTCGGCAGGCAATTTTTCTTGTGTGTTCAGCGTGTCCCCGTTTGGTTGTCGATATGTGAGAGGCTGCTCGCTCTGAGCAGCCTCTCATCCCAAACTACGCGATTCCTAAGCCACCGGTTACACCGTAGATCTCACCGGTGATGTAGCTCGCCTCCTGCGAGGCGAGTAGCACGTAGACGGCAGCTAGTTTGGGTGGCTGGCCGGGGCGCTTGTACGGTGCCGCACCGCCCAGCAGCCTCAGATAAGCTTGTCGAGCGTGATGGGCAGCTCGCGAATGCGCTTGCCTGTCGCGTTATAGATTGCGTTTCCAATGGCAGCAGCAACGCCGACAAGTCCGATCTCTCCCAGGCCTTTCGCGCCGATCGGATTGACGATGTCATCCTCTTCTTTGACGAAAATGACTTCGATGTCATGCACGTCGGCGTTGACCGGTACGTGATACTCGGCCAGGTTGTGGTTCATGATCCGACCAAACTGATGGTCGGTTTCAGCCTGCTCCTGAAGCGTCATGCCGATCCCCCAAACAACGCCGCCAAGGATCTGGCTGCGGGCCGCTTCGTGATTGATGATGCGACCACCTGCGATGGCACTCACGATGCGGCAGACGGATACGGTCCCGAAATCCTCGTCCACCTCCACTTCGGCAAACACTGCAGAGTGGGTGTAGCTTTTGTAGCCGTGCTGCTTTAGAAAGTTCGGCCCCGTCTTGGTTTTCTCCGCGATCGGTTCGCCATCGCCCGACGCAAGCGCGGCAGCCAGGGTCACGAACTTCGCGGCGTCGCTGCGCAATGAGATAAGCTCGTTGACGAATTCCACATCTTTGAACGATGCGTGCTTCAAGGGCGAATCGTCCAGACCGGAGGCGAGCTTGAAGACCTTTTCCGCGACGGCTTTGCATGCTTCCGTGACGGCTGTTCCGACAGAAGAAACGGTCCAGGAGCCCCCTTCGAGCGGTGCTACCGGTAGCTCCGAATCCCCCAATTTTACAATCACCTTTGCAAGCGGCAGACCGAGTGCTTCGCCCGCAAGAATCGCCATCACGGTGTAGGTGCCGGTGCCGATATCGGCCGTGCCGCTGGCGATCGTCAACGTGCCGTCCGGCGCGAGTGTTGCTTTCGCGGAGGCTGGCATTTGCGGAGATTCCCAAACGCCGCCGGCCATGCCGCGCCCGACCAGGGCGGTGCCGCGGCGTTCCGTGCGCGGCGTCGGCTTGCGTTCGTTCCAGCGAAACATCGCCGCCCCCTGCGCGTAACAGGCTTTCAGCTCCTTGCTGGAATACTTCTTACCGTGGTTCTGGTCTTTCTCGGCATAGTTCTGCAGTCTCAGATCGACGGGATCGCGACCTGTGGCGACGGCCAGTTCATCCATCGCCGTTTCTATCGCCCAAACGCCCTGTACAGCGCCAGGTGCACGCATATCGCCCGGAGTGGAGATATCCATGGACACCGTTTTCTCTTCCATGGTGGCGTTTTCGCAGAGGTAGCTCAGGCCGCTCCAGTTCGCGATGACTTCAAAGTAGTTCTCGTAACGCGAGGTGGCCTGCAACGATTCGTTATGCATCGCGAGCAGGGTGCCGTCCGTGTCGGCACCGAGGCGGATCTCCTGCAGTGTTTCCGGCCGATGGCTGAGAGTAAACATCTGGTCTCTCGTAAGCGTTAACCGGACCGACCGTTTCAGCGCTTTCGCCGCCATCGCAGCAAGTATGAGCTGGTATTGTGGCCGCAATGCCGATCCGAACGCGCCTCCGACAAACGGACTTTCTACACGGACGTCATCCTTGGAAAGGCCGAGCGCATTGCATACCAGGAGTTGGCTATTGCTGACACTTTGCGTCTTATCGTAGATCGTCATCGTCTCGTCTTCGTTCACGATGACGGTGGTGGCGAACAGCTCAATCGGATTGTGAATCTCCGTGGGCGACAAGTATCCCTTGGCAAGCTTTACGGGCGCGTCGGCATACGCCTGAGCCGAGTTTCCCCGGTTCTTGGGTGGCGGCTCGATACCTGCGCGATTCGACTTTTCAACCTTCTTCGCTTCCTGCACAGCGAACGTCATGTCCGTCTGGTGCGTCAGCGCCTTGTACGACACCTCGACCAGCCTGGACATGGCTCGTGCTGCCTCAAACGTTTTGGCAACAC
>CAXTRM010000172.1:0-4737 GCA_964246625.1 uncultured Acidobacteriaceae bacterium
GTGTGTACCCGCGCGGGCCCGGTCGCCTTGCCGTCCCCCTTGGCACCCGCCACCACGATCGTACTATCGGCTCCCCGAAACAGCAGGGTCGCCCCCGTGATCACGCTGCCCTGCTCCCCTGTAACCCGGGGTGGTGTTTCCGGCGTCCCGGTCAGGGCAAAGCTGTCGGTCGCGGCGGTGTAAGTCAGCTGTTCGCCCGTTCCAGACCGTCCTGGCTGGCGCAGCCGCACGTCACCCAGCAGAACGAGCCTTTCCAGCCCGCCGCCCAGATCCATACCGTTCCCAGGTGTTCCTGTTCCCCTCCGGGCGCCTGCCTTGCCGCCTGCCTTGCTGCCTGCCTGCGACTGTCCTTCCGGCTTCAACAGCGCCACGCCGCGCTCACCGGTCACCTCGCCCAACGCATTCCGCAGTCGCACATCCCCACCAAACATGGCCTCGTGGTGCGCATCATCGTAGTCCATGCGTTTGGCGCTCACTGTGACCTGGTTCCGTTCCGCCTCGGGGAGCCGCTCGCCGGTCATTCCACTGCCGCCCGGTCGGCCAAGGGCGACCTCCGCCTTTGCGCCGGCTGGCTGAGCTCCTGGCTTCCGTGCACCCGCCGAGGCCGCGAACACGGCACGCACCCGGTCGTCCGCTTCGCCGGGCCGGGCCGACAGGCCACCGGTCGCGTCCATGAGACTGATCTCGGCCGCTTGCACCTGCGACCCGCCCTGCCAAAGCTGCGCCGGCTGCCCCGGTACGCCGTGGAACTCGGAGATCCCTGCACTCCGCAGCAGCCGCGCGCGATTTGCCAGCACGTGCGTGGCCGCCACACCGTCCTCGCTCAACGTCGTGGCTGCCACCGATCCCGTTGCCTCGGCATCGCCGCTGCCCTGGTGCATCGTGATCTTGTCAGCGAGCAGGGTGCCCCGTGGCTGTTGCACGGTTGCCCGTTCCCCCGGGCCGCTCGTCAGCACCAGGGTGCCCTCGGCCTGCGTGTAGTCTGCCGTAGCTGCATGGCCTGTGGTCAGCTCAGGCGCTGCCCCATTTGCCTTCGGGGCAGCCCAGCTCTGAAGGCTCACATGGCCGCCCTGTGTCGCCGAAGCCACCTGGAGCTGCTCCGCCGCGGCCGTTCCTGCACGAACCCCGGCCTTCTCCGCCATCAGCACGTCCAGGGTGTCCCCTGTGCTGCGCTGCCGTGCGCCGTCCGCCCCTCGCTCGTCCAGCAACGTATTTCCCGTGCCATGCAACGCCCTCAGAAGCGCACGCCCGTCTGACCCCACGACGAAGTCCGCCAACAGGTCGTCCCCGGCGATCTTGGATTGCTGCACGGGTTGTTTTCGGCTGTCCTCCGCGGTCACGTCCACCTCGGCGGCCCCCGTTACCCGCACACGACGCGGAACACTGCTTTTCGCTCTGCCGGGGACGAAGCTGGCCACCAGCCGCTCCCCGTGGAGGGCGCGTTGGTGCAGCATCCCATCGGCCCCAACGCCGCGGGCAGCATACGTTACGGCTCCCTCCGCGGTTGCGCCGCTCAACTGCCCCGCTGCGTTCCAATCCAGATCCACCGCCTGTGCCGCACCCTGGGCCGGCATGGCGGCTGCCGTGTCGCGCATCACCACTCCCGTGAACAGGCGCGCATGCTGGGGGCGATCTTCGGCACCAAACACCGCGGCCAGTTGCGGCGCCGCCAGTGACTGTGTCCCTGCATGCATCTGGAGAGCGCCGTTGGCCTCCGCAGCCTCCAACGTGCCATCCCGTCGCAGGTGCAGCAGCGCATGTGCGGCGCGGGCTCCGCGCGTGCCGGCGGCCAGCACCGGCATCGCCATGTCGGCGGTATACGCCGCGCGATCCAGCTCCGCATGGCTTGCGGTCAGCATAAAAGCACTGCCACGGAGCGTGCCGGTCATACGTACCTCGGCCAGGAGGCGCACCAGGCTGTGTTCGGAGTCGAACTCCGCCCCATGCGACACGCATGTGATCCCGCCGTACCGAAACTCCGTCATCTCCCCTGTCGCCGCAAGCCCGAGCTTGCGCATATACACCAGGCCGCTTGTGCGCACATGAATCACTGCCGGATCGGAGGCCACGCGGTCGTCCGTGTCAAACGCCAGTTCAGGTTGCGCCCCGGCGACGGGCGGTTTGCCCCCCCGCTCCGGGGTTTGCAGGTCCATGTGGACCTCGCCCTTGGCGCGCGCAATGCCCTGTTCCTCGTCATACTCAAACTCGTTGCCGTACACGCGATCGTCGCGGCCCTGCACCCGTCCATACAGGATCAGCACTGCGTCATGGAGTGCCCACTTGTTCGGTCCAAGAGGGGTGGCTTTGGAGGCGTGCACGGTAAAGATCGTTCGCCCCTTGCTGGACTGGGACCATGTCACGCCGTTGGACTCCCGCCGCAGGTTCACCCCGTTACGCGCCAGGATGCGTTGCCAGATCTTGCCGGCACGGTAGCGTGCCAGGCCGAAAAATCCCGCTACGACGGTCACCAGCAGGATGACGCCGCCCAGCAACACCCACCGCAACCTCGTCGCCGCCCACCGCATGCGTCCCCATCTTCTCATTCCGAGGCAAAGCAACTCACCCACGGCAGGCACGCGCGGGAAACGATCCATTTCGCCCGGCTCCCAGCGATTGCCCTCTCTGCCTCTTCCATGGGCCCCACCGCATCCAATCAACAACATGGCCGACCAGCTCTACCTCAGCCTTTGGTACCCCAACTTCCGCTTTGCCGCGCTGCCTGCGGCTCTTGGGGGCGTTCTTCGGCAGTTTGCTGAAGTCGCCTCGGGCGGCAATAAAAGCAGTGCCTTTCAGCGCGTCACCGCGGCCACAGCCTATCCGCTTGACTGGACGGAGTCGCCCACCTTTCAACGCATCTACGTCAACGACGGGCGTGCGGCCGAAAGCGCCGACACCGACGCTTCCCGCATCGACACTGCCGTCGCCGAAGCCACTGAACAGCTCCACGAAGACACAGCCTACGAGTTCGAGATGCGTTGGGGCCTGTGGCTTCCCGAAGGGGCACGCTCCGCCGCTGGCTCACAGGAGCGCGGCGACGACCAGGAATTTGCCTTTGAAGACGAACCCTCCTTCGAGGAGGCGCAACTGGACCCCACCTGGCGGCTCGAACCCACCCGCGTACGCATCACCGGCTTCGGTCCTGAGGTCGATCACGGCACCTATGAGACCAATGGCCACATCCGCGTCGACTTCGGCCTTGATACCCCATTCACCCTCGATGACGAACTTGTGCCCGACGGCGAACAGCACGGCCTCGACCGCGCCGCGACCGTCCGCATTCAGCAGAACGTTGAAAAGCTCCTCGCCTTCACCCTGCTCGTCGAAAAGAAGTGCGGCATCTCAAGCCGCCTGCTATGGACCGAAAGCGGAGAGCCCCTGGCGGAAAAGCTCATAGCCCGCCTCCAGCGCCTCAACTAATTTCCACGAACAAAGGCCTGCGCTTTCACGCAGGCCTTTTCTTCGCTGGGCTGCCAGCTTACGCGGCAGCATCCCGCAGCATCGGGTAGTCCACATAGCCCTCCGGGCCGTGCGCGTAAAAGGTTTCAGGGTTCGGCTTGTTCAGCGGGGCCCCGGTCCTGAAGCGCTCCACCAGATCCGGGTTGGCGATCCAAAGCTGCCCAAAGGCCACCCCATCGCAGTCCCCGCGCGCGATCGCCGCGTCCGCACTTGCCTGTGTAAACCGCTCATTCGCCACATACACCCCGCCGAACTGCTCCTTCAGCTGCGGCCCGAGCCAATCCGGTCCCTCAAACTCCCGCGCCATCAGGAACGCAATCTTGCGCCTGCCGAGCTCACGCGCCACGTAGCCAAAGGTCTCCGCGGGATGTGAGTCGCTGATGCCATGCGCATCACCCCGTGGAGCCAGGTGCATGCCCACGCGCTCCGGCCCCCACACCTCAGCAACTGCATCCGCGGCCTCCAGCATCAACCGTGCCCGCTTTTCCAGCGTGCCGCCCCATGCATCCGTGCGGTGATTGGTGCCGTCTTGCAGAAACTGATCCAGCAGGTAGCCGTTGGCCCCATGGAGCTCCACCCCGTCAAAGCCTGCCGTTTTGGCGTTTTCGGCTCCGCGCTTATACCCGGCAATGATGCCCGGAATCTCGTGCGCATCCAGCGCCCGTGGTGTTTCAAAGGCCTTCTCGGGCCGTAGCAGGCTGACGTGACCCTTTGCCGCAATCGCACTCGGCCCCACAGGCGACTCGCCATGCAGGAAATAAGGGTCCGAGATGCGTCCCACATGCCAGATCTGCGCAAAGATGCGTCCCCCGGCCGCGTGCACCGCCTCGGTGACCGGCCTCCAGCGCTCCACCTGCTGCTCGTTCCAGATGCCCGGAACCTGCGCATAACCCACGCCTTGAGGCACCACCGGGATGCCCTCGGAGATGATCAGGCCGGCGCCCGCACGCTGCCGGTAGTACTCCACCATCACCTGAGTGGGCACATGGTCCACCGTGCCCCGCAGCCGCGTCAGGGGCGCCATAAACACCCGGTTGGGCAAGTGAAGATCACCCATCTGTAACGTATCCAGGACCTGCGCCATGGCAATCTCCTCAAAACTCCTGACCTGGGGGAACAAGGCCAGCAGGATCTAGATGACTGGACCGCCCACGGCGACTCGCTACCCCGTCGTTACGATCTCCGAGAAGTCGGCGATGCCCGCAAAGCTCCCCACAATGCGGCTCAACAGGCGCAGCCTGCCCGAACGGACCTCCTGGTCCGGATCCATGACCATGACCC
>CAXTRM010000172.1:4747-6760 GCA_964246625.1 uncultured Acidobacteriaceae bacterium
CCCTGTCGAAAAACGCGTCCACCGTGGGCCGCAGCGTTGCCATCGCCTCCAGCGCTCCGGCGTAATCACGCGTTGCAACATGATCTCCCACCCGTTCGCGGACCGAGGCCGCCGCCGCGGCCAGCGCGGCTTGTTCGGGCACGGCACTGACTTCCTCGTCCGGCCCCGCCGCGGCCAGCGACTCTCCCCGGGTCTCGGCCTGCTCCAGGATGTTCTTCATGCGTTTAAAGGCCGCGCTCACCGCCAGGAAGTCGGCGCTTTCCCGCATGCGGCTCACCGCCTCCGCGCGGGCCACGGCATCACGTACATCCGTTGCGCCCGCCATCAGCACCGCGGTCACCACGTCATAGCGGAAGCCACGAACCTCCCGAAGATAGAAGCCCAGGCGCTCGTTGAAAAACAGCTGCAAGCGCTCCGCTGTCGTGTCGCTCTCCGCCGCATGCTGAATCACCTCGTCGAGCCGCAGCGGCAGGTCCATCTCTGCCAGCATCTTGACCACGGCATTGGCTGCCCGCCGCAACGCAAACGGGTCCTTGGATCCGGTGGGCTCGAGCCCCAAGCCGAACAGCCCGGCGAGGGTGTCCGCCCGGTCCGCGATGCCCAGTAGCGCCCCTTCCACTGAGCGCGGCACGCGGCCCTCCACGCCCGCCGGCATGTACTGGTCATAGATCGCCTGCCAGACCCGCTCGGGTTTACCCTCGGCGCGTGCATACAAACCACCGATGATGCCCTGCAGCTCCGTGAACTCCTTGACCAGCTCGGTCGTCAGGTCGGCCTTGGCCAGCATGGCCGCCTCTTCCAGGGCACGGGTGTCTACGCGGCTACCCGCGGCAACCACAGCCGCCGCCAACCGGTCCGCCAGCCGCAAGACGCGCGCGGACTTTGCCGCATAGCTGCCCAGCTCCTTGTGGAAGGTCAGCTTTTCCAGTGCCGCCACGCGGTCCATCAGGTCCGTCCGGCGATCCACCTGCCAAAAAAAACGCGCATCGTTAAAGCGCGCCCGCAGCACACGTTCATTGCCCTGCCGGATCGTCGCCGCGTTACGCTCGTTGAGCTCGGTATTCACGATCGCGAGAAAGTGCGGCAGGAGCTTGCCCTGCCCGTCTTCGACCGCGAAGTACTTTTGGTGGTCGCGCATCACCGTCACCAGCACCTCGTCCGGCAACTCCAGGAACTCTTCGCCAAAGCTCCCCAACAGCACGCCCGGCCACTCGGTCAGGTGGGTCACCTCGTCCACGAGCTTGACGTCCTCACGCCATCTCGCCCCTGGCAGGGTCCGCGTCACACGGTCCAACTCCTTGCGCACCCGTTGCCGCCGCTCGTCCACGTCCACCAGCACGTACTCGCCACGGAGTTGCTCCCGGTAGCTCCCCGGCGTCAGCACCTCGACGGCCTCACCGGCCAGCAAGCGATGGCCCACGGTGGCCTGCCCCGCCGTGCATCCCGCAAACGATACCGGTACCACCTGGCCGTCCAGCAGGCACACCATCCACTCCACTGGCCGCACATACCGCTCAGGCTTACCGGCGCGCCAGTACATGGTCTTGGGCCAGTAGATCGCCCCGATCTCCTTGGGCAGATCGCGCACCAGCACTTCAGCAGCGCGGACGCCCTCACGCCGGACCGAGGCCTGCAGATACTCACCCTTGGGCGTCTCCACCCGCTGCAGCTCGTCGACCGGCACCCCTGCCTTGCGCGCAAACGCCTCCGCTGCCGGCCCGGGCTGGCCGTCTTGAAAGGCCACCTTGGTTGCCGGTCCGTTCAGCACCTCGGTCGTCTCCGGCTGCTGCTCCGCAACTCCCTTCACCATCACAGCCAGCCGCCGCGGCGACGAGTAGCTCCACGCCGAGTCGTTCCCTGCCACGGCTTCGCCCAGCAGCCGCTCACGCGCCAGCAGGGCCACCACCCGACGCTTCAACTCCGCTTCGGCCGCCGCTATCATCCGCGCCGGCACCTCTTCGAGCCCAATCTCTAACAAAAAGTCCGGCATCTCTCGCCTTCTACATCCCGTCT
>CAXTRM010000172.1:6770-7829 GCA_964246625.1 uncultured Acidobacteriaceae bacterium
CGTCTCGTGCTTCGTTCCGTACCATTGCGGCTGTTGCGTGCCTCAGGTTGTTCGCCGCTCTGCCAGCTACGGTCGCTCTACTTGCTTGCCTGTCCCAGAACAGGCATCTGCTCTCCTGCAACAACCGGCCCACTCAGGCATGGACCGGCTGCGGCTGCTCGGCCCCCAGGCGTCGCTGCTGCGCATACATCCGGGCCACACCCACGATCAGGTCTCGTATCCGGCCCATCAAGCCCACCCGCTCCGTCACGCTCACCGCACCCCGGGCATCCAGCAGGTTGAAGCAGTGCGAACACTTCAACGCCAGCTCATAGGCTCCCAGCGTCGGAAACCGCAGCACGGCCTTGCCGCTCTCCCCGTGCGCCGGCCTCCCTGCTTCCGTCCCGACCAGCACGCCCCTGGCTCGCTCCAGCAACGCCAGGCACTCGGCCTCATACAGCTCCAGGTGCTTCCACAGGGACGGTACATCGGCATAATCGAATGCGTAGGCCGAAAACTGCTGTTCCTCGTGCAGCCGCACCTGGCCGTATGTCAACTCGTCACCGGTCTCCGGATCGCGCGACCAAACGATGTCAAAGATCGAGTCCTTGTCCTGCACAAACTGCGCCAGCCGCTCGATCCCATAGGTAATCTCACCTGAGATCGGGTCAAGATCCATCCCGCCGCACTGCTGGAAGTACGTGAACTGCGTGATCTCCTGGCCGTCCAGCATCACCTGCCAGCCCACACCCCAGGCCCCACCCACGGGCCACTCCCAGTTGTCTTCCTCAAACTTGATGTCATGCGCGCGGAGGTCAATCCCGATGGCCTCCAAAGACTCGAGGTAGAGCTCCTGTACCCGCTGCGGGGGTGGCTTCAGGATTACTTGCAACTGTGTGTGGCGGAACAGCCGGTTCGGGTTCTCCCCGTAACGTCCGTCCGCGGGTCGCCGCGAGGGTTGCACGTACGCGATACGGACAGGACGCGGCCCAAGCACGCGTAGGAAGGTATCGGGGGACATCGTTCCGGCCCCCACCTCCAGGTCATAGGGCTGCTGCGCCACACAACCCCGCTCCGCCC
>CAXTRM010000173.1:0-3633 GCA_964246625.1 uncultured Acidobacteriaceae bacterium
GCGGCGCAGGGACTGGCGCCGCGGCAGGCGATGGTTGCACGGGCAGGGGCTCGTCGGCGACCCCGCGTGCACGTGCGCGCACCTTGGCCAGCGTTTTCTCCAAACGTCCCTTGTCAAACGGTTTGAGCAGGTAGTCCACGGCGTTGACTTCGAACGCCTTTACCGCGTACTGATCAAAGGCCGTGGCGAACACCACGTGCGGCAGCGGGGTGGAGCGGTCCCCTGTCATCAGCTTGCGCAGCACGGCAAACCCGTCCAGACCAGGCATGCGGACGTCCAGAAACACCACATCGGGCTGATACGTGCGGATCAGGTCTACGGCCTCGATACCATTGGATCCCTGCGCTACGACCGAGACGCCGCCGGCACGATCCAGCAGGTATTGCAACTCCTGCCGAGCAAGCGGTTCATCGTCGACGATCAGGGCGGTAAGCGGAGCGGTCGTGGCCATGCAATTTGCTGCTCTCGACTATACCCCGGCGCGCTTTGCGCTAGTCGCTGTAGGCTCGCAACCGCCCAGGGGCGCCGTCCTCGGCAAGGTCATGGCCGCATGTCGTGCAAAACACGTCGGTGATCTTGACACTGCGATGGCACAACCCGCAGACGGGCGCCATCTGGAACTGGCACTGCGGGCAAAAATGGTAGGAGGAAGCAATGGCCGAGCTGCAGTTGGGGCACTTGGACAGCACCGGTTGCCGTAGCAGGAAGTACACCACTGCCCCGATGCCGCCCGGCAACACGATACACACCAGCATCCAGAGTCCGGCGGACATACCGCGGCGCCTTACATCACGGCTCACATATCCAAGCAGCAGGGCGTAGCTGGCGATCAACTGACCCCACGCCCAGCCCATCATCAGCCGCAGTGGCAACAGTTCGTGCTTGTGGTGCGGCATTACACCGTGAAACACGTACTGGGTGCCAACAAACAGCACAAAGGCCAGCACCATGGACCACCGTGGGATCATCAGGAGTTCTTCGTCCCCGGCCGGTGTATCGGCCTGCCGTGTTGTCCACCAGGAGCTCATTACGTTGGCTCTCCGCCGTTGCGGCTGCGCTGTCGCTGGAGCCACAGAAAGCCGATCACAACCGCGGTGACCGGAAAGGACCACAACAGCAGCAGCATCATCTGGTCGCTGGCGTCGGGCACGCCGTTGGGCGTGAGATCGTACCCGTCCATCACCGCCCAGATCGCGTAGCTCACCAACAGCATCAGCGCAGACGAGATCCCCAGAGGCAGCAACAGGCTGCGCGAACGCTTCCGTTGTTCCTGCATCCTGGTGGCCTGTTCCCGCACGATCCGGTGTGTGCGGTTGACCACGGCAGATCGCGCGAAGCCGGGATCGCCCACCACTCGCGTCTTGTGGCGTCGGGTCATAGGGCCACCTCAGGGGGTTTGGGCCGGGCGCGCAGGTTGGTGAGCGCCGGCTTCAATGCCGCCAGCCCACGATACAGCCGTGATTTTACTGTGGACAGAGGAGCCCGGGTCAGGGTCGCGATCTGGTCCAGCGACATTTCCTCGTGAAAACGCAGGGTCAACACCTCGCGGTAGCTGGGTTCCAGCGTTTGCAGCACCGTGGCCAGCTCAGCTGCGTTCTCTTTCCACTCGTACTGGTCCAGTGGGGAAGGGCTGTCTTCGGCGATCTCGAAGGGTCGCTCATCCTCGCCCCCCTCGCGCATCTCGTCCAAAGAGGCCATGGTGCGCTTGCGGGAAAGGTCAATTACCAGGTTGCGGGCGATAGTGAAGATCCATGTATCGAAACGGGCCTTGCCGTTGTACTGGGCACCGCGCCGCAGCACGCGAATCCAGACCTCCTGGAACAGATCCTCTGCCACCTCGCGTTTGCCGGTTAAAAACATCAGGTAGCGCATCAGCCGGTGCTGGTAGGTATCGATGAGCTGATCGAGCAACTCCGGATCCTGGCGCTTCAGGCCTCGGGCGATCTCCGCATTCTGGGCCTCGATCGCCCGTGCAGCCTCCGCCGTAAGTGCCTTCGAGGTGTTCACACCGGCTTGGACGTCCTCACGCAAAAGAAAGTCTCCGCACGTACCCGATCTCGAGCAAGTGTATGCCTCAGGCAGCGGAAATGCATCTGGTGACGACAGGTTCAGGCCCCAGATCTCGGTACACTGGAGGGATGGACGTGCTGTACGGCTTGCATCCGGTGAACGAGGCGCTGCGGGCACGGCCGGGTGATCTCGATCACCTCAGCGTTGCTCGCGAAAGGGAAGCGCGCCGCGACCCCCGCCTGGAAAAGCTGCTTGAGCTTGCCCGTACAGCCGGGGTCCGTGTTGACGCCGAACCCCGGGATCAGCTCACCCGGTACGCCCGCACGGATCAGCACCAGGGCGTGGTCGCTTTTGTGCGCGAACGCAGCTTCCTTGCCCTAGAAGACCTCCTCGCTGCCCCGGCCGGCGCCAGCGGGAAGCGCTTCTTTCTCGCGCTCGACGGTGTTGAGGATCCGCACAATCTTGGAGCCCTGCTCCGCTCCGCCGATGGCGCCGGGGTCGACGGCATCCTTCTGCCCGAGCGCCGTTCGGCCCCCCTCACGGCCACCGTCGCCAAAAGCTCCGCGGGTGCCAGCGAACATGTGCGCCTCGCCCGCGTTACCAACCTCACCCGGGCGCTTGAGACCATGAAGAAGGCCGGCATCTGGATCGTCGGCCTGGACGAGCGGGGCGACCCCGTCTATACCGACTTCGACTTCCAGGCCGACTGTTGCCTGGTGCTGGGCTCCGAAGGTACGGGACTGCATGAGCTGGTGAAGCGCACCTGCGATTTTCTGCTCCGCATCCCCATGGCGGGCAGTGTGTCGTCCCTCAATGTCTCCGTGGCCGGGGCCGTGGTCCTGTTTGAGGCCATGCGCCAGCGCCGCGCCCCGTCGGCTCGCCCCGAGGCTCCAGCCGCGTCCAAACAGCGGAGGCCGCAAAAGGGTCTCGGCTCTTGAGACAGGCGTTCCCGTTGCGGTTTTTCCTCCTTTTTCGCCTTTGCGTCCCCGTGCTGTGTGCCGGCAGCCTGTTTGCGCAAACCTCGGCTCCCACGACCGATCCCCAGGACGCGCCGCTCCCGCCGCCCGTGCCGCACGGACAGATCCTCATCCAAAGCCACGGGGAGCCGCCGTCCTCGCTTCCTGCCAGCGAGGGAGGCGAGCCACATGCGCCGTCCCCCGCCGCTGTTCCGGCCGAGGACGCCAGGGTGGCCATGTCCGCCACCGCCCGCGAGGCGCTCACGGCGACAGGCTACGACCTGGACGCCCGCCTGAACCTCGAACGCTCCGGTCTGACCGTTCGGGCCCGCCTCACCCTGCGCAATGACGGCAAGGTCCCCCTGCACCAGCTGCCTTTGCAGATCTCGTCCACGCTCCAGTGGCAGACCGCGACGCTGCTTGACGGCACCCATCGCATCCCGCTCCAGCTGGCGCAGCATCGGGTCGAAACCGACACCGACTATACGGGGGCCGCTACCGAGGCCGTTCTTGTGTTGCCTGCGCCGTTGGCCCCTGGAGCCTCAGCCTCCCTGGACCTGTTCTATGAGGGCTCGCTGGCGCCGGATGGCGGCCGGCTTGCCCGGTTGGGCGCCAGCGCCAGTCAACAGCGCCAGTCCGACTGGGACGCCATCAGCCCCGCATGGAC
>CAXTRM010000173.1:3643-7822 GCA_964246625.1 uncultured Acidobacteriaceae bacterium
CTTTGGCGATGTGCTCTGGTACCCTGTGGCCTCACCGCAGCTGTTTCTCGCGGACGGCAACTCGCTCTTCCTCGCGGTCGGCCGCAAGCGGCAGCGCGAGCAGGATGCCAGCGTCCGGCTTCGCCTTGGCGTCGAGTACAGCGGTGAGCCCCCCGTGGCCGCCTACTTCTGTGGCCGGCGTGCCGTGCTCAAGGCGCTGGCCGACGACCCGAACGCCCCCACCGCCACCGGCGCCGGCATCGCCACCGCTGAGTTTTCCGCCGAGCCGCTGGGGTTTCGCGTTCCCAGCCTGTTCGTGATCGCGCAGCCGGAAACGCTGCTTGGGGAGGACAACACCCCCGTTCCAGCAGCCCCGGAGCCGCCGGCAGGAGGCGTCAGCAGCTCGAACCCGGACCCCGCCCCGTCTGCTCCGCCTGTCGCTCCTGCCGCTGTCGCTCCTGCCCCTGTCGCGGCCGCCGCCGACGGCCCGGTTCTGGCCCTGGTCTCAGCGGATGCCGCTCTCGCGCCGGGGCTGGCAGCTGCCGCGGATCACGCCGCCAGCCTCCTTGTCGATTGGTTAGGGCCTCGCCCGCTTTCTGCGGTCACCCTGCTGGATCACGCCGGGCAGCCATTCCAGGACGGCCCGTTGCTGGTTGCGCCCGCCGCCACGCTCGAAACTTCGCCGGAAGCGCCCGCCCTGGTGTACAGCCTGGCGCACGGCTGGGTGCAAACCGGGCAGCCCTGGATGGATGAGGGGCTCGCCCAGTTCTTTGCCCTGCTTTGGGTGGAGCGCGAAACAGGCCGCGGGGCCGCGCTGAACCAGCTCGCCGATCTGCTCCAGCCCGTGGCCCTGGCCGAACCGGAGTTCGCTTCTGCATCGGACACACCGCCGGGTCAGCCCCTCGTGGCAGCCTCCGATGAGCTCTACTACCGGCGCAAAGCCGCCGCGGTCTGGTGGATGTTGCGCGACCTCGCCGGAGACAAGGCCCTGCGCTCCGCTTTGGCGGCATGGAGGGTGCAGCCTGCCTCGCACACCAGCGCCGACGCCCAGGCGACCGCCCTGGAACACCTCCTTGAGCGGCAAAGCGGCAAAGATCTTGGCTGGTTTTTCCAGGACTGGGTCCTTCGTGACCGCGGGCTGCCCGACCTCAGCATTACTGGCGTCGAAACAAGTCCCACCCCGGCGGGCCCCGGCCACAACACGGGCATCTTGACCGCGATCACTGTCAAAAACGAAGGGGCAGCCGTCGCCGATGTGCCCGTGACTGTGCGCTCCGGGCAGTTCAGCACCTCGCAACGCATGCGCATCCCGGGCTTCGGCCAGACCACACAGCGCATTCTGGTCGAGACTGCCCCGACAGAGGTCCAGGTCAACGATGGCAGCACCCCCGAGCTGCGCTCGGGCATCCACATCCGTCAACTCGGGGCATCGACGCCCAAGCCCTGAAGCCTTGCCGCGCGAGGTGAGCGCGTAGAACGATCAGCGACAGCCTGAAGCTCCGGCGGCGTTTACTTCAGAGGAGACAGGTTCGGCGCCAAAGAAGGGAGCGGCTGCGCCTGCGGTCCGTTCACCGTGCCCGTGTTCCCTACAGGTGCTCCGGCGGCCGTGCCGCCCGTGCAGATCTGCGCCTGACCCCAGGTCCGGCTGCAGGAAAATTGCAACCGCGTTGGCTCGGCCCCGGCTGGCAGGGTGGGCAGCACCGCTTCCAGTCCGTCCCCGAGCTCGGGCAGGTAGCGTACAGGCGCGAACAGGGCACCCGTCGGCGTCGTGCCTGAGACATTGAAGCTGTAGCCCCGTTCCTGTACCTGACCGCTTACCACCACGGGTCCGCCTGCGCCCAGGATCACAGGCGTGGGCGTCAGCCGGAGCGTGGGCCTCCCTTCGGCCAGGGAAGGGACGACCGTCCACGCCAGCACGTTCACGCCCGGGGCTGCCCCTTCTTGCGAGGGGATGGGCAGCTTCAGCAGGAGCGAGCCGGTCCATGGCGACGTCGCCACGGGTGGCCCAGCGCGTCGCGCGGCCCTCCTCCCCTTGGCACTGCGGTCCGGCACAAAGGCAGCGGGCGGCGCTGCCCCTGGCGCGGTACGCCTCAGGTTCACATCCAGCGTTCCCTGCGAGGGCAGCGCTGTCGGCACCCGTGGGGAAAACATCGCGGCCCACAGCAGCGCCCAGCGCATCGGAACCCCCGCGCCCTCCAACGAGCCTTCCGTTGCCTTGATGTTCTGCAGGTGCACCGTGGGGGCGTGCAACACCAACGGCTCCGGTGCGCCAGTCGGCAAGCTGCATTGAAACTCGGTCATGGTTGCCGGATGCAGGGTGAATCCCGATCCGCAGGTGACCTGGAGATCCAGCGTCCGGGCGGGAAAGAACTCTGCCCGCCTGAGGCCGCCCACCGTGACCTTGCTCCCCACCTGGGCGCCACCAAGCGTTCCATCCAGCGTGGCATCCACGTTCAGCGCACCGCGCCAACCCCAATCGGCCCCGGTCAGGATGCTCGACACCTCGCCCAGGGGTGCATCGTGCCAGCTTGCGGTAAAGTGCACCGGCACCTGCGCCGCGGTCGCCGCGTGGCGTAGCTCGCCTTCAATCCGCACGTTCCCCGGATCGGTGATGTTCGTGTCGGTTCGTACGGGGTGCCCCACCAGGCGCACCCGCCATTGCTGGGAGGAGGGCAGCCAAAGCGCAAAATCCGCTTCGGTCAGGGAGAAAGGCAGCTTTTCCGGGCCGAACTTGATGTTGACCCGGCCACCTGTGGCCTCAATGTAAGGGAAGCGAGGCTTCGGGCCGGCCTTGCGCTGCGCCGTGGGCGCGCTCTGCACATGCGATGCATTGAGCAACACGTCGGACAGGTTCCAGCGACCCCCGGCGTTACGCACCAGGTTTACGCTCGGGTCCACAAAGCGCACCGTAGAAAACTCCACCGGCCGATGCCACAGAGAGCTGACCCGCAGGGTCGCCTCCACCGTCATCGCCCGGATTGTCGGCTCCGCCCCAAAGGCCGGGTCTTCGCTCACCACCAGGTTTTGCAGCGTAAAGCCCGGCACCGGCAGCAGGTGAAGCGACACATTGTCCAGGTGCACCGGCCGGCCCAGGCTTTTGCTCATGGACTCGGCGATCTTGCCGCGGTACCGGTTGGCGTTCACCAACGGCGGCGTCAGGATCAGCAACGCCAGCAGCAGCGCCGCCCCACTTGTCCACAACAGTCGCCGACGCCAGGTAGGGGCGCGCAAAGCTGGCTCCGCCACGGCGTCCAGCGGGAAAGCATCGATCTCTGGCGAAGGCAGGTGCATGTCGGAAGCTGAAGGGGCCCGGAACAGGTATCGCGATCTCAGCGCGTTACGTGGAAGGTACGGCTCCATCGGGTTTGGGTAAGGAAGTGCGTCAGCTCATGCGTGAAAAAGGAGATGCGCTCCCCCAGGCTCGTCTTGTCTTCCTGGTCGGCGGGCGTCTTGAAAGACCAGTACACAAACATGGGGCGGCCTTCGATATTTTCCATCGGCACAAAGCCCCAGTACCGGCTATCCAGGCTTTCGGTCCGGTTGTCGCCCATCGCAAACACCTTTCCCGGTGGCACCACGATCTCCCCGTTCACCACGTGCGAAGGCAGGTTTTCCGCCCATACCGCGGCGTGGTTTATCGTGGACGCCTCCTGAATGTCGGGGATGTCAGCCGGGAAGTCGTCCCTGGAGTGCTCATAGGCGTGCTGCGGATTGTTGTCGTCCCGCGGTTGCAGGGCATACGGCTCGGTTTGGGCCACGCCGTTGATGTACACGGTGCCGTGCTGCAGGTGAATGCGGTCGCCAGGCAGCCCAATGGCGCGCTTCACCAGGATCAGGTCCGGTGTCTCCGGATTCGGCTTCAAAAACACGATGATGTCGCCGCGCCGTACCGGCCGGTAGTGCACAAAGGGCGCCCACCTCGAGGGTGGCGAGAGCGTGGTACGGTCCACCACCACGTGGTCGCCGATCAGCAGCGTATCCTCCATCGACGCGGAAGGAATCTCGAAGTTCTGGAAGATGAAGCCAAAGATGAACAGGCCGATCACCAGCACAAAGGCCATCGACGCAATGGCCTCCAGTGGCGTCTCGGTTTCAGCCTCCCGCACCTTTGCCGCGCTCTCGCGTGGGGTGCTCTCAGCTGTCTCGGCCGGCGGAGCCGCGCTCTGTTCCATCATCTGGCCTCTTCCTTGTCGCCCCAAC
>CAXTRM010000174.1:0-7783 GCA_964246625.1 uncultured Acidobacteriaceae bacterium
GCCTTTTACGATCAACCCTGATCCCAGGTTCCTGTGCATGATGCCTCATACACGGGAGGCCCTGGCCTGCTTGCAACATGGGATCGCGTCGCGTAAAGGCTTCATGGTGTTGACCGGAGAGGTTGGCACAGGAAAGACGACGCTGCTCCGCCATACCCTGAATGCCCTGCACCGGACCCGGGTGCATAGCGCGTTCATTTTTAATCCCCGGCTGGAAATCCTCGATTTCCTTGAGTTTGTTCTGGCTGACTTCGGCCTGACCCCGGTGAGCCGCAACAAGGCGAGCATGATCATCCAATTGAACCGTTGGTTGATCGACCGCTACCGGGATGGAGAAATCTGCGTCATCGTTGTCGATGAGGCGCAGAACTGCCCATGGGAGCTGCTGGAAGAGATCCGGCTCCTGACTAATCTGGAGACTTCCTCGCAAAAGCTGGCACAGATCGTTCTCTCTGGTCAGCCCGAGCTAGAAGCCAAATTACGCCAGCCCAGTGTGCGTCAACTGCGCCAGCGCATCGCCCTTTGGTGCCGAACAAAGCCGCTCAGCGTTGCGCAAACTGCGGACTACATCACCGGCCGTCTTCGGATTGCAGGAACCACTGCAGAGATCTTCCTTCCTGAAGCTATCGAGTTGATTCATCGAGCGAGTCGCGGCATCCCCCGACTGATCAACCTGATCTGTGAGAACGCACTGATCTTCGCCTATGTCGATCAGTTCCGGCAGGTACCGGCCAGCGTTGCATATGCAGCAATCCAGGATCTGAACTTGGAGGACGACCTTTCGATGCTCTACGACCCGACTGCATCCGGAGAAGGACTGCTACCTGGCCCACACAATGCGAGCTCTCGAACAACGACTGCGGCCTCCGAGCCTGCTGCCATCTCTACTGAACTTCCGAAGAGGCAGATACCATGAGCAAAATCTATGAAGCGCTTCTTCGCGCCGAGTTAGAACGGACTGTTTCAACCGGGGATCAGTCCTCTGAGGCTACAGCCGCCCGTGCGGTACAGAGTATCTTGAACCCCGAGCTCATGGATCTTCCTGAGCCTGAGTTGGACCCGCTTGGCCCCACCTATGTCGAGCCCTCCCGGACCTCGGATGAAGCTCTCGGCCATCTGCTCGCACCGATCGACTTTTCTGAAGTGCCCCGACTCCGCTGGACACCGTTGCTTCCCTACCTCCCTGCTCTTGGCGAGCGTGGTCCTCATCTGGAACAGTTCCGCAGCCTCCGGTCGCACATCTTTGAAGCCCGGGATGCGGCTCCGCTCAAGACGCTTCTGATCAGCAGTGGCTTGCCTGGCGAAGGCAAGAGCTTCGTTACGCTGAATCTGGCTCTTTCCTTCTCTCGCCACAAAGCCAACCGCGTCCTGCTCATCGATGGGGACATGCGCCGCAGCTCGTTGCACAAGGTGCTGGGTACCACAAAGGAACCCGGGCTGAGCGACTACCTTTCCGGAACCAAAACTCTGTTGGAGGTCATGCAGCGTTGCGAGAACGTCGGCACACCCAGCACGGTCCACCCAGGACTTGCGGCGCTAACCTTTATCGCCGGCGGCAGCGAAGCGGAAAATGCCGGCGACCTGGCCTCCCACCCGCGCTTTCCGGAGTTGATCACCACTGCGGGTACCTGGTTTGACTGGATCTTTGTCGATTCTTCTCCTGTCAACCTTGTCGCAGACGCGGTCAGCCTGGCACGTGCCTGTAACGGTGTACTCCTTGTGGCACGAGAGGGTACCACGAAGTTCAAAACAGCCCAGCAGGCCCAAGCGCAGTTCAAAACGACACCCGTCCTGGGTTTTGTGTTGAACGCCGTGAGGAAGCTGCCGCTAAAAGGGGATTACTACGGCGGGTACGAAGCTTATAAACCGGAAGCGTAGCCGGAGTTTACCCCCAACATGATTCGTTTCCTAAACGTTTACTATCCGACCAGGACTGTTGTCCTGCTCCTGAGCGAAGCCATCCTGGTAAGTGGGTGCTTCCTGCTCGCCACTGGCGCGCTGCTCGGACCGGATACCTACATCGCGCTGAACTACCAAGATGGCTACGCAAAGATCGCGGGGATCACTGTAGCAAGCTTGATCTTCTCGTACTACTTCGACCTCTACGAACCACAGATCGTTTCAGCTCCGCTGGAAATCTACTTCCGCATCCTGCTTGTTCTTGCGTTCGACTGCTTTCTTCTTTCTGCGCTGATCAAGGTATATCCGCAATTTGCGATTGCGCAGTATGTATACGCGCTCGCCTTCGTCATTCTCACGCCTGCTCTGATTGGTTGGCGCCGCTTCTACGACCAGATCGTCGGGTATACCCTCTTTCGAGAGCGTGTGTATGTGCTGGGATCCGGGGCTACCGCAAACGGGGTCGTCGATTGCCTACGGACCCGGCGTGAGCTGGGCATGGAGGTTGTCGACTGGCGCGATGTTCACGATTTCAGCAAACCCGATCGGAAACAGATCTGGATCGACGAACTTGCACGCATAGAGACCTCTCGCCCGCCGGTTCACCGCATCATCATCGCGGTTGAGGATGCTCGCGACGAACTACCGGTTCAAGAGCTTCTCAATCTTCGTTTTGCAGGGTTTACGGTCGAGCGGGCGAACGACCTGAATGAGCGGCTCTCCGGCAAGATCCAGCTGAACGGCTTACGACCCAGTAACTTTCTGTACAGTGATGGCTTCCGGATCAACAGGTGGCAGCAATTCACACGTCAGCTCGTCTCGATGATCGTCGCTGGCATCGGGCTGCTGCTCTTTCTTCCCTTCTTCCCCATTGTGGCTCTCCTTGTGAAGTGCACATCTTCAGGTCCCATTTTCTTTCGTCAAACTCGCGTCGGCATGGGCGGCAAGAACTTCTACGTGTACAAGTTCCGCTCGATGTTCACCAACGCTGAAGCCGGCGGTGCAAAGTGGGCAACAAAGAATGACCCTCGCGTGACACGGTGGGGAATGTTTATGAGGAAGACGCGGGTAGACGAGATTCCCCAGCTTTGGAATGTTCTGAAAGGGGATATGGGCTTTGTGGGGCCTCGGCCCGAGCGACCGGAGTTCGTTCCCATGCTCTCCGAGCACCTGCCCTTCTACTACTTAAGGCACCTGATCCGGCCGGGACTTACGGGCTGGGCTCAGGTTCGTTACGGCTATGGCGCCACGATGGCTGAGGCAAAAGAGAAGCTGGAATACGACCTGTACTACATCAAACATGCCTCCCTGGGGCTGGACATGCTGATCATGTTTGAAACTGTCAAGACCATCTTGCGCCGACGTGGCGCTCAGTAGCAGCCCGCGTTTACATTTGCTTCGACACATCAAGAAAGGGCGCGCTCGCGAGCGCGCCCTTTTCCTTTCGCTTCCAGCCGGCCTTCAACTACGCCGTAACAAGACTGGCGGCAGCCTGTTCCACATACCAGGCCGCTGTTCGTGACAGACCTGTCTTGAAGTCCACCAGGGGTTCATAGCCCAACTCGCGACGTGCACGAGAGATGTCTGCCAGCGAGTGGGGAATGTCACCTGCGCGCACAGCGCCGTAGATCGGTCGCGCTGGGCAGCTCAGGATCAACGCAAGTTCCTCATAGAGATCGTTCAATGTGTGGCTATGTCCTGTTCCGACGTTGAAGACCCTTCCCGTAGCGATCTCTTTCGGTGCATGACACGCCCGCAGATTCGCCTGCACCGCGTTGTCGACATACGTAAAGTCGCGACTTACTGTGCCATCGCCGTTGATGGTCGGAACTTCGCCAGCCAGCATCTTGTAGATGAACTGGGCAATCACGCCGGAGTAAGGCGAATCCGCCGCCTGGCGTGGCCCGAAGATATTGAAATAGCGCAGACAAACCCCTTCCATGCCATACACCCGGCAGAACGCCTGAATGTAGTGCTCACACGCAAGCTTTTGCACAGCATAGGGAGACAATGGCCGGGGAGTCATCTCTTCCTGTTTTGCCTGGCCTTCCTGGTCTCCATAGGCGGACGAGGAAGCCGCATAGACCAGCCGCTTGACCCCGGCATCTCGCGCCGCAAGCAGCAGATTCAGCGTTCCGTTCACATTGGATTCGTGAGATGCGACCGGATCCTTTACTGACCTTGGAACCGACGCTAGAGCAGCCTGATGCAGGACGAAGTCAACGCCTTCACAAGCTGTGCGCATGGCGACCAGATCCTGCAGATCTGCTCGCTGAAAGGTAATGGAGGAAAGGATATCTTCGATGTTCTCCATGCGGCCGGTCGACAAATTGTCGATTCCCTGCACCGTATGCCCTTGCTCTACCAGGGCGTGAGCAAGTGTAGAGCCGATAAAGCCGGCAATACCTGTAATGAGATAACGCGCCATCTTTCCTCCACTTTCGGGCAAGCTCATGTTTGCTGAACACGATCTGCCGCATACAAGCTGACTCTGTTTGGCCTCGAGCCGCTATCCCCCATTTGGGTTTGCTGGTCTACAGCTTCCCACCGAGCCTCTGCCCTGATGCGATCAGAGTATGCCACAGCAACGGAGTCGGAAACTCAAAGATCCGGTGCAATAATTGACGACGACATGCCTCCAGAGACCCTTCAAGACACACCTTCCCTTACGTCCGAACGTTTAGATCGCCTGAAGGCCCGTACCGCCAGGATCGGTGTTATCGGTCTTGGCTATGTTGGGCTTCCTCTCTCCCTGCTGCTCGCAGATGCCGGCTTTCGCGTTACAGGATTCGATATAGACACGCGCAAGGTAGAGGATTTACAGGCAGGTCGCTCGTACATTTACAGGATCCCTGCCGAAGAGATTCAACAAGCGAAGACGCAGGGCTTCGCCGCAACTTCGGACTTTGCCGGTCTGCGTGATCAGGACGCAATCATTCTTTGCGTTCCCACCCCGCTGACAGGACACCGTGAGCCGGATCTTAGTTACATCGAGGCGACAGGTCGAGCTGTGGCTCCCTGGCTGCAGGATGGGCAGCTGATTGTTCTGGAAAGCACCACCTATCCAGGAACGACACAGGATGTCCTGATTCCCCTTCTGGAAGCAGGTAACGGCGCCCACCTGAAGGCGCATACCAACGCCGACCCGGCAGAGGGTCCCTTTTTCTACGTTGCTTTCTCGCCCGAGCGCGAAGATCCAGGGAACACTGATGTTGCAAGGCGAGACATTCCCAAGGTCGTAGGCGGGCACGACACCGTTGCCGCCGAGATGGCTGCAACCCTCTATGAAGCCATCTTTACCCGGGCTGTTCGCGTGTCGACAACGCAGGCAGCGGAGATGACGAAGCTGCTTGAGAACATCTATCGCTGCGTGAATATCGCCCTTGTGAACGAGCTCAAGGTGCTCTCCTTGCGGATGGGTATCGATATCTGGGAGGTCATTGCAGCTGCCGCGACGAAGCCGTTCGGCTTTCACGCCTTTTACCCCGGACCAGGTCTTGGCGGCCACTGCATCCCCATCGATCCCTTCTACCTTTCCTGGAAGGCAAAAGAGTACGACTTCAATACCCGCTTCATCGAACTCGCAGGCGAAGTAAACGAGGCGATGCCTGAATTCGTCGTACAGCAGGTAGCAAAGGCCCTGAACACTCATAAGAAGCCACTTAATGGCTCACGTGTCCTGATGCTCGGTATGTCGTACAAGAAAGATATCGACGATCTTCGCGAATCGCCCTCATTGACCATCATCGAACTTCTGAGGAAGGAAGGGGCGGAGGTACTCTACAACGATCCCTACCATCCCACGGTGGGTCGAGGTCGCCACTACAACCTGAACATGAGCTCAACCCCGCTAGAGAACCTTGGGCAGTACGACTGCGTGCTGATCGTAACGGACCATTCAGATTACGACTACCCTCGTATTGTTCAGGAAGCACAGCTCGTGGTGGATTCCCGCAACGCCACCAAGGGGCTTTCTGCAGAGAACATCGTACGCTGCTAACTCTTCATAGACCTGATCCGCAAAGAGGGGACGGCTTCGGCCGTTCCCTCTTTTACCTTCAACACACCGCTATTAAGAAAAGCCGTCGTGTACGTGAAGGGGACACAAGGTAACGTGAAACGCGCATATAGTAACGCATATTTGCTGCTTAAGAGCGCCCCGGTACCGCCAACGGGGGAAAGCGAACCCAGTTGGTCAACCCTACACTCAGTCCAACGCTTAGGAACAAGGACTGAAGCATGACGCTCAACAGGATCCTGTCTGCTGTAACTCTCTCTGCCGCTCTTGTCTCAACCTCAGCCCTGGCTCAAACACGTTTCTGCCTTGGCGGTGATCTTGACCATCTTTCACAGAAGGAACGGGCAGCATGCGCCGCGAAGATGCAAAGCGTCCGCGTTCTCGCCGCAAGCCTGCACGCCCCGGAGAACTGGCACTTTGTCATGGTTTGCGGAGAAGAAGGGTGGAAGCAGTACGTGGCCTACGCGGAGCCTCAGGGCAAAACATTACTGGAAGCGTCTTACAACACCGATTATCTGAGTCGGGAAACATTCTTGCGGGAGACCCGCCTCGCCGATCCAGACTCTCCTGCCCTTCGTCAAATCATCGCCCGGGAGCTAAGCGAGGTACTCGCGCATCAGAACCAGCGCACAGATGCAACTGCCTCCCTGAACGGCATCACCCAAACTCTGAGCGGAACTGGTGCCCTGTAACGATTTCTAGAATAAGTGCATAAGAAAAGGCCTGCGCATACGCAGGCCTTTCTTATCTGTACTTAAGCCTGCTGACGAGCGATGCCCTGGCGCCGGCTGACAGCCAAAGAGACCGCAGCCCCCGAAAGCGTCAGCAACAGGGTGCCTGGCTCAGGGACCGGACCGGGTACAGGAACGCTCTCGACAGGAGTCACGGTCGTAGGCACGTCAGCCAAGGGCGGCACTTCCTGAGCTACCTGGGTAAGTGCCGGCATCGGCAGGACCGGAGGAGGCAGTTCAGGGAACTCCACGATCAACGGTGCTGGAACAAGAGGGAAGATAGGTGTCTTTGGACTTGAGAGCGGGGTTTCCAGGTCGCCACAGTCGATCTGGAAGCGATGCAGAGCCTCCAACGGTCCCATGGGCCGTCTTGCCGGATGCCGATGAGGAGGCTGAGGAGAATGCACCAGCGCGGTCAGACGGTATTTGGCAGCCCTCAGCCGGCGGGCCGCTCGACGCTGCAGGATGCCTTGCTTATATTCCGCAATCCAGCGGCTGCAGTCAGACGCGTATAGCACGGGAGCCACGCAACTCAACGTCGAACAAAGTACAACTGCCGTGACAATCCAGCGGGTCGTTCTTTTGCGGCTGGACCTGCGCCTGCGGACCCGTTGCGACATACTTGTCCCCTTGCTGCGGAATAACCGAAGTATAGGTCGCGAAAGCCGACCTAGTTCCGGACATTCGTTGTAATCTCGTACCACTTTAGCGTAGGAACAGGGGATCCTGGCGTTTGTCGGTGTCGAAATTTTGATTACTTTTGTCGATTAACTTTCTGGGTGCGCCTAGAAGCTAAAGGCAAGTCCACCTTGCAAACTGCGTGGCACCTGTGCCAGGAACCAGGTTTGACCGTCTGAGCCCAGAACTGGTTCGTATCCCTCAGCAAGCAGATTCGTGGCCTCCAAAACCGCATTCAGATTGCGCAATCTGCGACCCGCCCAGAGCTTCTGTTGAAAGCGCAGGCCAAGGTACGCATCTTGCGGCGCTGCATCGTACTCATCTACCTGGGTCAATGTGCGGTCTGGCTGCCATCGGTATTGCATATGCAATGCGGTGCCCGTTCGACGTGCTTGGACCTGAACGAGGCCGACCAGCGCGATCGCGTTCCGCTCCGTGAACGACGAGGTCGGGTCAG
>CAXTRM010000175.1:0-636 GCA_964246625.1 uncultured Acidobacteriaceae bacterium
GATCCGCGCTGAGCGGTGCCGAAGAAGCGCAGGGGGAGGGGGGGAGGCGGTTGTGGGCCGGTGTACACGGGCATCACGGGCCGGGGAGCGACAGGACGCGGCGGCGGCACGTTCCTCGGAAGAGACACGGCCGGGGCAACGTAGCTTGCCGAGAAGATGTTGCGCCCGGAGCCGGAGTACATCAGGCTTTCAGTGCGCAACATTGCTGCCTGATCCAGGGTAGGATCCAGGCTGGACGCGCTGCTTGCGATTTTCTGTGCGGCCACACCCGGGATAGCCCCCGATGCGCCTTGCCGTGTGTTCTGGGTGCTCGCGCTCTCTGCGGACGGCGACCTCACGGCAGGTGTGGTGCTGACCGGAGCGATCGTCGGCGGGGGTGTGGTTGGGCCGCTATCGAAGAGCGAGTAGACGTTATAAACAATGCCGCAGAACGCAACTGCCGCGAGCACCCCAAGGGTGATTGTTTTCCTCCGATTCTCAGCGCCGGCCTTCACTGCGCACCTCCGGCCGGAGCTTCCGAAGGATCAGGTTGCGCAACGATGTTCGCCGGCGCCTCTCCTGCGACCTCGTCCGGACCTGCTGCACGGAGATAGGTCGTGAGACGGAGACGAAGGTTTACCTGGCCTGTCTGCTGAC
>CAXTRM010000175.1:646-7771 GCA_964246625.1 uncultured Acidobacteriaceae bacterium
CTGACCGGTCAGAGTAATGCTGCTTATGGTGAAGAACAGGTGGTCTCGCTCGATCGCATTGATGGCTCCGATGACCGATCGGTACTCGCCTGCGATCGACGCGTCCATACGCACCTCGGTGAGGGCCGAGGGACCGCTCAGAACCGGGGTGTACCCATATTGCACGCGGCTCAGGCGAACCCCTTCCCGCGAGGTGAGGGTTCCTAGCTCTGTAAGTACCTGCGAAAAGGCGTGTGGCAGGCGATGCACGTAGAAGCTGTCAGCCTGCGTCGTGGAATCCACCAGCTTCTGATCGATGCCCAGCAAGGGCCGGCCCGCAATGTTTGCTGCCATCAGAGTCGTTCGCTGCTGCGTAATAGCGCCCTGGTCACTGGCGTTGACCGCCTGCCAGGTGAATACCAGGTGGGCGAGGAGGAAAATGTCCAAAACGGCAAGAGCAGCGACGCCGGCGAAGTGGAGGTTCACGGCGGTGAGCAGCTGCCGCGCGCGTGCCGTGAGACGGGGTACACGCCGCAGAACGGAGGAGCTGTTTGGAGGAGGCAGAACGACAGCGGTACTCATGATTGACCTCCCGGCTGGGTCGGGGCGGACGGAGTCGGCAATCCGGACTGCGATCCGCCACGGCGATACGGCTTCAGCTGTACTCCGTCAGCAGGGTACCCTCTGGCCCGGTTGCTTGCTCCGCGCCGGATCGCCGCCGGCCCGGGTTCGACCGATGGTGTGCTTGGGTGTCCCGCAGCTGCGGGATGCCCATGCCCGGCGGGGTACGCTTCCCCTACCGGGAGCGGGTTGTACTCGGCAAGGATGTCAAACTCGACGCCGGCCGGCGCCGTCGGCCCCTGGGGTGCTGCGGCGGGCAGCTGACGTTGTGCGTTAGGATTGCCGTTTTCCTTCAGTTGCGAGGCTTCCCCGGTAAGCCGTGGCCGAAGGAAGCGGCGCGACCGCTCCAGATTCCGCACAAGCTGCACGGCATTGGCACGCTCGCCAGCAACTCGTAACCGTATCCCAACTGTTCCATCCGGAGATACCTGAGGCTCGATGGAGGTCACCTGCACACCGTTCGGGAGCACATTTTCCAGATCCATCATGACTGCAGTCCAGGAAAAGCTCTTGCGCAGGAACAGGGCGTTCAGGAAGTGGGCACGGTCCAGCACGCGCGCGTTCACGGGATCCCGCATACGCTGCTCCGTGTGCAGCTTGGCCTGCTGCACACGGATCGTCTGGTTGCGAAGCCGGTCCAGTTCCCCTTGCTGCGTGGCGGCCTTTTTACTAAGGATGTGAGCTGCCACTGCGATCATGAGCCCGGCCAGGGCGAGTGCTGCCATGATCAACCGCAGGCGTAGGAAGAAGGATCGAAGCTCAACAAAGGGCCGGGTGGCGAGATTGACCTGAACGCGCATGGCTAACTCTTTAGCGCCCCCGTCACTCCGGCAAGCCAGCTGCGCGGTACCTGAGACGTCGTTGCAGTAGCAGCAAGGGCTGAGTTGTCCACAAGTTCCCGTACCTGGACCGTACTCTCCTGCAGAAGACCCTGATGCCTGAGGGTTCGCCCTAGTGCCTCGGCGCCGACCGGCCCTGCACTTAGCACCACCGGGGGCGCCGCAGCGAGCGTGTCCTCAAAAAACGCGATCGCGACAGAAACGGCCCGGGCAATCTCCTCTTCCCGGGCGTCCGGAGCCAGCGTGTGCACTGGCACGTCAGGTTCGGGTCCTGGAGAAGACATCGCTTCCAGGCTTTCGCGAGCGCCACTGCGGCTCAGAGTATCTTCCGCGCTGGGGGCCAGATAAGGGGAGTTATGCAACTGCGCGTCGAGTTCCTGCTGCAGCATGGCAGACGCATAGGGCAATCGACTCAGGGACTCTTCCGCGGCGTACATGTCAATCTGCCCCGCACCGTGCGAGGCGCGACCCCCGTTCGTCACTCCTCGAGTCTCCGTCCGAGGGGACGCCGGCGCCTGGGACCCGGTAAAGCCGTCCTCGTTCTGCGCTGCTTCTTCGCTCGTCACCTGGTCCGTGTAAGGGTTGCGGCCGAACTGTGGAAGCGGCTCCTGTGCTGCCCACTCAGCCTGGGTAGCGTCCGGGTCGACCAACGGAAGCAACGCTTCGCCCTTGGGGCTGGGTTGAAACAGAGCAGCGGGCATGTTGGCCGGCGTAGGGGAGGCAAACTCGGTCAGTTCGACCGAACGATGGAGTAAAACGATTCCGCTGCGCACGATCGCTGTGGTGACGCCGACAGTATGCGCGTTAACGACAAGCACAGCGCCTTCGCCCTCTTCCAGGGCCGCAAGGGCAGCCAGCGTACTCGCTCAGCACGTCCCTGGGTGTGGTAACGGCGAGCACCCGGATCATGGAGCGACTTGTGCTTAACGTTTGGAAGCTGACCATGGCATCGTCTGTATCGAAGGGAACGAGCTTCTTCAAACGAAACCGAACGATGGGCAGTGCTTCGGAGAGTTTACTTGGCAAGGCGTCGAAGTCCAGAAGCAGCACGCGGACGGCAGCGTCAGGAATGACCAGGGTGAGGTCGCTGTTACGGGCGTTGGCCCGCATGCCCACCGCTTCGAGACACCGTCGCAGGGCCGCGATCACCGCGACACGATCAGCGACATTGCCGGGCTTCAGGCTGGGTACAACCGCCTCGGGTGCGAACTCGGCGCGGGCAACCGCCGACAACGGCAGGCCTGGTTCCGGCGATCGTCCAGCCACAACGCCCCCTGGAAAGATTTCACAGGCAAGACGTGGTCGGCCGGAGGCATGGGGGAGCAGGTTCATGTGGGCTCTTCACTAGAGTAACGTGCAGGCTCCCCTATGTGGGCAGTGCTGCCTGTTTGGACGCCAGAAACGCCAGGTGGTCACTGCCACCTTTGGGGCAGCAAGGTACTTGGCCGAACCGCCAAGGCACTTAGCCGGCCCTCCTCCAGGTGTTCCCGGGCTCCCTTGCGGCAAGGTACAACGCGGTCCCGTTCGCTGCCATCCGTCTGTAAAGGACCGAATGTGAAGCCTGCTTCTTTGATCGTCAATCAGGGCCTTGTATGTACATGCGGCGATTGAAAGCCCGCTTACGAGGCAATCAGGGCACAGCACCAGGTGATGCGTTCGTGTTTCAAGCTCAGGCAGATCGATCGACACTCATGAGCGACCCCAGTTTTCAGACTCATCACAAAGACCCAGAGGAGCACCTATGGAACGTCGCGATTTCTTGAAATCGGCCACAGCCGCCGGAGTAGCCGCCGTTGGCGGTAGCGCTCAGGCCCAGAATGCTTCCTCGGAAGGACGCACCTCGAAGGAGGCCCCTGCCAAGCGGTCGGAACACCCGGGCATGGTGTACCGCGAACTAGGGACCACGGGGGAGCGTGTTTCCGCTATCGGCATGGGCGGCTTCCACCTGGCAAAGGACCCCGGAACGACACAGCAGGACGCGGTCAAGTTGGTGCGCACAGCCATCGATAACGGCATCACGTTCATGGACAACTGCTGGGACTACAACGATGGGATCTCCGAGGTGCGAATGGGCCAGGCGTTGAAGGACGGCTACCGCCATAAGGTCCTCCTGATGACCAAGATCGATGCGCGAACGGCAAAGGACTACGACAAGCAACTGGAACAGTCCATGGGACGGCTGAACACGGACGTAGTCGATCTGGTGCAATTCCACGAGATCCTGCGCTTTGAGGACCCGGATCGGATCTTCGCCGAGGATGGGGCAATTCACGCAGCGATGAAAGCACGCGAAGCCGGAAAGATTCGCTTTATCGGCTTCACAGGCCACAAGGATCCGGCCATTCATCTCAGGATGTTTGAGGTCGCCGAGCAGCACGGCTTTAAGTTCGATAGCGTGCAGATGCCGGTAAACGCGATGGATGCCCACTTCCGCTCCTTCACCAACCAAGTCATCCCGGTGGCGCAGAAGCATGGCACCGGCGTGCTGGCGATGAAAACGTTTGGCGACGGCTACATCCTGAAGTCCGGGACGATCGACCCGGTGCAAGCGCTCCATTACGGCCTGAGCGTACCTGGCGTAAGCGTCGTCATCACGGGCATGGATAAGCCCGAAATCCTGCAGCAGGCCTTGGATGCTGCAAGGACCTTTCAACCGATGACCGCCGACGCACGACAGGCCTTTCTGGCCAAAACGCAGCAAGCTGCAATGACAGGCAAGTACGAACCGTTCAAGACAACGAACATCTTTGACGGTACGGCCCAAAACCCCAAATGGCTGGGCGGCGAGTCGGGAACCGAGATCAAGCCATCTTCACCAGCGGAAGAGCAGAAGCGAGTCAACCAGACAACGCCGAGCGCTACGTAAAATAGCTGGAGCGCAGGAGCTGGGACAGGAGTCTGACCGAGCTCCTGCGTTGTCTGCACACTAGTTATCTCAGCGATGGTGCTCGCAGGGCAGGTTCAAGATCGGAGCCGCATGTTCTAGCGGCCAGCTTCGATAAAGGTGACCTTATTGATCTCGCGAAGGGTCGTGATGCCCGCCCGAACGCGCTGCAAGGCAGAGTCACGCAGGAAGCTCATGCCCTTGTCCCGGGCCTTCTTGCGGATTTCCGAGCCGGGCCGCTTTTCCAGCAGCATCTCACGGACCTCGTCGTCCAGCTCAAGCAGTTCGTGGATGGCGGAGCGCCCACGGAAGCCCGTACCACCGCATTCGATGCAGCCTGTCCCCTCGCGAAAACGGAAGCCCTGCCAGTCGGCAGGCTCCAGGCCGTTTTCCACAAGTTCCCTGTCGGAGTAGGTGACCGCCGTCGCGCAGAAGTCGCAGATCTGGCGAACGAGCCGCTGGGCCAGGATGCAGTTCAGCGCGGAAACAAAGTTATAGGGTTCGACGCCCATGTTCAGAAAACGTCCCAGCACATCGACGACATTGTTCGCGTGAACGGTCGTAAAAACCAGGTGACCAGTCAGTGCGGAGTTGATCGCGATCTGGGCGGTTTCGGCATCGCGGATCTCGCCAACGAGAATCTTGTCAGGGTCGTGACGGAGGATGGAGCGAAGGCCACGGGCGAAGGTGAGACCCTTTTTTTCATTAACCGGGATCTGCGTGATGCCACGGATCTGGTACTCGACCGGATCCTCAATGGTGATGATCTTGTCTTCTTCGCTTTTGATCTCGTTCAGCGCGGCATACAGGGTGGTTGTCTTACCCGAACCCGTTGGGCCGGTCACCAGCACCATGCCGTAGGGCTCCTTGATGTAGCGGCGAAAGCGACGGAGGTCTTCCGGATCGAAACCGACGACATCGAGCGAGAGCTTGACGAACTTTTCGCTCATGGACTCTTTATCCAGCACGCGAAGCACGGCGTTTTCGCCATGCACGGTCGGCATAATGCTCACACGGAAATCAATCAGACGGCCCTTGTAGCGAACGCGAAAACGACCGTCCTGCGGCACGCGGCGCTCGGCAATATCCAGCTCGCTCATGACCTTGATGCGGCTGAGGATGGTCTGGTGATGCTCGCGGGCGATGGGCGCCATGGCCTGCTGAAGCACGCCATCGATCCGGTACTTGACCAGGAGTGAGTCGTCGTAGGTTTCCAGGTGGATATCCGACGCACGGCGCTCCAGGGCCGTGTACACCGTGGTGTCGACAAGCCGGATGATGGGGGAGATATCATCATCACCCGTCAGCTTCTCGATCGAGATATTTTCGTCGCTGTTCTCGTCCCCCGCAACCACGTCGAACGCGAGTCCCTCGGTTGCTTCATCGAGCACACGCTGCGACTGTTCGGACTTCTTCAGGAGATCGGTGATCTGCGAGAGGGTCGCGACACGGGTCACCAAGCGCGTGCCGAGCAGGCCCGAAATCTCGTCCAGCATCATCAATTTCGACGGGTCGGCAACGGCGATAGCAAGCTTGTTGCCCGTTTGTTCCAGGGGCACGAAGTTGTACCGAAACATGATGTCGACCGGTACCGTTTTGAAGAGATCGTGCTGGATCTTAAAGTTCTTCAAGTCGACGAACTCGGCATGGTATCGGCGGGCAAGCAGTTGAGCGCGCTCCTGCTCGGAAAGCTGATCGTTCGAGTAGAGATTGGCGACGGGCGGTGCGGTAGCGGCCATATGGGTTGGACTCTCCGGGGCAGCAGCAGTAAGTCGAAAGACGCTAGCGGGCAACTCCGCTCAGGCTAAAGATAGGCGCATACAGCGCAATTAGGATGAAGACGACGACGGTTCCCATCACAATGAGCATGACCGGTTCAATCAGGCTCATGATGGCGGCCAGGGAGGTCTGAACATCTTCTTCGAAGAACTCGGCGACCGAGTTTAGCATCTGTGGGAGGGCTCCCGTCGACTCGCCGACCTCGACCATCTCGACGGAAAGTTCGGGGAAGACCTTTGTGGCCTCAAGCGAGCGGGAAAGCCCCTTGCCCTCGCGGACACCCTCCACGGAAGTGGCGATCGCTCGCGCAATCTGCCGCGAATCAATGGAGCGGGCCGCGGTTTCCAGGCTCGGCACCAAGGGCAAGCCGCCGGTAAGCAGGGTCGACAGGGTACGCGAAAACAGGCCGACCTGATATTTCAGCCAGACCTGTCCCACCACGGGAGTCGCGATGCGGATGCGATCGATAATACCTGCCCCGGTTTCAGATTTGGTCCATCGGTAGAACGCGAAAAACGCTGCAGCCGCCAGGAGAGCGATCCACCAGCCATCGTGCTGCGCCGTCTTTCCCAAGGTCAGCAAAAAGAGGGTCAGGCTGGGAAGCTGCGTACCGAGTTGATCGTAGAGCTCTGCAAAGCGCGGCACCACAAAGGTGATCAGGAAGATAAAAAGCGCGAAGATCATCACCAGCAAGAAAACCGGGTAGATCAGAGACGAGCGGATCTTCTTTCGAAACGTGAGTGCGACCCGCTGAAACGCCAGAAAGCGGGCAAGCACCTCTTCCAGATTGCCTGAACGCTCCCCTGCCAGCAGCGTCGTCGTATATACGGTGGGGATGTTTCCCTGTGCATCAAACGCCTCGGACAGGGACTGCCCGGTGCGGACACGGGTTGCGACATCTTCCAGCTGTGCCCGAAAAGCCAGGTCCTTCTGCCGCTTGGCGAGCAGATCCATGGACCCAAGAATGGGCAGGCCCGCCTTGATCAAGGTTAGAAACTGCTGATTAAAAATTAGGAAGTTATC
>CAXTRM010000176.1:0-7679 GCA_964246625.1 uncultured Acidobacteriaceae bacterium
TGCATGATCGTGACAGGCTTCAACTCAAGCGGAATCGGAAACGTATACAAGCCAAAAATCGAGATTGCGGGATCCCTAAAGAACTCGGGAATAGCCGCAACCATGTCCGACGTTGCGGCGGCAATCATAGCGGGTAGGTACGTCGGAACCCAGAGGGCGACTGTTCGACGTAAGCCAAGCTTCTCAAGCTCAAAATCGATCGGACCCCGAAGTTTGCCGCGCCGGCCGGCAGAGACGTGAGACTCGGCTGCGAAATCGTCAGCGGTCAGCCTCGCTTTGGTCAGACGATGCTGAGACCGTACGGCTCCTATAAACATGACACGCCGAACAAGCTGCACTTTCAGTTCAGGCCCTGGTAGGCCGTTCGGTCCGATGTCAAGATCCACGCTCCCGCTTCGCAAAGCCTCCACGCCTTCCTCAGAGCGACCCACGAAGCGAAGTCGCATGTGCGGTGCGCTCAGCTTCAATGAGCTCATGATCTTTGCTGCGAACGCCCCCGCAAAGGACTCGTCGGCACGTATCGTGAGAATACGGTTTGAGTCAGCGAGCGCCGTAGTTGAGTTGGCCGCTACGATCGCACGAGCTTCGGCAACGAGCACCTGGATGCGAGCTTTGAGTTCCAACGCCTTTGGTGTTGGTACCAAACGCTTGCCGGCGCGAACCAGGATAGGGTCGCCAATGAGTTTGCGAGCACGCTCGAGCGTCCGACTCATTGCGGGAGCGCTGACACCCATCTTCTCCCCCGCTGCTGTCACGCTCTCCTCACGCAACAAGACGTCTAGTGCCAAAAGCAAGTTCAGATCGGTGGATTGCATAGGACGCAAGTATACCTTGAGGCTCGACCCATTCTCTGATAACTATGGGAGTCGTATACCTCAAACCTGGCGGATCACTTCAAGTCAGGTAGAGGCCCATGCTTCGGTTTGGTTTAGAAAGTAATATCTCGCGAACGGCAAGAACCGAGCCACGGATACGTATACCGTCTCACTCCTCCCGGGTAAGCCATGGACTTGTAGCTTTATGTGCTCTCCTCGTCGGGGTACCAGTCTCAGGTCAGACAGCCTCAGAACTTGCGATTGAGCCTACCAGAGCACTCCAGATCCCTCCCACTGGACGCAATCTGTCAGGACAGGTCGACACGACACAGCGCACTTCTCAAGGGCAAGACACTTCCGATTCAGTCAATTCGATCAACAGTACGGTGATCGTCAGCGGACCCTACGCCGGCAGCGTGCCAGCCGGTTCAGCCAGTCAGCAATCATTGCTTCTGACCCTTGGGCAGGCCCTCACAATGGGCTTGCAGAACAATTTGGGCGTGGTCGATCAATCTGCGAGCGAGCAACAGGCACGTGGGCAGCAGACCATTGCACGAAGCGCATTGCTGCCGCACTTGTACACCGTGGTCAGCGATGCATTTGAAAAGGAGAACTTCAGAACCCTTGGCATATCATCTCCGATGATTCCGACGGCAGCCAAGTACAACTACTACGACGCCCGTGCTGCGCGATTGACACAGACGGTCCTGGATTTTGTTAAGGTACGCAACCTGCAGGGGTCGGAACAGGCTGTAAGAGCTGAAGTCAAAGCGGCACGGAATACGCGTGACCTTGTGGTGCTCGCGGTTGCGGGATCCTATCTACAACTCACTGCCACAAAGGCGAGAGTAGAGTCGGCGCGCGCTCAGGTTAAGGAGTTCAGAACGATCTACCAGCGTGCGGCCGACCGTCAAGGCGCTGGGCTTGCGACGCGCGTGGACGCGACCCGCGCGGATGTGCAACTTCAAACACAACAACAGCGACTGCGCTCGCTCGAAGCTGATCTGGCCACGCAGAAGCTGAAACTTGCGCGTCTCATTGGCCTCCCGCTTGGCCAGAGCTACGACGCTGCGGAGCGGTATCACTTTAATCGACAGACCGGTATCACGGAGGCCGAGGCGCTTGAGCAGGCTCTACAGGACCGTACAGACCTGCAGGCTGCGTCCGCAGCCGTTAGAGCTGCGGAACTCGTCGTCAAGGCAGCGCAAGCGCAACGACTGCCTTCACTAGAGATCAACGCGGATTTCGGTGCTGCTGGCGAAACGCCAACAAACCACAGCACCGGTGTTTACATGGTCGCCGGAACGCTGACCATCCCGCTTTACCAGGGAGGGCGCGTACACGGCGACGAGCAAGTCGCACTAGCTGCCTTGTCACAGCGACGTGCGGAAGAAGCTGATGTGAGAGGGCAAATTGATGAGGATGTTCGCCAAGCCTTCATCAATCTCTCAGCGGCGGCGGATCAGGTTGACGTCGCAGAAAGCAACAGGAAGCTGGCGCATGAATCGCTCGATCAATCGACCGATCGCTTCTTTGCGGGAATCGCGGACACGGTGGAAGTCGTGCAGGCAGAGCAGGCCGTTGTCCAGGCGGAGGACGATTTGATCCTCGCAGAATACGAACACAACCTAGGCAAAGTTTCGCTGACACGTGCGATTGGTAACGCAGAACAGACCCTGCCGCAGTGGCTCAGGAAATAACAAATGGATAACGCGAACGCATCTCAATCAGCAGACCGTATGCTGTCGTCACCAGAAAGTCAAGGCGGCGATAACGTGTTAGTCCCAAGCGGATCGGCAAGTCTTGGCTCCGGTTCAGAAAGCGAAGACCACGTGCCGTCGCAGCCTGCCCAGATTGCGGCAGATCCCGAAATCGCCATACGGAGGCTGTACGAAAAGCAGGATAGCTTGCAGCAGCAGTTGACCTACATCCGTCAACAGCAGGGAGAATCGAGCCAACAGGACCAGCCAAGTGAAGACGTAGATGCGGAAAAGGGAGGAAGCCAGAAGGGCGGACAGAAGGCAAGCGAAGCAGGCGAGGATAACGGAGGCGGCGATAGCAAAAACGGGCAGCATGGAAACAAGGAGAAAGACGAGCAGAAACCTACCTTCAAGCAGCGGCTTGCTGAGACAACACAGAAAACCGGCGAATGGATGCGGAAACACCGAATAGCAACGGTGCTACTTGCCTTCGGGTTTATCGTGTCGGTAATCGGAACCATTCTTCTGATACGGTATCTCGACAGCTACGTTGATACCGACGACGCCTTCCTTGACGGTCACACGGACCCCATCAGTTTTCGCGTCAGTGGCATCGTTAAAGCTGTGTATGTAGAAAACACTTCTCTCGTGCGTAAGGGTCAGCTGCTGGTTGAGCTAGACGGGCGCGATAATCAAGTAGCGAAAGAGCAGGCCAGCGCTAGTTATGCGCAGGCGGAAGCTAGTGCCCGTGCCCAAGCGCCGAATGTGCCAATCGCAGCGGTTGATCAACGTACGCAGGTTTCACGCGAGGACCTGGACGTCGTCAGCGCGCGCGCGAATGTGGCCGCCACAGAAGAACGGTACCGGTCCGCGCTGGCCGACTTGCACCAGGCGCAGGCAAGTCAAGGTAATGCGGCGCGCGAAGAGGAGCGCTACCGGCAACTTGTGGTGAAGCAAGAGGTCACACGCGAACAGTATGACCAGCGGGAAACTGAAGCTAAAGCGCAAACAGAGATTGTCGCCAGTAGGGCAGAGACCGCAAATGCCGCGAGCCGTTCGATCACCCAGGCTCGGGCTATGCTGGCCCAAACGGAAGCGCAGGCGGCGCAGGCAAGAGAAAACAGACCGCGCCAGATTCAGGTGCAGCGCGAGCTGCTCACCGAACGTAAAGCTGCAGAACTGACTGCGAAAGCACGAGCCGATCAGGCCGAGCTCAATCTCGAATACACCCGCATCTTCGCGCCAGAAGACGGCATCGTCGGGGACAAACAAGTGCAGATCGCAACCCAAGTCGCCGCGGGTCAGGAGTTGTTTGCACTTACGCAAGTGAACGATATCTGGATCACCGCGAACTTTAAAGAGACGCAGCTTGAACGTATGCGTGCGGGTCAGTCTGTCACGGTGCACGTTGACGCGCTCAAGCTGGATTTCCAAGGGTACGTGGAGGCTCTGCCTGGAGCGAGTGGAGCAGTGTACAGCCTGCTGCCACCAGAAAACGCCGTCGGTAATTACGTGAAGGTGGTGCAGCGACTCCCGGTACGTATCCGACTACATCCGGGGCAGGATGGACTTCAGCGACTTCGCCCAGGCATGTCCGTCGAGCCGAAAGTGTGGTTGCGCTAATGGCCAGCGGCGGTAGCAAGACCAATCCTTGGCTCGTTGCAATGGCGGTCATGATCGCAACCTTCATGGAGGTGATGGATACATCGATCGCTAGCGTGGCAGTGCCGTATATCGCTGGCAGTACGGCAAGTACAACGCAGGAAGCGGAGTGGGTGCTAACCGTTTATCTGGTGGCCAACGCCGTGTTCCTGCCAGCAAGTAATTACTTCGCCAATCGGTTTGGGCGAAAGAAGTTTCTGATGGTGTCCGTGACCGTATTCACCATAGCATCCTTTCTTTGTGGTGTCTCACCTACACTCTCGTTCATCTTGCTCGCGCGGACTATACAAGGAGCGGGCGGTGGGGCGCTGCAGCCTCTGGCACAGGCAATCCTGCTCGAAAGTTTCCCCCCAGCGAAGCAAGGCATGGCGCTTGGCGTGTACGCCCTGGGTGTCGTGCTTGCACCGGTCATCGGACCCGCTGTTGGCGGCTATTTAACTGACACCATCTCGTGGCGATGGGCGTTCTACATCAATGTACCCGTGGGTCTCCTTGCTCTCCTTCTGCAGAGCAAGTTCATTCAGGATGCGGAACCCGCGAGTAAGGAAAAGGCCGGCCCATTTGACGGAGTTGGGTTTGGTCTCCTAGGGCTTTGGATCGGTTGTCTGCAATTCATACTCGACAAGGGACAGGAGGATGATTGGTTCGGCAATCTTCGTATTCGCTGGGCGGCAGGAGTCGCCGTAGTCACCTTCATCCTGTTTCTCATGCGGGAGTTCCGTCATGAAAAGGCGTTGGTGCAACTTCGCGCTTTGGCCAATCGTAACCTCGCGATTGGCTCTGGACTTGTCTTTGCGCTAGGTGCTGTGCTGTATGGCCTCACAACGGTGCTGCCGGTTTTCTACCAGACGTTACTGGGATAGAGTGCGACCGCGAGTGGCTTCGCCGTTTCTCCGCGCGGCCTTGGTTCAGTAGCGGCCTCGCTACTCGTTGGTGCAGCCGTTTCCAAGTTGGACCCTCGCTGGATTACCGCCGTCGGCTTCCTTGTGCTTGGATTCTCGGCACTGTGGATCGGAAGCTTGACTCTGGATATCTCCCCGACCACGGAGTTCTGGCCGATCACGGTTTCAGGCATCGGCATCGCAATGATCTTTGTGCCCTTAAACAAAGTTGCGCTCGGCACCATAGGAAAGAAGGGGACCGGCAATGCAAGCGGTATCTTCAACTTTCTTCGCAATATCGGTGGCTCTATCGGAATCTCGGTAGCAAACACCGTGGCTCAGCGTCATCTGCAAAGCCACCGGAATGAGTTCGTGCGGCATTTCTCGGGAGCAAGCTGGCTCGTTCGACGTCAGCTTTCCACCCTTGAAGGACGACTAGCTCAGCACGCTGGTCGCTCGGGTCACACAGCAGCGTTACGCGCTTTGTCGATCACGAACTCCAGCCTAAATGCACAGGCGCAGGTGTACGCGTACGTGGACGTGTTCCGCTACTTTGCCTTGCTGTGCTTTGTGTGTGTTCCGTTCGCCTTTCTGTTTGTGAAGCCCGCACAAAAGCAAGCAGGCAGCGCTTAGGAAGGGACGCTTGCATTGCGTTTGCGGCAATCATGCCTCACGTTCGTCGCCAATCCCTTTCGGATCATCAACACCTAGCCTAGGACGAGTCGTTCTTGCTCTGCTCGAGGTTCACTTGCTGAAACCGTTCTACATTCCTGTTCGAATTGCCCGTTCCTCGGTGGTTGCGCTGTGCTGAGGCGGTCTGGTTCTCACGCCTTGTGTTTCGTTGCGAATGCGTCAGCATGCTTAACGAACCCACAAGCAGATTCACCATGGCGTCGCGCACGTCGGGTGGTGCCGTGTTGAGCGAGCCCGCATGGAACGGCGGATCTGGGTCGTAATCGCTCACAAGCTGGTTGCATTCCGCATACGATGCGTTACACAGGATGGCGACCATGGTTAGTCCCACATCGAGTTCGGCGGTGGTAAACGCGCTTGTAGGACGTTGAGGCGGGTACGCTGGCGGAGATCTTCGTGATGAAGACAAGCGCTGCCTAGAGCCGTCTTCATATGCTCGCCGAGTCCGCTAAAGCCTCGTTTACGGAAGCGGACCCAGGACGTGCCAAGCACTGCTCGAAACGGTGAACGAATTGAGCAACGTGAAGACCGTCCGCCAACGCATGATGCACGTGGATCGACACGGGCATCGTCCGACGCCCCTCGTGCTCCGTGATCTTGCCAAAGGTGATTCTTGGCGCGGAGTCCCTCCAGGCGAAATCTCTGGCATGTGAAATGGAAGTGAAGTCGAACCAGGGCAGCACCGAGAAGCGAATGAGGTCCTGCTGCGTATAGCGCTCAATATCTGTCCGGCTCTTGACCTGCCGGACCTGCTCTGAGGCTTCGGGGATAAACTCGCGTAGGTTGGCTCGGTACGTGTAGTACCCAAAGCCTATGGTTCCGTTCGGCCGGCCCACAGCACTGCCACCGTGGATCACCTCGTAATCCCAGATTTCCTCGCCCACGATGCGTGTTCTGAAATGCTTTAGCGGTTGTGCCGCAGCGAGCGCACGGTGGACCAAGGCCAGGAAGACCGAAAGCCCGTACTCCTTTGCGTACAGGAAGGTCTCTGTACAGTCCACCCGGAGGCACACACCGTGGAAGGGCTCGCTGATGCCGCGAAACAGCTCGTAGAGCGGCTTCCGTTCCCAGGTATCAAGATCGACTTGGGTTGCCCGTCCGGGCGGCATCATCGGCATGATCCATGCTAACTGGGGTACGCACAGAAGAACGTGAAGAGAAGATCAGGTGCAGGCATACAAAAGTATGCTGTCGCAAACATTCGTTTGTGATAACCGAGGTGCTGGACTCACTACCCCTTAGCCGCCGAAGCAGCCCTACTCTTTCGAACTAGCTAACGGGAACCTGATGGGATTCGCGGGACTCTGGGACGCCTGGAAAGACGGGCAAGGACGTTGGCTCCAATCCTTCGCTATGGTGACCACAGAAGCCAACGAGCTGATGGCGTTGATCCACCCTCGGATGCCGGTGATCCTGCACTCACGCGACTATGACCGCTGGCTGGATAGGGAAGAAACAGAGCGCCCGTCGCTCGATCTTCTGCGGCCTTACGAATCCGAAGAGATGGAAGTGCACGAAGCTAACCCGAAGGTGGGCAACATTCGGAACAACGGGCCGGAGATGATGCGAGCGGCGGCAAGGGCGGCTGAAGATGGCGAGCTACCGTTGTAGTCGGTGCTGTCCTTGCCTATGACTACCATTCCTTTTCTACATAGCTCATGTCCAGCTGTGCCTGCTGGACGGCTATGGCAGTACATTCACCAACTATCAGGCTAAGCACGACCTGAAGTTTGCTCACATCATACGAACCTGTGTTGATCGATTCTGGAGTCTGTTCCAGAAAGGCTTTGGTGTAGGTCTCTTTGTAGTTCAAGGCACCCTGATATACGTCCAGATCCTTCTTGTAATTCGTCCAACGTACCGTTGCAGGGGGGATAGGATTCAAGCTCCAGATCGAGATAGCATTCGATAGCGGCTGCGCGACGGTT
>CAXTRM010000177.1:0-280 GCA_964246625.1 uncultured Acidobacteriaceae bacterium
TATCTCATCAAGCTGCTAGAGCTTGTAGGAGATCGTGGCCGGCAGCGTCCCGAAAAGAACACCGGTGAGAAGTGAAACAGCCAGAGCAAAACCCAGAACAGGAAGAGAAGGGGTTGCTTTCACGGGGACGTACTCGGCACCGCTGAACGCCAGCGCCAGCATGGCCCGGGTCCCCACGAATGCCAGGGCTAGCGCCGCGGTTCCGCCCCCGAGGGCCAACAGCAGCGACTCGAGCATTGATTGCCGCAGCAGCGAAAAGCGAGACGCCCCCAGGGCACTG
>CAXTRM010000177.1:290-7361 GCA_964246625.1 uncultured Acidobacteriaceae bacterium
CCAGCGCGAGACTGGTCCGGCCAATCTGCTGGTCTGTAGCGTTCTGGGTGAGATCGCGGTGAGTCAACAACCACCCGTGCAGCTCCGTCGTCACAGCCGCCTGCACACTGGCCGCATCACCCTGCTTCGGGATGCGCAGAAGGATATGGAGCCAGTGGACTCCCGGCAGTCGCATCATGGGCTCATCGGGATGGAACGGAGGCTCTCCGGAGAGCGGAAGCCAGATGCCGGCAGGGTCGTTCACGTTGCGTTCGCTCAGAAACGCCTGGGCGGCAATGCCGACCACAGTCACGGGACGCCCCCCCAGCAGCAGGCTGGAACCAACCACCCCGGGGTCCGCCGCGAACTTCGTCTGCCAAAGGCGGTAACTCAGAACGGCGACGGGTGCGGCGCCTTCGCGATCGTCGTCCGGCGTCAGCACACGACCGGCATAGGACGCGACACCGAGGGTCTGGAAGTAGTTTCCGGAGACGAACTCGATCGTTTCCGGTTCGGCCTTGGCCGTTTGATTGGTTCGCCGCACGCTCACAGGGAACTGTGCAGCTGACACCGCGGCCATGGCGGCAACGTGCGGTGTGTGGTCGCGCAGCGTTCGGTACAGATTATCCGAGAACAGGCTCCAAGGCTCCTGGATGCCGCCGGTTGCGCAGCAACTCACGTCCTTGCCGAGGCGGTACAGCTGCTCCGGATGGTTCACCGGCAGTGAGCGCAGGACCACCTGGTACAGCAGGGTGAAGATCGCGGTTGTTGCTCCGATGCCGAGTGCCAGCGTGAGCACAGCCGTCAGGGCAAAGCCGGGCGCACGTCCGAGACGACGAAGGGCGTAGCGTACCTCTTCAAGAAACCGTTCCATCGCAATGCTCCTCATGCGCTGCCCAACCTGCGGCCTTCAATCTGAAGGGTGCGCCTGCATCTTTCCTACGCAGGCGTTCGCGCCTGGCTCCGTACCCTCAAAGGGCAACTTCGCCCGCGCGATACTGTGCTTCGGCCTGCGCCAGCAAGTCCTCGAGTTCACCTTCGGCCACCACCTTGCCATCGAACAGGTGAATCTGCCGCTCCGCGTGTGCCGCGAAGCGTGGGTCATGGGTGACCATGCAGATGGTGGCGCCCTCGGCATGGAGATCGGCCAGGAGTCGCATGACCGCCTCACCGTTTTTGCTATCGAGGTTGCCGGTGGGTTCGTCAGCGAGCAGGATGGACGGTGCCCCCGCGAGCGCGCGCGCCACCGCCACACGCTGTTGCTGACCACCGGAGAGCTGCGCCGGGTAGTGCCGAAGCCGGTGGGCCATGTGCACCCGCTCAAGCGCCGCCAGCACGCGCTGTTTGCGCTCCGCGGAAGGCATGCCAGCGCGATAGGTCAGGGGCAGCTCGACGTTCTCATACACCGTAAGATCGCCAATCAGGTTGAAGCTCTGGAAGATGAAACCGATCTCCTGGTTGCGGATGCGGGAGCGCTCCGAAAAGTTGAGGTTCGCCACCTCGCGGCTGTTCAGCGTGTAGCGCCCCGCAGTCGGCGTATCCAGCAGGCCGAGGATGGAAAGCAGCGTCGACTTGCCGCAGCCGGAAGGGCCGGACATCGCCACGTACTCGCCACGGCCTATGGTGAGGTGCACCCCCGAAAGCGCATGCGTCTCAATCTCATCGGTGAAGAAGACCTTGGTCAGGCCTTCGATCGTAATCAGGTCGGGCCGGCTGCTGGGCATGGACATTGGAGCGTTCTCCTGGAAGCGGACGTAAGAGCTGGAGGACATCGTTGCGGACCTACTGCAGATGCACCTTGTCCGCGCTGTCCCAGCGGGACATGTCGGAAAGAATGACGGTGTCACCGGGCTGCAAACCCGTCAGCACCTGGATCTGGTTCACGGAGGCGCGGCCTACCTTGACCGGCACGCGTACAGCGGTCTTGCCGTCTGGCAGCACGCGGAAAAGGCTGATTGTGGAGTTTTCGTTACCAAAGGCCGGACGTCCCACGTACACCACCTTGCCCATGCGGTCGAGGTCCACGGTGCCGTCTACGGAAAGGTCCGGCCGTGCGCCCTGGGGCAGCGCGCCGTCCAGTGCCACGTCGACAGTCACCGTCCCGTTCTGCACGGCAGGATCGACACGGCTTACGTGGCCGTTGATGACGCCGTTGTGTGTATCGATCTCGGAGGGTTGACCAATCTGGATGTCGCGTGCCTGCGTTTCAGCGATCTTGAGTGAGGCTTTCAGCTGGTCAGGCTGCACCACCTTGGCCAGTGTGGTGCCTGGGTCGACATGTTCGCCAACCTGGTGCGGCAGGTCGACCAGCACGCCGCTTATACCGGCGTGCACCGTCAAGGCAGACTCTTCTTTCTGTCGCAGCGACAAGATGGCTTGCGCCTGCTGCACCTTGGCGGCGGCAACGGCCATCTGTGTCGCTATGGTTTTGCCGTTCACCTCGAGCCGCTGCTGTTCCAGCGTGTTCCGCTGCTTGAGCTCTTCGGCTTTGCCCTTGCTGGCGCTGTAGGTGAGGCCGCTGATGACGCCGAGATCGTAAAGGCTCTTGTCTGTCTGGGCCTGCAACTGCGCCTGATCGCCATCGGCATGAACTGTGGCAGCGCCTGCCCGTTGGGCCATCATGTCGCTGTCGAGCTTGGCGCGCGTATTGGCGTAATCGGCTTTTGCCGATTGCAGCTGCAGCTGGGCATCCAGCACCTGCTGTTGCAGCGCGGGATCAACCAGGTCCATCAGCACAGTGTCGGGCTCCACGTGCGCGCCGGGCAGCACGCGCAACCGCACAACGGTAGCGTCTGTTTCGGCCGGGATCAACCGGACGCGATCTTCCCGTGGGACCAGCGTGCCAGGACCGCGCACCTGGCGAACCAGTGGGCCTTCTTTGACAGTGTCGGTCCACACCGCGGCATCCACGGTGGGCAGCGCAGGCTTCAGCCGCATCACAAACGCCCCGGCCGCGCCGGCTACCAGCAAGGCAAGGGTCGCCGCTACGATTGTCCGGCGACGGCGGCGACGCTTCAGATCTGGGCGAGAAATATCCATTCGAACTGTCCTGTTGCACGAAGCGTGCCAAAGTCGAAAGACGAAAAAAGGCTGCAGAACAGGCGTATTTCCAAAATCATCTGCGCCACACTGTCCGGTTCCGGACAGTGTGGCGCAAGACCGGACATCCCTCGCCTCAGGCGTCGCGCAGCGCCTCAGCCGGCTCCGTGCGGGCGGCCCGTATGGCCGGCGGCAACGCTGCCCCCGTTGCCAGCAGGGCTACCAGCAGGACGACGCCCGCATAGGTGGGACCGTCGTTGGCCTTCACGCCAAACAGCATGCCCGCGAGCACGTGGTGAAGTGCCAGACTCACTGCCGCACCTACCCCGCAGCCGATCACAGCCACTCGCAGGCCTTCGCTCAGCAGGGCGCGCGCGATTTGCGGCCGGGTAGCGCCGAGGGTCAGCCGCAACCCCGTCTCCCGCCGGCGCAACTGCCCACCGTAGCTCAGGGTGCCGTAAAGTCCCACGGCTGCCAGTGTCACCGCAAGTACGGCAAAGCCGCTCAACAGCCCTGTCCGCAGGCGATCCTCGAGGCCGACTTCTCCAAGCTTTTCCGGGAGGGGCGCGAGGTCATAGACCGAGCGCGTGGGTTCAAGCACATGGATACGGCGGCGCACTGCCTCGGCTACCGAAGCCGGATCTGCCGCCGTACGCAGGAGGTATACCGGCGTCGCGCTGGGCGCGCTTGTGCAGAAATACACCGCAGGCGCGACGGGCAGGGCAGCACCGTCCTCGTGCGCATCCGCCACAACACCCCGGATCAGCGCCGGCGGACCGAACCATTGCGCGGCCGTGGCCAGCGTGTGCCCGATGGCGGGCGTACCCGGCAGGTAGAGTGCGGCGAAGCTGCGGTTCACCAGCGCTTCCGGTGTTGATGCGCCCGCTCGGCAATCACTTCCCAAGAGCGTAGGCAGCCCAAGCGTCGCAAAGTAGCCGCTTGAGACGGCCCGACTCGTTCCGGTAAGGGCGTGGCCAGCCCCGGGATGGCCGTCGAGCACGAACTCCGATCCGTAGGTCCAACCGCTGCCGGGTAGCGCGCCGGCTGTGCTGGCAGCCGTAACGCCGGGCAAGGTACGCAGGCCGTCCAGCGTGCGTTCGATACGCCGGCCCAGCCCAGGGTAGTCTACCGTTTCGCCCCAGGATCCACTGACACGGAAGCTGAGCACATGGTCCGGATCGTACCCCAGTGGCACTTCTCCCAGGGCCCGCAAAGAACGAAGAAGCAGGCCTGCACCCGTCAGCAGCACCGTGGCCAACGCGACCTGCACGCCCACCAGCATCCACTGCCCGGGACGCCGCGCGGAGGCCTGGGTGCGGCCGCCCATGGCGAGCGACTCGGCCAGCTCACGGCGTGTGCCACGCAACGCAGGAGCCAGCCCGCACACGAGTGTCGTCGCCACAGCGCACACCAGCGTATAGACAGTCACCTGCCCATTCAGGCAAATCTCGCTGGCGCGGGGCAGCGTGCTCCCCAACTGCTGCAAGGCATGCACTGCCCCGGCCGCCACCAGCAGGCCCAATCCGGCGCCCACCAGCGCGAGCAGAAGCACTTCGGCCAACAGCTGCACCAGCAGGATCTTGCGCGAAGCACCCAGGGAATAGCGCACCCCAATCTCGTGCTCTCGGCCCGCGGTGCGCGCCGCCAGAAGGGCCGCCAGATTGGCGCAGGTAATCAGCAGCAGCAACGTCACTGCGCCATACAGCAGCCACAGCGAACGGCCGGTCTCGCCTACCACCGTCCCTTTCAGCGGAGACGAGGCAACCGTCAGCTCCGCGTCTGGTTTCGGAAATGCACGGCCCAGCTGCCCCTGCACGGCAAGGAGATCCGCCTGTGCGGCCGCGGGTGTCACACCGGGGCGCATGCGGCCAATGACGCGATACCAGCTTGACTGACGGCTCTGCGCAAAGGGCGCATCCGCCGGGCTGGGCTGCCAGATGTCTGTGTCACGGCTTGGAAAACTGAAATCAGCCGGCATCACGCCCACCACTGTTGCATTCGAGCGACCCAAGTGCAGCGTGCGGCCAACCACGGCAGCATCACCGTTGAAGCGACGCTGCCATAGCCGATAGCTGATCAACGCCGCCTGAGGCCCGCCAAAGTGCTGCTCCGCCGCGACGAAGTCGCGGCCCAGCAACGGAGCGACGCCCAGAACGCGTAAAAATCGCGGCGCCACCATGGCCTCGTTCAAGCGCTCGGGTAGCGCACCGGAGGTCTCGTTGACGTCGTCTGCATAGGTACCCGTGATGCCCGTGAACGCGGTAGCCAGGCGGTTCCAGTCTTCCAGGCGGACCGGGGCAACAAAGCGGTTGGCGTCTCGCCCTTGCCTGTCCACCTGGCTAAGCGCAAGCAGCTGCTCCGAGTGCGGAAAAGGCAAGGGCCGCAGCACCACGGCATCGAGCGCCGAGAACATGGCGCTGTTGGCACCAATCCCGAGGGCCAGCAGAAGGATGGCGATCAGGGCAAAGCCCGGAGCCTCACGGACAAAGCGCACCGCCGCCCGCGCGCTCTGTCGTACAAGATCTCCCCCACGGTGCCACCACCGGTTTCCAGACATTGCCTTCCCACGCATCTGTGCCTCCTACCCGTGAGTCCTTGGGGTCCTTCTCGCGCTGCTGCACGACGCATGCCAAACCCAACCCGCTCTGGAACAGCCAAAAGCTCGAGAAATCCGCGCGGTTCTCGTTGCAAGCTGTCCGGCTCTGGTCACTCTGCTCCGAAACCGGACAGCGCAGCCGGCCATGCACAGGCGGGCTTCCGTACACCGCGGTCCCCTGCGGATCTTTCGTGTGCCTGGCAACCCTGGACACACAGCGGAGCAGCGGCGACGAGAAGGCCAGCAGGGACCGGCGCACACGCTGCCACACACACCGGGCCATCTGCCTCGGACCACACTGGCCCTGCATTCCGTATCTGCGGAACGTTGGTCCTTATCTCGGGTGTGGCGTGGCTTGCGCCTCGTTGCCGGCGGGGGGTGCGGGAAACACAATCTCCTGCGTCGACGTTGTGGTGGTGCCGAACTTCGGATTGAGGTAGTGATCGAAGAAAGCGAGTTGTTTACCCCAGGCGTCCAGGCGATGCGCCGGTTGGGCAAAGCCGTGCAGCTCCCCGGGGTAGGTGAAATAGGTAACGGTCTTGCCGTGGGCACGCAGGGCTTTGACGAAGGCCTCGGATTCAGCGGGCGGCACCTGCGGATCGTTCTCGCCGTGCAGGACCAGGAGGGGCGTGCGGATCTTGTCGACCGACAAAAGGATATTCGCACGCCGATACACATCAGGCTTTTCCGAAGGGGTGCCACCCATCTTCATCATCCAGCGTGTGGCAGATTGCGGATTGGTTCGGTAAACAAAGAGCTCGCGGTCCACCACGCCATAGAGTTCTTCGGCAGCGGCGAAAAGTTCGGGGTAGCGCGTAACGGCGTAAGCGACCATGGTGCCACCATGGCTGCCGCCGCCGATGCCGATGCGCGCCGGGTCAGCGTTTTCGTTGCTGATGAGGAACTGGGCGCCCGCGGCAACGTCGTCGACCTCACCGCCGTTGGAGTCTTGGACATTGAGGTTGCGAAAGGCTTCTCCATAGCCGGTGCTGCCGCGGTAGTTGGGTTCAAGCACAAGGTATCCCTGCTGGGCGAGGAACTGGGCCCAGGGGTCGAAGTGAAAGGTGTCCTGGCCCTCGGGCCCGCCATGAATCCAGAGCACAGCCGGAAGCTTGCCGCTTGGCGTGCTCGCGGCCGGAACATTGGCCGGCTTCTGCGGTGCGTGAGGCTTGTACAGCAGGCCCGCGATCTCGCGACCATCGCGACTCTTCCAGGTAACGCGTTCCGGCACCTGAAACACGTGCGCCAGCGTCTGCGGCGTTGTGTGCGTGAGGGCGGTTGCCTGCCCCGTCCCGTTGCTGGTAACGGAAAAAAGGTCCGTCGCCTGATTGGCCGACTGGTGATGAAACACGAGGCTGCCCCCGTCCGGAGACCACGCAGGATCCGAGGTCACGCCGGGGGTGGCAAAGCTTGCGGCTTTGCGCGGTTCACCACCGCGCACCGGTACGGTCCAAAGA
>CAXTRM010000177.1:7402-7675 GCA_964246625.1 uncultured Acidobacteriaceae bacterium
TGATGTGAGTTGGCGGGGTTCACCGCCGGTGGTTGGCACCAGGTAAAGGTGCTCCCAGCCCGCGTTCTGCAGGGCCGTGACAAGCGTGCGCCCATCGGGGGACCAATCCGCATTGCGGATCGACCAACCGCCCCCACGGTCAATGGGCGCGGTGTACAGCACCCTGGGTTCCCCTTCAACCCTGCCACTGTGCGAATCGAAACGGGCCACTTCAAGACGACCGCTGAAAAAGTCGCGTGAGCGGCCCACATAAACGATCTCGCGGTCGTCGGG
>CAXTRM010000178.1:0-6179 GCA_964246625.1 uncultured Acidobacteriaceae bacterium
GTTTACATCAGGTGGTTGAGCCCGACCGCCCCGAACCTGTCCCGTTTGCCTTTTCCTATGACCGCAGTTCCGTCTTCACGGTCGGCATCATTCACGGCCTTGGTGCGGAAACGCCCTCGCAACTGCTTCTCTTTCTGCTGGCTGCCAACCTTGGTGGCACCAGCCGTGGCATCATCGGCCTGCTTGCCTTCATTGTGGGTCTGCTTGCCATGAACACCCTGATGACGGCGAGCGCCAGCGGTGTCTTTGCCGGCAGCGTCGCCAGGCCGCGGCTGCAGGCAGCTGTTACCTCGCTCACCGCCATGTACAGCCTCACCGTCGGCACCATCTTCCTGTTTGGCCTCAGCGACAGGCTTCCGCCCCTGGTTCGCTAGCCCGCTAGCCGGCGAGTTCGCTTGCTTGCTTCTGGAAGCATCCCACCTTACATACAATGGCTCCTGTGGACCTCCAGCAAAAGTCGTCGCTCCTGCACAACACCCTCCGGGACCTCGGTTCCGTGCTGGTAGCGTACTCCGGAGGCACCGACTCCGCGTATCTCGCCTATGCCGCCCACCAGGTCCTGTCCGGGAAGATGCTTGCGGTCATAGCGGATTCCGCGTCGCTGCCCCGCAAAGAGCTCGCTGCCGCGGTCCGTTTCGCGGAAGAACAGGCCATCCCTCTTCTGATCCTCAAGACCGGCGAGCTCGCCAACCCTGACTATGCCCGCAACGATGCGCAGCGTTGCTTCCACTGCAAGGACGAGCTCTTCGCCCGTATGGAGCAGAAACGTGCCGAACTGGGCTTCAGCACGATCGCGTATGGCATGAACCTCGACGACCAAGGCGAGTTCCGCCCTGGTCAGCAGGCCGCCGCCCTGCATCGTGCCAACGCGCCCCTTGTGACGGCTCAACTCACCAAGGGTGAAATACGTCAGCTCGCACGTGAGGCCGGTCTTGCTCTTGCCGAGAAGCCCGCCAGCGCCTGTCTCTCCTCCCGCATCGAGTACGGTCGTCCCGTCACCGCTGAAAACCTTCTCCAGGTAGAGCAGGCCGAAGATGCTCTCCATGAGCTCGGCTTCCCTCAGGTGCGTGTTCGTCACCACGGCGATCTCGCCCGAATCGAGATTGCACGAGCGGATCTGCCTCAGGCCTTCTCGCTCCCCACCCTCGACCGCATTACGGCGGCGCTCAAGTCCCTGGGCTTCAAATACGTCACCCTCGACACGCAGGGCTACCGTTCTGGTTCCATGAACGACGTCTTGCCGTTGTCGGCCCTCACCGGCGCCCCTCGCCTGCAGTAACAAACAAACGCCGGTTCCAAACACGGCAGGGAGAGTTTCACCATGCGTATCGCTCACCTCGACTGCTTTGCCGGCATAGCCGGTGACATGTTTCTGGGGGCCCTGCTGGATGCGGGCGTCCCGGAACAGGTCCTCCACGAAGCGGTCCACGCGCTGAACATCGGTGCCAGCCTGAAGATCGAGCGCGTGGACCGCAGTGGCATCTGCTGCACAAAGGTGCACGTCCTCGAACAGGGCAAACTCGCCGAGGCAGAGGAGCGCCAGCCCGAGCACCAGCACGGCTCTGACCATCCGCTTGAACAGCGTGTCTCGTCTCAACAGGCCCTCACGCAGCAGCTCAAGACCCAGCATCTGCACAAGACCGGTCACCCGCACACCCATGAGCACACTCACTCCGAGGAAGTTGGTCATGGCCACGGCGAGCACGCCCACACACATGGCCGCTCCCTTACCACCATTCGCCGCCTCATCGCGGAAGCTCCTCTACAGCCCGCGGTAAAAGCCACAGCAATTCGGGCCTTCGATCTGCTGGGGCACTCAGAAGCCAAGATTCACAACGTCCCTGTTGAGGAAATTCACTTCCACGAGGTCGGATCGGTCGACGCGATCGTCGATATCGTCGCCTCTGCTGCGGGTGTGCACCACCTGGCCATCGGTAGGTGGTACAGCTCACCACTTAATGTGGGTGGTGGCATGGTCGAGTGCGCACACGGCACCTTTCCTGTACCCGCGCCGGCCACCGCTGATCTGCTTCGCGGTGTTCCGACCTACTCCGCCCATCTGCAAAAAGAACTCGTCACGCCAACCGGCGCCGCGCTCCTTCGTGCGCTGGAACCTGAGTTTGGCCCTCAGCCGGCCATGCAGGTGGAGCAGATTGGCTACGGTGCGGGAACGCGCAATCCGCCGAACTTCCCCAACGTGCTCCGTTTAAGCCTCGGGCAAAATGCTCCTTTGTCATCTTTCGACAGCGGCAAGAACACAGATTCACCGAGCGACAGCAAGGCTGAGGTAGTCACTGTTCTTGAAACTGCGCTCGATGACGCCACACCCCAGCTCATCGCCTTTGTCACCGAGCAGGCGCTCGCACAGGGCGCCTTGGATGTCATGCTGACGCCGGTCACCATGAAGAAAGGACGCCCCGGTACTCTTCTGACACTGCTCTGTCTTCCTGAGAACGCTGAAGTGATGCAGCAGCTTCTCCTGCGCGAAACACCCACCCTCGGCGTTCGTGTGCGCCAGGACCGCCGCATCAGCCTCAGTCGCGAGCACACAACCGTACAAACTCCTTTCGGTCCTGTTCGCATCAAGCTCGGCTTGCAGGACGGCGTCATCCTGAATGCCATGCCCGAGTACGAGGATTGCAAGGCTGCGGCACTCGGCCATGACGTGTCCTTGAAGCAGGTACAGCAGAGTGCCCTCTCGGCGTACAGCCAGTCCCTTGCGGGGGCTGCATGACGCAAGCACATCTGCTCACGCTGCTGGCTGAAGTGCAACGGGGTCAGCTTGCGCCCGAGACTGCCGCTGAGCGCCTCGCCTCCTTGCCCTTTGAAGATCTCGGTCACACGCGCGTAGACCATCACCGCAGCTTGCGGACCGGGCTTCCCGAGGTCATCTATGCTGCTGGAAAGACCTCTGCACAAACCACGGCCATCTTCGCCAGCCTTGTCGCCGACGGTGTCGATGTGCTCGCCACGCGAGTCGATCAGAACACCGCAGATGCTGTTCTTGCACAGTTCCCCTCTGCAACACACAATGCGGTCGGTCGCACCCTGGCTCTGCGGCAAACGTCCGCACCCACACGTGGCCACGTCGCCGTGCTCTGCGCAGGGACAAGTGACTTGCCCGTAGCGGAAGAGGCTGCATCCACCGCTGAGACCTTTGGGACAAAGGTCACGCGTCTTTACGATGTCGGTGTTGCCGGCCTCCACCGCATCCTTGCTGTGCGTGAGCAGCTTGTTGAAGCCGACGTGGTCATTGTATGTGCCGGTATGGAAGGCGCTCTTCCCTCTGTCGTCGGCGGCCTGGTCTCGGTTCCTGTGCTTGCGGTACCAACCTCCGTAGGATATGGGGCATCCTTTGCTGGTGCAGCCGCCCTGCTCGGCATGCTCAACTCCTGCAGTCCCAATGTCACGGTAGTGAACATCGACAACGGCTTCGGCGCTGCATACACGGCAACCCTGATCGCTCGTGCCTCCGCCCACTGAGCCTTGAGGGGCTCTGCTTGCGTCCGCCTCGCCACTCACTATTCCAAGGTGTTGCCGCCATTGACGGCGATCTTTTGCCCCGACACAAAGCTGGCCGCGTCACTGGCCAAAAAGGCCACCACCCTGCCCACCTCCTCTGCCAGTCCCATGCGCCGCAGCGGAACCGCTTCCGCATACCTCTGCTTGTCTGCCTCATCTGCTGCAAACGCACGCTCCGTGGGGATCCATCCTGGCGCAACCAGATTCACGGTGATGTTGTCAGGACCCAACTCCCTTGCCCAGGAACGGGTCTGCCCCAACTGCGCCGCCTTGGCCGCCACATAGTTGGCAAAGCAAGGGTTTCCCAGCTCGACGACCTCGCTTCCGATCTGGATCAGCCGGCCGAAGCGGCGCGATCGCATGCCGGGCAGCACGGCTTGGAGTAGCAGCAGCGGCGACTTCACAAAGAACTCCATCTGGTCTAGGTAACTTTGCCAGGTCTGCTCCTGAATGGAAAGCATCGGTTGGTGCCCCGTCGCGTTGGCCACCACAATGTCCACCGGCCCCACGTCGGCCTCCACCGCAGCCACAAGCCGCCGCACCTCTCCTTCATCTCGCACGTCAGCGGCGAAGGCCTTGGCTTCCAGCCCTCGAGAGGTAAGCTCCGCACAGATCTGCTCGGCGCGTTCTCGACTCGCAAAGTAGTTCACCGCGACACGATGACCTGCTTCGGCTAACGCCACGGCCATCGCCGCCCCAAGCCCCCGCGATGCCCCGGTCACCAACGCTGTTCGTTTCATCGGTCCAGCATAGAGCATGGAGTTGCAGCCGCTTGCTAGCCTCAGGTGCCCAACGCTTCGGCCTCACCCGTAAACCAAGCCAGCGCCTCGGCGAGCACCGCGTCGGGTAGCGTGTGCGGTCCGGCAAACTCCCGGTAGCGAGTGTGGTATCCCGCCTCCTTCAACTGGGGGAAGATGCGGCGGCTGCATCTCTCGATGGGCAGCACCCGGTCCTCCGTTCCATGACTCATAAAGACCCTGGGTGTCCCCTGGAGGTCAGGAGGGCGCATGAATCCAGGTGAAAAGGCCATCACATGAGTGAACAGATCACCGTTCGCCAGCCCCAGCGTCAGCGCATACGAGGCACCGTCCGAAAAGCCCGCAAGGGCCACCCTGCTTGCATCAACGTGGCAACGCTCAAATACCTGGCGTAACGCTCGGTCGAGAAAGGTGACATCCGGCCCGAAACCGCCCACAAGGAAGTCCCACGTGTGCTGCCGCGCATCGGGCGCCAACAGCGCGCACCCTTTGGCGCCCGCCATCTTGCCCACAAGCCGGAGCATGCTGGATCCATCGGCTCCAGCGCCATGCAGAAGCAGCATCAGGGGACAGGGCCGCTGCTCCATCGTGCCCGGAAGGAACAGGCGTCCATCCCGAACGGCGTCGCCCAGCAGCAGTGCGTGGACGCCCGGCTCGCCTCCCAGACTTGTCTGCGTAGTCTCCTGGGGACGCGCTGTAAGAGCAGCAGGGTGCGTCCGTCGCCTCAAGGTCATGCCAAGCTAGATGCGCTCCGTGGCTTCTCTGCTCCCCCACACTCATTCGCCATGGCAAGCACAAAGCCCACAAGGGAGACATCACTCGCTTCAGCTACATAGGATCACGCACGGCCCGGGGCGCATTCCACCGCACCAAAGAACGGCACACCTGATGTTTTCTTCGGAAATCGGCAATGGTGTAGCTTAGCTCAGCGGTCTGACGCGATCTCCTGCCACCGCTGGAGTCTTTATGCAAATCTTCTCCTCTGGTGCGGCTGTGCTCGGCGCCGCATTTCTGTTCCTTCTCTTGACATGGCTCCTGCGCTGCCTCAATGTCCTGCCCGAGTACGAGCGAGCAGTGGTCTTCCGGCTAGGGCGCATCCTGAAAGGCACCAAGGGCCCGGGTCTCGTCCTGATTTTCTGGCCCATCGACCGGCTTGTCAGGATCTCCCTCCGGGTGGTGACCTGGGAAGTTCCACCGCAGGACATCATCACGCGCGACAACGTGTCCTTGAAGGTCAATGCGGTCGTCTACTTCCGTGTCGTTGATGCAAACCAAGCCGTTCTGGAGGTGGAAAACTTCCGCTTCGCGGTCGAGCAGGCGGCCCAAACAGCTCTTCGGTCCGTGCTCGGCGAGGTCGAACTGGATGATCTTCTTTCGCAGCGGGAAATCCTGAACGAAAAGCTGCAGGTCATTCTGGACGACCACACGGAACCCTGGGGCGTGAAGGTCACCCGGGTCAACGTCAAGCAACTCGATCTCCCGCAGGAGATGCAGCGGGCCATCGCCGCCCAGGCCGAAGCCGAGCGCGAGCGGCGCGCCAAGGTCATCGCCGCTGAAGGCGAGTTCCAGGCCTCCGCCAAGCTGTCCGAAGCTGCCGCCGTTATGAGCAAGGAACCGATCGCAATCACGCTGCGCTACCTTCAAACCCTGATTGAAATCGGCGTAGAAAAGAACACTACCGTCGTCTTCCCACTGCCCCTCGACCTGCTCAGCGCACTCGGGGTCAACTTCGGCTTGGGCGGTTCCAAGGACTCGACCGCGCAACCGCCGAAACCGCAAGACCAGCCTTGACGCAAGACGGACAAGCAGACCCTGTTGGAAGCCGGTAAAGCAAGAGGCGAACTCTTTCGAGTTCGCCTCTTGCTTTGCGCCTAAGCGCCTTCACGACCAGCAACACTA
>CAXTRM010000178.1:6189-7607 GCA_964246625.1 uncultured Acidobacteriaceae bacterium
ACCTCGGCCTGGATCTGGGCTGCCGCCTCTTCGAGCTCCGGAGAGAGCGCCACCTGCCGGTAGTACTCCATACCCGTTCCGGCAGGGATCAGGCGGCCCACAATGACGTTTTCCTTGAGACCACGCAACCCATCGATCGCGCCGTTGATCGACGCCTCGGTGAGCACGCGGGTAGTCTCCTGGAAGCTCGCCGCCGAGATGAAGCTGTCGGTCGAGAGCGACGCCTTCGTGATCCCCAGCAGCAGTGGACGGCCCACCGCCGGTCGTCCGCCCTCGGCCAGCACGCGCTGGTTTTCGGCATTGAACCGGAAGCGATCGATCTGCTGCTCCAACAGGAAGTTGGTATCGCCTACGTCCTCGATCTTCACCCAACGCATCATCTGTCGCACGATCGTCTCGATATGCTTGTCCGAAATGCCTACACCCTGTAACCGGTAGACCTCCTGGATCTGCTCCACAAGATAGATCTGCAGCTGACGCTCCCCGAGCACGTCAAGAATGTCGTGCGGATTGCGCGGTCCGTCGATCAAGGCATCACCGGCACGCAAACGCTCGCCTTCCTGCACGTTGATGTACACACCACGCGGTACAGAGTACTCTTCCTCGTTGCCGTTATCCGCGGTGACATACACCTTCCGCTGTCCCTTGGACACATCACCGAATCGCACCACGCCATCGATGCGCGAGATGATCGCCGGATCCCTGGGCTTACGCGCTTCGAACAGCTCCACGACGCGCGGCAAACCGCCCGTAATGTCCTTGGTACGCGAGCTCTCACGCGGGATCTTTGCAAGCACGTCACCCGGCGACACCTCATCGCCATCCTGCACCATCAAGTACGCGCGTGACGGCATGATGTACCGCTTCTGCGTGCTACCTGCACGGATCAGGATGGTTGGCTGACGCTTCTCGTCCGGAGACTCGGCGACCACAAGACGGCTCAGGCCAGTGACCTCGTCGATCTCCTCGTTCACCGTCAGACCTTCCTGCAGGTCCTTGAAGCTGACCGTGCCGGCGATCTCCGTCAAAATCGAGAACGTATACGGATCCCACTCGCCGAGCACATCGCCGAGTTTGACCTCTTGTCCATCCTCCACCCGCAGCTTTGCGCCGTACACAATGGCATAGCGCTCCTTCTCGCGGCCCTTGTCGTCGATAATGGCGATCGATCCAGACCGGTTGAAAGCCACCAGGCCGCCCTCTTTGGCGCGGACCGTCGTGAGATTGATGAAGTGCACCTTGCCGTTGTTCTTGGCTTCGACCTTGGACGCATCCTGCACACGGCTGGCGGTTCCGCCGACGTGGAAGGTACGCATGGTCAGCTGCGTTCCAGGCTCACCGATGGACTGCGCCGCGATAACGCCCACAGCCTCGCCCATCTCCACCATCTTGCCCGAGCCCAGGTTGCGGCCGTAGCA
>CAXTRM010000179.1:0-3943 GCA_964246625.1 uncultured Acidobacteriaceae bacterium
ACTGCGACATCAAGCGATGTAACGAGCCGGTGCGCTTCGAGCAGACGTAGTCTCTTGAGGTATTGGTGGGGAGAGACAGACATCACTTCTCGAAAGTGCCGGTGCAGGGTAGCAGGACTCATGCCCACCATCGCTGCGAGACGCTCGATGCAGACGGGTTCTCTGAAATGCTGATGAAGGTGGTGCACCGCCTTGTCAACCCGATGCTTGCGTCCCTGGGAGACCATCTCGGAAAAACGTCCCAGCTCCGAGCTGTCCCTCAACAGCCAGTAACAGACCTCACGGACAATGCCGCCGTAAAGCACGTCGAAGGATTCCGGAAAGGCTAATAGCTGTATCGTCCGGTAGACACAACTCAAAAGCGGGGTTGGAAGGCGCAGTACTGATTCTCGCGCGACTTTCCGCTTGTCATGACGCCGGGCAGTAAGACCAAGCTTTTCTGCGATCTCCCAGATGCAGAGGGAATCGAGTTCGAATGTCATAGCCAAGAACGGCTTTGCTGGTCCTGCTGTGCGGAGCGTCCAATCAATATGTTCTCCCGCACGAAGGAGGATCGCTTCTCCGGCTGCGGATGTTCCTCTTCCACCGAACGGCGCTTCTGTCGAACCTTGGATTGTGATCCAAAGGACCAAATCTGCGGCGCGATATCTTGCTTGAGTCTCCGCCTTGGATCGAACGAGCGTGAGGCGATTATACGGAGTGATCTGAGCTTTGTTGGAGATGAGCAAGGGGGAAGAGTTCTCGAGAGCAACGGCCAGCTCCTGCAAACCTGCGCTCTGAAACACAGGAAAGGCGTCGTGGGGTGTTCGACTGTCAAGCGGCGGTCGGCTAGTATCTCGGGTTGTGGAGCTCTGTGGGAAAGCCGCTTCCCGCCTCAAGGGAGTAAGTTCCATTACATGCATCACGATCTCTGGCCGCCAGGTTGGTCGTGACGTAACCCGCGTCAGTGTGGGAGGAGTCATGAGAACCACTTCTCAACAGGTGTCAGTGTCAAAGACTTCGTTCCGCTTTAACAGCCCTTGAGGATGAAGGAACAAAACCTTTTCGGTAGCAGCGAGATGAGTATCGGTGCAAACGAACCTCCAATCGCCCTAAAAGGTTGTGAGGTCTTCGCCGCAAGATTCATACTCGAAGGCTGGAGATGGATCCACTGGATCCCAAAGCAGAAAGAGGAAAAGCTCCGAGTTGAACGACGCGGTCTTTACGGAATCACCCCGAGTGGGACCACGCTGTAGCTACAGCGGTTTGCGTGAAGCGCTATCAATTTAGCCCTCAGCCTTCATGATGCTTTCCTCTAGCTCAACTGGCGACTTCATGTGTGCCGTCTTGAAATCGGCAGTCGTAGGTAAATCGATGTGAAGGTGCTCGATAGAACAGAGGGTGATTGTGATGCCTTCCAGCACGCAATCCATCATGTGGCCCCCATGCTCCCGGGCCGCATCCAGAAAGTGAAGGTGGTATCCGGCAACTCCTAGTCCCTGTGCGTAAGCGGGCGTTCGAAAGCCGACGAGCGATCCTTCGCGTTCACTGAGGTCGACGGTGTACTGCATCTTTGCCGCTTCATCTAGCGTTGGAAAAGGCCTATGCTGCGGCTTAACGACACGCACCGTGAGCTTCGGAAAGTATGCATCGACACGTATTGCGGTAAAGAGGTTCTCTTGCGTGTCGCCCTCGAGCACCTGCGTTAGTTCCGCTTTCGTCAACTTGCCTTTAGGGCGCAACATACGCTCTGGCTTAAAGAAAGTGACCGCGGCAAAGGGCGTTTTCTGATCCCGCCCAGCGATCACGACCTTCCCGTCTCCCTTAAATTGGTAGAAGTTGCCATCCAAGACAGCCATCTCGCCATCGAGGTCATTGAATGTACCCAGACCGAAATCGCCGTGCGTAGCTAGCTGGGCGATGGTCTTCGTTCCGTCATAGACTCCGGACATGAGGGCAGACATCAGGGATGTTTGATACAGCTCGCCTGCCTTTTCTTCCTGGTCGGGATGTACGTGGTGCCATAATGCTGTTAAAAAGTTATCCATTGCATCACCTTAGAGATCCCAACGCTTGGGGAGAATCTGCTCTCCAATTTCCTCGTTCTTGCTGTAATCGACAGGAAGGTCCACCACCACGACCCCGGGTGTCTCTATCGCCTTCTTGAGGACTGAATGAACCTCATCGCTCGAAGTCACGCGCATCCCAATCGCACCGAAGCTCTCGGCATATTCGACGATGTCGGGGTTCCCGAACTTCACACCGAAGCTGTGCCCGAACGACAGCACCTGCTGAAAGGCGACCATATCGTAGCCGCCGTCACGATAAACCAGAACGGTAATGTTCAAGTGAGACCGAACAGCTGTTTCTAGGTCCATCGACGAATAGAGGAAACCTCCATCTCCGACGGATGCGATTACCTTGCGTTCTGGATGGAGAAGGGCCGCAGCAATCGCCCAGGGTATACCTACTCCGAGCGTTTGCTGCCCATTACTGAAGAGAAGGCGACGCGGTTCGAATTCATAGAAGTGTCTAGCCATCCAGATGTGGTGGGATCCCATGTCACTTGTGATGAAGGTGTCGTCATCTACGAGAGAGCGGAGGGCCAAGATTGGACTGAGCGGGTGAAGGAGCGGCCCACTGGAAGGTGCAGGAGAGGCACCGAGCGCCTCAAACTCTAGGTGCAGCAACTGCACATCGTGGGACTGATCGAGAACTCTGGCGGGCAGCTGGCGGGTAAGCACGTCCAGCGTGCTGTCGATCGCCCCGAGCAGCTCAATCTCCGGCAGGTACTTATCGTCGAGATCTGTCATGTTGTCGCCGACGTGAATGATTCGACAGTGCCCGATGGGGTTCCAGGTATCTGCTCCGTACTCAACCTGATCGTAGCCAATGCTCAACACCACGTCGGCTAGGGCTAGAACTTTGTCGCCTGGCTGGTTGCGGAATAACCCTATGCGCCCGAAAAACAAGGGCAGCAGCTTCCGGGAGATAGACCCCGCTCCCTGAAAAGTACCGACGGCACACATGCCGAAGTGCTCAAGCAGTCTTCGAACAGCAGCAGTTGCGCGAGGGGCGCTGGCGCCTAAGCCGAGAAGGATTGCTGGGAATTTGGCAGAGGCCAGCATTTCGGTCGCCTTCTCGATCAGGTCCGATGGTGCAGCCCCAGCCACTGGCGCACAAATACGCGGGAAGGCGGGAATTGAGCTCTGTGCCTGTTGGACATCCGACGGCAATGATAGGAAAGTCGCACCTGGCCGCGGGTTCATGGCCACCCGGAATGCGTTCGCAACCGCCATCGCTGCTCCGTCAGGAGCATCAATGGAAACGCTGCTCTTAGTAACCGCTTTCAGCGTAGCGACAGCTTCCAAGGATTGATGAACTTGCCTTAAAGTGTCAGGTAGCGGCACCGCACCACCGATGGCCACCATGGGATCCCCTTCGGTCGTGGCTGTCGCCACTCCCGTGACCAGGTTTCCGACACCCGGACCAGATGTGACCACGCAGACACCAGGACGACCGGATATGCGTCCGATGGCTGCTGCCATGAATGCCGCATTCTGTTCATGTCGACAAAGGACGAGTTCGGGACCCTCCGTCCGAAGAACATCGAACAACGGCATGATCTTGCCACCTGGGATGCCGAAAATATGGCGTACCCCCTGGTTGACTAAACTCCGAACGACCACCTGCGCCATGCTCTGACCGGCTGAACGGGTTTGCGAAATCATATCTCCCTTTCCTGTTATGCCCGTTCGTTAAGCGGGATAGAAGATCATCCCTGCCCTTGCGGCGGGCGCACGGCATACAGCGTAGGCGCCTACCGGGGCTACCGTCAGCCTGAGCATGTGTTGTTCGACAGAGCCCCTTCACATGCGATTAAGGGCAATGTGGTTCTCCATGAAGGCGCTGTGGTTCATTCATCTCTGCTAAGTCTGCTGAGTCAAGGCTGCGCTCGAGCAGT
>CAXTRM010000179.1:4043-7589 GCA_964246625.1 uncultured Acidobacteriaceae bacterium
GGTCGAACGGAATCAGAGGAGAACTTCTTGGCCGTAGAAAGTAAGCCGCGATGCGTCGACGGAGGAGACTTCAGCTTTCTTCCTCGCCATCAGAAGTCTCGTGGCAGCCTGTGCGACGCAGCCGAACTTCAGGTCTCCCGGTGGAGACACGGGCGCTCGTGCGCACTGGCACGAAGATATCTAATTTTGAGTAGTGGCCGAGCCTTGAACGAGACGTGCGGCTTATGCCTTCCGTACAGGATTCTCGCGGATACCGTGACTCACGGCTGAGGTGAAGAATGCCAAAGCCAGCTGGACCCTTCAAGAACACTGTGCTTCAACATCTAAGCATGGACTGCATCGAGCGACTTCAGCTGCGTCCCGTTAAGCTTCCCGTCCGAACTCAACTCGAAAGCCCAGGAAACACTATTGATAACCTGTTCTTCCTCGAGAGCGGCATCGGCTCCATGACCACGACATTCGAGAGTGGCGCGCAAGTTGAGACGAGCATGTTCGGCTATGAGGCTGTCATTGGTGTCTCGGGCCTGATGGGCGTCCGACACAGCCTCAATTGGATTTTTATGCAATTGGCTGGTCATGGCTACGCGTCTCCCATACGAGCCGCTCGCGCAGAGTTCCAACGGAACGGGGCTTTCCAGCATCTTGCTCTTCGGTATGTTCAGATTCAGCTGACACTTGCAACGCAGCACGCCGCGTGTAACGCGATCCACACCTACGATCAGCGCCTTGCCCGCTGGCTCCTCATATGCTGCGACCGGGCTCAGACGAAGAGTCTAGTCATGGCTCAGGAGTTTGTCTCTGAGATGCTGGGTAGCACTAGGTCCACAGTTTCGATCGCGGCAGGCCGCTTGAAGGCGAAGGGCCTAATCGACTATAGTCGCGGTTCTATCCACGTTCTGCATACCGAGGGACTGGAACGGGAGACCTGCGAGTGCTATCGGGTGGTGCGCACCCATCTTGAGAGTCTAGCAAGCTTTGAAGCTGTTGAACAGACTTGGCCGAAGGAGAACAATGCGAAATGAAGGCTTCCACAACACTCTCCTCCGGCACCTTGCCCCGGAGACTATCGATCGACTTCGGCTTCGCCCCATTCAACTAGAGCTGGAGATGGACCTAGAGGCTCCGGGCACAAGTATTCGGAACATCGTGTTTGTCGAACACGGCATTGGGTCCATGACCACCGTCTTCAGGGATGGCTTTGAAGTCGAAGTAGGCATGTTCGGGTACGAATCCGCTATCGGGATCTCAGCTCTCATGGGCACAAAGCAGAGCTTGAACCGAGTCTTCATGCAACTCGCCGGGCACGGTTTCTCATCACCCTTAGCCGCCTCGGTCAGAGAGTTCGGTCGGAATGGCGACTTTCATGACCTGGCCCTCCGTTACGTCCAGGCCCAGTTAACTCAGGCCACTCAGTCGACTGCCTGCAATGTGCACCACAGTCATGAACAGCGACTCGCAAGATGGATCCTCATCTGCTCCGACCGGGCGCAGCAGGACATCCTTAAGCTTTCTCACGAGTTCCTGGCAGACATGCTCGGCAGCGCTCGACAGACCGTTAGCCTCGCGGCTCGTAAGCTAAAGGAAAAAGGGTTGATCTCCTACGTGAGTGGCACTATTGAGATCTTGGACAGGGTAAAGCTGGAAGAACAAGCTTGCGAATGCTACGGAGTCGTCAAAGCGCATCTCGACAACTTCGCTTCTTTCGACACTGGCTTCACGGTCTGAAAAGTGGAGCGGAGCGTCACCATTGGGCTTTTTGCTCGTGCAGTTGTTCGACCTCGGCCAACTTGGAGAAGAGGTACGCGTCGGAAAAGAAGCCGCACTGGCCATCAGCAAACTTCACCAGCACACCGCCAATTAATCGCTCTGCGGCGACAATCCTTTGTGGTGATTCAGAAGGGTTGGGCGGTTCGCTTGAAACTTCCATGTATTTAGAATCACGCATTCACGTGCTGAATGCTGTCACCTCCGTTGCAACATCAGCCAAATTGTAGAGTCGCAGGATCGTTAGAGGCTGACTGGTCATGGCCCATAGGTGGCGTTTCTCGTAAGAGCTAAATCGATTGCCCAAGTAGCCCACTTCACACGGGATTGCTTGTGTGGCCCCTCACGCCTGCTCGGAAGCTCAAGGCTTCGAGTAGCTGGCGATCCCGACACGACGATTGCGGAACTCACCGAATCGTCAAGCTTTGTCGCAATCATTAGCCAAGAGCAAACACAGGCACGGTCCCCAGAGTTGAGAGAGGTTTACTCACCGATCCGGCTTCATCTGCGCCTATGTGCGACATCGCATAGAGTACGCGTGTTTTCCCGCATACGGTCTGCTCAGGACAGACGCTTCGGCCTCACTGCAATAGGTCGCGACTTGCAGTAGGCGCTTCGTCTCAACCAGCAGTTTCATCAACGGGCTGTTATCAGCTTGTCAGAGAGACTCGAGTGCAAAAATACGGAGGAAGAATTATGAGCACCATGCGCGCAGTACAAGCTGACGCAATCCGCCGACCGATGACGTTAAGAGATGTAGCAGTGCCCGAGATTGGCGAGCACGATGCGCTGGTACGGGTGGTAGCTTCTGGTATCTGTCGCACTGACTGGCACGTCTGGAACGGTGACTGGACCTGGGCAGGACTCAACCTTCCGCTGCCGATTACACTCGGGCACGAGATCGGTGGGGTCATCGAGCGGGTCGGCTCCGAGGTGACCAGTTTGACGCCTGGAATGAAAGTGTGTGTGCCGTTCAATTTCGCAGATGGGACGTGCCCATACTGCAAGCGCGGGAAGCAGAATCTGTGCGAGAACGCATCTTGGAACTTCACCACGCCCGGCGCGGGAGGGTTCGCCGAATATGCCCGGGTACCCAACGCGCAGCTTAACTGTATCCCACTCCCCGAGAACGTAACGGAGCGTGACGGAGCGGCACTCGGTTGTCGCTATATGACCGCCTACCGCGCAGTACGGAGTCAAGCAGCCGTACGCCCAGGCGAGACGGTGTTGGTCATCGGCATAGGTGGGGTCGGCCGCTCTGCGGTGCAGATTGCAACCGCTATGGGCGGTTTGGTGATCGCAGTCGATTCAAAACCGAGTGCACTGGAGGCAGCGAAGATGCTCGGCGCAAAGGCTGTTGTAAATTCTGCCGACCTTAAGCCAGAGGACATTGCCAAACGGGTGAAGGAAGCGAATGACGGACTGGGTGTCGAAGTTGCAATTGACGCCATGGGCGGGCACACTACAACGCCAGCAGCGATCGATTCACTTGCCAAAGGGGGTCGCCTAGTTGTGGCCGGCCTGACCACGCAAGATGATCAGGGCCAGATCAGTATTCCTATCGATCAGATCGTACTCAGCGAACTGTCAATCACAGGTACGCTCGGCAATCCGCACGGCGACTATGGTGATCTGCTGCAGCTCGTAAACAGCGGACGGCTTCAGCCAAGCAAGCTGATCGGCGAGGAAGTTGCGCTCAAGGACGTCCAGTCCGTCTTTGATCGTTTGCCCAAATTTCAAACCGAAGGCTTCACGGTCATCACCACTTTCTAGCTAAACCAA
>CAXTRM010000180.1:0-7571 GCA_964246625.1 uncultured Acidobacteriaceae bacterium
TCGGAAGATACAATCTTGGAAATGCCATCGAAGGTGCCCTTGGAGAATGGAGGAAAGCTAGTCTGATTCCGGACCTTGACGGCTTCGAAGGGGCAGAGACCAATGTCGGCGAAGAATTCGGCCGAGGCAGCACCGGCGAGGAGCCACACGCTGGCAAAGACGAGGCGCTTGCCCCAGCCTGAAAGAGCTTGTGGAGTGAGTGAAGGCGCAGGCATGAACGGTGTTTTAACCCTAGCACCTGGTACGCACGATGCCTACGCCTGGTTTCGTCCCTGGCGAGCTTTCTGCGGCGGCGTATGCTGGCGGTATAGGGACCTCGCCTGGGAGTTTGGCGTCGACCATTGCGGACGCAGACAGCAACCTAACGGTGCTGACGACCGCATCGATGCGGAAGAGCATGCGGAGTGGCTGTGGCTGCGCGCCCATGTGCTGCATGGGTTCGCTGGCCACCGCGAGGTGGTGGGAACCGAGGCCCTGCCGCCACCCTGGCGTGAGAAGGACGACACGCTTTGCCACAGCGGACGCCGCAGCGATGTACCTGCGGCACTTCAGCAAAAATCATGCGGCCATGCTGGCCCTTCGCAAAGTGCCGGCCGAGGCGGCAACCGGGGCGGTGTTGCCGCGATCAGACGAGGACGTGATGGCTTCGTTGAGCGCGAGCCTGCTGTTGGGCCGGGCATGGCTGATCGAGCTGCCCAAGCGAGGGCCGAAGAGCCGCTTTGTGACCAAGACGAGTCCAGAGGTTTTTGCGTCGATCAACCCGAAGTACGGGACGAAGATCGATTTGCGTATATCGCCAAGCTGGAGGGGGATCAGTGGTTGCGTGGGTATGTGCCGTTTAAGGGAAAGACGGGGATTGTGGCGGGCCAGAGTGGAATGACTGTGGCGTCGGGATTTGATCTAGGGCAGTGGAGCAAGGATGAACTCAAGGGTCTTGGGCTCCCCTCAGATGTCTTCGCGCAAGTGCTGCCCTTCAGTGCGCCTCTTCACTTCAAGAAGCTCAAGAAATTACAAGTTGCTGAAAAGGTCGGCAAGACGGCTCCAGTGCCTGTATTAGGAAAACCTTCAGCAGATCTTTGTGACGGAGCTGTGTTCGATAGAGAGATGAAGCGAGCTATTGCCAAGTGGGACGGGAACAAAAGCGACAATGTGCCATCTTTCCGCAAGCTACCTAGTGCCTGGCAGACCGTATGGCTTTCCTTTTTTTATTATTTGGACCTAGTGAACTTCGTCGATCTTGCCGTCGTCGGGCAGTGGCAAGCTGCGATTCAGGCGCTCCGAACGGGTACCACGTACAAGGACCGCACAACCCAGGAGGCTAATTTGTTGCCAACAAAGTTACCGGATCCAGTGAAGCAGCCCGGGGCTGGTGCAAAGCGATGAATCGCTTTTTGCGAGTCTACTTGCTGTTTTTTCATGGCCCTCATGGTGCCTTGCCTTAGACTGCGGCCGAGCTTCTTCGTCCGTATACAAGATGATCTGCAGTCAAGCCGGCTTGAAGCATCTGGACGAGCGACTGAACTCTCTATACAGCGATCTGCAGCCGCAGCTTACCGTGAGGGCCCGAGGTGAGCTGAAGGTACAGCAGCGTGCGTAGGTGGCCAAGCGGGAGCAGCAGTGTGCGGATGGGGGTGTGGAGTGTTTGCAGCGGTTGTACGACAAGCGTGTGAGTCAGCTTACGGCGTTGACGGTGGAGTCACGTGTGACTGAGAAGCGTTTGGATTCGCTGGCAATTCCGTTCAGCCTGGTCGGCACGTGGAAGGCGACCGGAATCCGCGACCCTGAGGGTGGCTCGCCGAGCGGAGGGAATGCGCGGGAGTCGTTGCAGGACGCCGGTCTGCCGGATCTTGGCAAACTTGTGACCGCAACACCGGGGCTGGTATGCGTTGCAGGACGTGAGCAGTGCCTGTATGAGGCGTGGCAGCGCAAGCCGTTGTCCCAGGTGGAATTTGCCGCGGCGAAGATGCGCGTTCTCAAGCTAACGCCGTCAACAGCGGTGCTGTTGGGAGATTCTGGCGCAAAGGAGGTACCGCAACTCCTGTTGCTGCCGGGCAATGGCAACACCTTACAAGGTATTTTCACGCTGTGTAAGCCCAACGCTCAGGATTGCCACTATGCCTTGGAAACGCTTGAGCCTGTAGAGAGACGCGTGGCGAGTCCCACTAAGCCGTAGCGGCTGTTGTGAGCTACCGGCCACCTGATAGCTTCGGCCCCGGGCGCATGTGAGGCGAAAAGCTGAGCGAGGGCGTTCCATTCTGCAGGAGGTTTGTCGGCCCGAACCTCATGACGCTCGGAGCAGATAAGCGGGGAAGCCATGAAGACAAGAGATCCGAGCCGGGTGCTTTGCCGTGCTCTGCTTCTGTTTACGATAGCGGACGCAGCTTGCGGCTATGCCAAAGGCGCTTTGGCGGAGGAGAAGACACCCTGCTCTGAGCGCAGCGTTCAACTGCTGGATAAGGAACTGAATCAGCGACACGACATGCTACTGCCCCAGCTGACAACCAGGGCGCAAGCTGATCTCCGGACGCAGCAACGGGCGTGGATTAGATACCGTTACCAGGAGTGTGCGAGTGGGAATGCGGCCTGCTTGCACCGGGCCTACGGAGAGCGACTGGCCAATTAGAGGCCTTGAGCGCAGAGGCTGCAGTGGCTGAAGGCAAGCTCGGCACGCTTGCAGCCGTTATTGTGCAGGGTGACTGGAACGCGACTTCGGTGCAGGATTCTGGCGGTGCGGCAAAAGAGATCCGGTGAACGTGCCACAGTCGATCGCTTTCGCGGATCTGCCGCCGGTTGGGGAGAGTGTGCATGCAAGCCCTGGGAAGATCTGTTTGCCCAGGGGTGATTGCACAACGATCGCGTGGAAGCGGACAACGGTAGCCAAGATTGACTCGATTGACTTCGACTTGGGCTTGCAGGGAACGGACCCGGTCTATGTGGGGCGATCTGTTTCCGACAAGTCACCCCATCTTGTGCTGGTACCACGACCTGACCAGCAGGTATGGGCTGTTTTCGACCTATGTGCTTCCAACCAGATGCACTGCCGAAGCGCCGTAGAGGTTTGGACCCCAAACGGGCAGATCGCGTTTCATCCCGAACGAAAGTGAACTCCAGGTCAGCGACGACGCTGGAGACGTCTGGAGTTCAACGGGTTAATTGGTCAGCGTGACAGTGAACGAGGTCTTGTTGCCGAGGTAGTAGTTGATGGAATCATTACCGCTGACGGTAAGGGTGACCGATTTCGACGTGGGCGTGGGTGTGGGTTGTGTTGGCGTGGGTGTCGGTGCGGAGGCACTGCCACTGCCGCCGCAGCCAGTGAGGGTAAGGGCACTCACTGAGAACAGAAGCAGGCAGAGAACCGGCAGGTTGCGGCGAGAGCTGCGCCGCACGCCGAAGATGCCCGTGAGCAGCAGGAGGGCAAGGACCGGTCTGGAGGCGGGCGATGGCCTGGATGGGAGGGACGTAGCTGGGAGTGGCCTGGTGCGGGATGGTGTGGCAAGGGCGACCTGCGGCGACCGCACAGCGACCTGCCTGAAGGCAGAAGACCCGGAAGCAGAGGAGGAGGTGCAGGTGCTGCCACTGCCCAGATACAGGGTCGTGGTGGTGGGGGCTCCAGAGTACAAGGAGAGCTGGGCGACGTAGTAGCAAAGCTGGACCGAGGCGTCCGAGGTGCTGAGCGTGAAGTTTACGGTGCCGTTGTAGGTGCCATCAGGGGTAAGGGTAAGGGTGCTGTTGCCGGTGCCGTTGGTGGGGAGACTTACGTTCGTAGCCGTGAGGCCAAAGGTGCCGCCTGCAGGCAGGGTGGAGCCGACCGTGAACGCAGTGCTGCCCCGGGATGGTGCGTAGGTTGCGTCGCCGCTGTAGAAGGCTGTGAGGACGTGACCACCGACGGCGGTGGGCGTGGTGAAGGAGACCTGTGTGCCAGGGCCTGACAGGATCACGTTGCTTTGGATGGGTGTGCCGTCCAAGAGCACAGTGACGGTTCCGTTCAGGTTGCCACTCACGGCGACGGTAGCCACCTGGGGTGCACCAGCGGTCTGGGAGGAGGACTGGAGAGTGATCAGGGTTTGGGTAGGCGTCAGGCTGGCTTGCGGGTTTGCCGGCCAGGAGGCAACCAGATTGGCGAGATCGATGGAGCCGAGGCCAGAGGCAAGATCATAGCCGGTGGTGGAAGCGTAGAGACTTTGGCTGGCGGTGGAGCAGAAAGTGGGTCCAAGGCCGCACTGGTTGCCGCCGACGTTGATGTCATGGAAGGCGGTGCTGTAGATCGACGGGTTCGAGGCCAAAGCATACAGGATGGGGTTGATGTTGCCCTGCGCCGGGGTGTTTGTTGCCTGATTGAGGAGGGCGAGCATGCCGGCAAAGGCGGGAGCGGAGAAGCTGGTTCCTCCACCGATGTTGAGGGAGTGATTCGCGGAGTCGACGAGGCTTTGGCCGTAGCAGCTGTTGGTCTGGTTGGCGGCATAGGCGCTTGTGTCTCCTGTGCAGAAGACGAAACCCGGGCTGAAGACGGAGGCTTTGCCAAGCTGGGCGAGGGATCAGGGTGCTTTGCCCGCCGCCGCCCGCCAGGCGCCCATGCTGAGCAGCATCCTCGTTCCAGACGACCTCGGGCGTATAGCCTTTCAGGCTGGAGATAATGTCTGTTCCAGAAGCGGCAGTGAAGTATTGTGTGTTGCCCGGGGTGAAGGTCAGCGGGGCCAGCTGCAGACCGCCCACGGCGGTCACCTGCGCAAGAGCCGCCGGGAAGATGGTGGCCGGCAGGTTACGTTGTGAGGCGGCCAGGTTGCCATCGTAGAAGCAACCGTCAGACCCCTGGTCTCCAGCGGCCGCGATGATGGTCTGCCCCTGAATATTGGCCTGCTGCGTGAGCTGAGAAAGGCTGGCGGCCTGCGAGGCGGAGAAGGCGAGTTCACAGGCACCGTAGCTGATGCTGATGATGGGGGCGATGTCGGTTGAGACGGCGTAGCTGACCGCGTCGAAGACGTTGTAGTTGGTGTTGTTGCCGACGTAGACGTAGAAGATGTTGGCGGCTGGCGCCGTGACCCCGCTGTAACCCAGGTCGATGTCCGCCTCGGTTTCATCCCCGAAGAGCGCGGCATCGGTGCCGGAATTCGGAACGGAAACCATGGAAAGCGAGGGAGAGTTGCTCAGGTTCAGACCCGCAGCAAGGGACGTCAGACCCTGCCCGGTCGTGTAGGACTGCCCGACGACGGCGATGCCCTGGCCGGAGCCTCGCGTGCCAGCGCTGTAGAGCGGAGTGACGTCGTACTGGGTGGCGAGATCGAGTGGATCGAGGAAGTTCTTCTGCTGGGAGGCTGTGGTGTATTGCGGGTAGGGATGCTGCACCGAAAGGGCGGGTCTGGGACGCTCCTCGGAGAGGTGCAGGACGGCAGTGACCAAGGGCGCGAGCTCCGAAGGCAGGAGCAGGTCAGAGGCCGGGGCAAAGAGATCGCCGTCCGGGGTGTGGAAGCGATGGATCGAGGTGGCGAACGCCGTGGAGATCTGCCGGGAGGTTCCAGAAAAGGTGAGGCGATCGCCGCTGCGGGGATGGCCCTGCACAAGCAGGCCATTGCTTGCCAGCCAGGTTGCAATCTTATCGAGGTCTTCGGCCGAGAGGCCGAAGCGCGAGGAAAATTGATCCGGGGTGAGCCACTGGTGGAACTGAGGCGATGCAGGATCAAGCTGAGCGGCGGAAAGCTGCTGGAGATCGGCTTGCTGCGCCTCGGAAGGTTTGAGCACGAGCGTAACGCCATTCAGGGCGTAGTTGTCTGCCAGGGCACCGCGATCATTTTGAGCGAGTGCGAAGTGGGGCGCCGAGCCAACGAGCCGTACCCTGGCGCTTGCCGTGATAGGACCGGAAAGTCGAGGGACGGGCAGCTGGGCGGCCACAAACGACGAGAAAAGGGTAGTGCATGCCAAGGTGAGACGAGCCAACGGGCCGAAGGACATGGGCAACACTATGGAGAAGAAAAGTAGAAAAGGGAACAGAACTTTGGTAACGCGGTCGGATTGCACCAAAGCGTAAAAGGTGGACTGTCCCAGAGTGGAACAGGCCGTGTGAAACGGACCTGTGGTGAGCAGCCGTTGATAGGGAGTGCGGTGGAGAGCAGCTGACTGAGGCATGGCTTTCCGAGCGCGAGGCACTGCGTTTCGGGAAGCCGGGTGGCTTGTTGAGGAGGCCGGATGTGCCCGGCGCGGAACACGCGTGGGCAGGGCGCAACGAGCAGGGTCAGGCAGGAGGGATTGCGACGCCGGAGAGCTGCGCGCAGGTGGTGAGCAGCTTATCCTGCAGGGCGGGGTCCTGGGTGGCGCCGGCGGGTGTGCGCGGATGGAGGTGGTAGAAGTACTCGCCGGTGACGGCGGCGCCAGGGTCGTTGCTGGTGGCAAGCCAGACCTGGGTGCGGCTGCCGGCGTCGAGGTCGCCGGTGGCGTTTTTGCCGCCCATCTTGGTGGGGACCCAGCCGGGTTCGAGCGCGTTCGAGAGGACATCCGGCCAGAGACGGGCGAAGGCAAAGGCCAAGAGCACATTGTGGAACTTGGTATCGGAGTAGGCCCGGGTGCCGTTCCACTGCCGGCGCTCCCAGAGAAGGTCGTCAAGGGACTGGTTGCCGCGGCGATGCAGCTCGGAGCTGACGTAGACGAGGCGCCTGGGCCGGTGCATGAGGACGGTAAGCATGTAGGGCGCAAGGGTGTTGATCTGAAAGACGTGCGGCAGTTCGTCCCCGGTCAGGGTACGGGTGTGCTCCTTGTAGCCGATGGCCGCGTTGTGGATGACGGCGTCGAAGGTGCCGAGCTGATTGGCGGCCTCGGCGAGGGCACGGACGTCTGCGAGGCGGCTGAAGTCGCCGGTGAGGACGGCCTCGGCCCCTGGGAGGACCTGCTGTGTGTGCTCCGCGCGCTGCGGATTGCGGGCGTGGGCGACGACCGAGTGGCCGGCGTCGAGGAGGTGCTGGGCGGCGAGGAGGCCGAGGCCGTCAGAGGAGCCTGACAATGAGTCAGGCACAGCCATGAGCTGTTACGTGGTGAGTTGTTCTGTTTGTTGGGACATTTTGGCGGTGCGTTCGAGTTTGTCCCAGTTGAAGGGTTTGCCGTCGATGGCTCTTTTGACTGTCTTGATGAGGACGTAGCTGAAGAGTTGGCGGTAGGTGAAGCGTTGGATCCAGATGTGGACCAGGAGCCAGGCGTCGCCCTTGCTGGCGGGGTGTTTGCGCTCGAGCAGGAAGGCAAGCGCGGAGGCGGCGAAGTCGATGATGAGGAAGGTCAGGAAGAAGGTGAGGAGCTTGTACAGGTCGGCGGTGTTGGCGGCTTCGGGATGGAAGTGCTTGTCGATGAAGTAGTGGATGATGCCGAAGACGAAGAACAGATCGATCAGCGGGGAGACGAGCGGCAGCAGGACCTGGAAGATGAGGATGTTGGGAAGGGCGAAGAGGCCCATGGCGAGGCGGTTTCGGATGGCGGCCTTGTGCTTGAAGATGGCCTGGAGGATGCCGAAGCTCCAACGGAAGCGCTGGCGGGCGAGGCCGTTGGCGTTGACGGGGGCCTCGGTGAAGGCGAGCGCCTGGTCCTCGTAGATG
>CAXTRM010000181.1:0-693 GCA_964246625.1 uncultured Acidobacteriaceae bacterium
GTGTGGCCTACCTGCAGACCAATGACCTGGACCATGCGCTGGCGGAGTTCCAGGCCGGGCTCAAGCTTCGCCCTGACGATCCCCAACTGCACTACGATCTTGGCCTCGCCTACAAGCTCAAGGACAATCTTCCACAAGCCATCGCCGAGCTGGCCCAAGCGGAGACGCTTAGTCCAAACCTGCCGGACCCGCCCTACACTCTTGGCGTGATCCGCATGCAGCAGGGCGATGCGGCCGCGGCCGCCGTGCAGTTTCAGCGAGCCGTCGCCCTGAACCCCAACAATGGGGAGGCGTGGTCCCTGCTTGGGTCCGTGCAAAAGGACCAGGGCAATCTTGACGCCGCCTCGGACGCCCTGCGCCATGCCATCGCGCTCGAAGCGGACCAGCCTAGCCCGCACATCACGCTTGCGGCGATCCTTGCCAGCAAAGGCGACCGCGACGGGGCGGCAGCGGAGCGAAAGGTCGCTGCCACTCTGAGTCGGGCCGCCATGAGCCACCAAAGGGCCGGATTCGCCCTGCAAAGTGGCCGGGCCCTGTTAGCCAAAGGTGACCTTGCCGGCGCCGTGCTGCAACTCAACGACGCCATCGCCGCTCGGCCGGATCTCCGCGAAGCCCATCTGCTGCTTGCCGAAGCGCTGACCCGGCAGGGCCGGCCAACAGATGCCCTGGCGGAGCGGCAAAAGGCAGAGCACC
>CAXTRM010000181.1:703-4266 GCA_964246625.1 uncultured Acidobacteriaceae bacterium
CCCCCCGCCCCCCCCCCCCTTCTGGCGCCCCCCCAAAGGGGGGGGGCCCGCGCCCAACCCGCCCCCCCGGGCGCCCACGCCGCTGGCCCAGGCCCACTGGAAGTTGTAGCCACCGAGCCACCCGGTGACGTCGACCACCTCACCCACAAAGAACAGGCCGGGTACACGCAGACTTTCCAGCGTGCGGGCGTCCAACGCCTGCGTGTCCACGCCGCCGGCTGTGACCTCAGCCTTGACGAACCCTTCGGAGCCGTCGGGTTTCACTATCCATTGGTGAAGCGCCTGCTCCAGGCGAAGCAGGCCTGCGTTGGTCCAATCCTCTCCGCCCTGCTGTTGCAGCCGGGCCCAGCGCTCTGCCAGGCGCGCTGGCAACACGCCGCGCAGCGCCGTCTGCAAGGCCGTTGCGTCCCGGCGCGCCTGTTTGGCCAGCAAGGGCTGCAGCACCTCGCGCTCCGGCGCAAGGTCGATCTGCAACTCGCGACCCGGGGACCAGTACGACGAGATCTGCAGAACCGCTGGCCCGCTCAGGCCGCGATGAGTGATCAACAGCTTCTCGCGAAAGCTTGGGCGCCTGCGTTGCCGGCCCTTCTGAGGCTGGTCGCGCCCTGCAACGCGAATGGTGACCTCCGCGGAAAGCCCTGTGAGATCACACCAGTCTGCCGCATCGCGCGGACCCAGGACCAGCGGCACCAGCGCCGCACGCGGCGGAACCAGGGCATGCCCAAACTGCTTCGCAACCTCATAGCCAAAGCCGGTTGCGCCCAGCTTCGGGATGGACAGGCCGCCGGTGGCGATCACCACGGAGCGGCACAGAACCTGCCCCTTGCTGGTCTCGACCGCAAAGCGGACAGCCTCCTCGCCCGTGCCCTGCGTGACGCGCGCAACACGCGCAACCTGGACCCCGCAGGCGATCTCGGCTCCCGCCTCGCCGCACTCACGTTCCAGCAGCGTCACGATCTGCTTGGCGGAGTCGTCGCAGAACAGCTGACCCAGCGCTTTTTCGTGGTAGCGGATGCCATGCTTTTCCACCAGGCGCACAAAGTCCTGCGGCGTGTACTGGGCCAGCGCGGACCGCGCAAAGTGCGGGTTTTCGCTCACGAAGTGTTCTGCCCGCGTACCCAGGTTTGTGAAGTTGCAGCGGCCACCGCCCGAGATCAGGATCTTTCTGCCGGCGCGCTCGCCGTGGTCCAGCACCAGCGTCCGTTTGCCATGGCGCCCAGCCTCCGCAGCGGCCATCAGCCCGGCCGCCCCCGCGCCCAGCACCACCACATCCGTCGTTTGCTGCCCCATGGCCACAGCTCAATTCTAGGCAAGCTCACGCGGGTGCCACGGATAGTATGTTGAAGGGGCGCTCTGGCCTCGTGCGTTGTTCCGGCACACGTCAGTGGCAACTGGAGGCGTGCCGACAGGCTCACACCTGCTTTCCCCTACAACTGGCGGTGACATGTCGCCGACCCGCCATCCTGAGGTCTGCTTGGATTTGACACGCGCTTGCCGTCTGCACAAAGCCTTCCGTTCCGTCTCGCTCTTGATCGCCGCGCCCCTTGTTGCCGGCACAGCGGTGGCGCAAGCAGGCATGCCGAACCCTGCAGCGACCCCGGAGGAGTGGAACAGCCAATGGCAGCAGGCTTCCGAGGGCGCTTCGGCTGCGCGTGCGGCGGAGCTCGCCACGTTGGACAAGACCATTGCCGCCGGCCCCTACCGCGACGACTGGGAAAGCCTCAAGCAGCACAAGACCCCGGAGTGGTTTCATGACGCCAAGTTCGGGATTTTCCTCCATTGGGGCCTCTTCTCCGTGCCGGCCTTCGCCAATGAGTGGTACTCCCGCAACATGTACCAGCAGGGCACCCCGGAGTTTGCACATCAGGTCGCCACCTATGGACCGCAATCGAAGTTCGGCTACAAGGACTTCATCCCCATGTTCACCATGGCGCGCTGGGACCCGAACGCCTGGGCAGCGCTCTTCCGCAAGGCTGGTGCGCGCTATGTCATCCCTGTCGCCGAACACCACGACGGCTTTGCGGAGTACCAAACAGCCCTGAGCCCTTGGAACGCCGTCGCCATGGGCCCGCACCGCGACCTCATCGGCGACCTGCAAGCTGCGGTGCAGAAACATGACATGCACTTCGGCATCTCGTACCACCGCGCCGAGCACGATTGGTTCTTCGATGGCGGCCGCAGCTTTGACTCCGATGTCAATGACCCGCGCTACGCCAGCTTCTACGGCCCTGCAGAAAAGCGCCTGAACGAGGCTACCGACGATGCGCTCACCCGCGACTACACCTTCGTCTCACCGCAGTTCACGGAGGATTGGCTCGCCCGCACCGTCGAGCTCATCGACCACTACCATCCGGACCTCGTGTATCTCGACTGGTGGGTCGGTCACCCGGACTTCCGCCGCACGCAGGAGCGTTTCGCGACGTTCTACTACGACGAGGCGGCACAGCGTCGGCAGCCAGTCGTTATGTTCAGCAAGTATGACAACATGGCCACCGACGCGGGCACCTCGGACGTGGAACGCGGCGCGAAAAGCACCATCCAGGCGCAGCCCTGGCAGACTGATACCTCCATCAGCAACGCCAGTTGGGGCTACGTTGTCGGCGACACCTTCAAGTCACCGGAAACGTTGCTCGATCAGCTGGTCGATGTCGTCAGCAAGAACGGCAATCTCCTGCTCAACATCGGTCCCAAGCCCGACGGCACCATTCCGGAGCCCGTGCAGGCCACCCTGCTCACCATCGGCCGTTGGCTCGACACCAACGGCGAGGCCATCTACGGCAGCCGGCCCTGGAAGCAGTTTTCAGAGGGTCCCACGCAGGTGCAGGCCGGCAGCATGCAGGATCGCAAAGCCCTGGTCTACACCCCCGCCGATTTCCGCTTCACCACGCACAACGGCGCGCTCTATGCCATTGAGATGCGCTGGCCCACTGGCGGCACGACCGTCATCCACTCGCTTGCGAAAGGCTCCGCCACCGTCCAGGACGTCACGCTGCTGGGCTCACCCGGCAAGCTGACCTGGCAGCAGGCAGAGGACGGCTTGCACGTCCAACTGCCCGCTCACCCGGTCGGCGACTATGGCGCGGTCTTCCGTATCCAGCTGCAGTAGCGCGGCGCCCCCGCCTACTGCCGCGTGGCGTTCACCAACTCCGTCAGCGAGTCCAGAAACAGGAAGCGCACAATCGCACTGCGCTTCTTGGCGTCCTCGATCTGCTGCAGGCTCGTCTGCTTCCAGGACGCCGAAGCCTTGTCGCCCTTGCTCAGGTACTCGATCGCCTGTTGCGCGGTCGCCGTCAACCCTGTCAGCTGGTTGGCTCGCTCCTGCATGGTGGCCAACCGCGGCGCACGCTGCATCTCTGCCAGCACCGGCGGTACCGAGGCGGCTTCGTCCTGGAAGTACGCGAGCAGCAGGGCACGCGCCTCCGCCGCTTCGCCGCTCTTCGCCTTCGGGTCGGCCAGGAACTGTTTGGTCGCCACTTCGATCTCATGCCGTACCGGCGGATCCGGGCGCACCGCGTCCACAAAATTCGTCAGCGGCGTCAGCTGCGAGGTGTGCTGCTGCTGGT
>CAXTRM010000181.1:4276-7257 GCA_964246625.1 uncultured Acidobacteriaceae bacterium
GGCTGCTGCTGGTAGCGTTCGCCAAAGCTCACCGGCTCAAACGCCTGCGCAAACACCCGCAGGTTGCGGATGTCCTCGCTCTCCACCAGCCCGCGCAGCTCTGTGTCTTCGCTCGTCAGGTGCCGCACGCCCAGCGTATCAAGCTCCACGGAGACCGGCTCCAGGCGGCGGTACATGTCGTCCACATCGCGCAACTCCCGCTTGGACCAGAACCGCTCGGCGATGGCCGCCGTGCGCGGCCACACGCGGGAGTCGATCGTGCGCTGGTCGATCTGCTCGGCCCACATGCACACCTCGCCACCCAGAATCAGCTTCTGCTGCTCCGGCGTCAGCTGCGTGTCGGCAGGCACCGGATCGGCCAGGTAGTGCACCCCTGCTGGCTTCATGCCGTCCAGGTAGTACGGTGCGGAAAGCACGCCCTGGTAGCCCTGCTGTGCGCCCTTGGCCAGCGAGGCTTCGCCGCGCCATGACTGCACCACCACATCCTTGGGCAGTGCCGGGTTGAAGATCTCATCCCATCCCACCATGCGCCGGTTCAGGCTTGTCAGGATCTTCAGCACGCGCTGGTTGAAATACGCCTGCAGCGCATCGTTGTTCTCCAGGGAGTGCGCTTTCATGAAGGCCAGGATGCGCGGGTTCCGCTTCCAGTCCGGCGCCGGGGCTTCATCGCCACCGATGTGCACATACTGGTCCGGAAAGATCGACACCATCTCCGTCAGGAACGAGGTGATGAACTTGTACGTCTCGTCACGCGTCGGGTCCAACACATAATCCGACACGCCAAACTCGCGCCGGATGCCCGTGGGCGTTGTGCCACTTGCCAGCTCCGGGTACGCCACCAGCCACGCCGTGGAGTGGCCCGGCATCTCGAACTCCGGCACAACGCGGATGCCGCGCTCATGCGCGTACCGCACCAGCTCGCGCGCCTCCTCCTGCGTGTAGAACAAGCCATCGGACCCAAGCGCCGTCAGCTTGGGAAAGCGCTTGCTCTCGATGCGAAAGCCCTGGTCCTCGGTCAGGTGCCAGTGGAAGACGTTCAGCTTCACCGCGGCCATCGCATCCAGGTTGCGTTTCAACACGGGCAACGGCTCAAAGTGCCGTCCGCAGTCGATCATCAAGCCGCGCCACTGAAAGCGCGGCGAATCCTGGATGCTCACCGCCGGGATCACATAGCGGCCGCCGTCCACCTGCACCAGTTGCAACAGAGTCTCCATGGCATGCAGGGCGCCCAGCGTCGTCGCCGCCTCGATCCGCACGGAGGAATCTGTGGAGCGCAACGTGTACGACTCATCGTCCTGCAAACCCTGAACCGCAGGCCCTTCCGCACCCACAACAATCACCAGCGTGGCCGCATCCCCATGCGTCAGCCCCTTTGCGATCGGCTGGCCCACACGATCCTCCAGGCGCCGCAGCATGCGGTCCACCGCCGCGTCGAGCCGTGGCGACTCCGTCTGCGCCAGGGCCACCGTAAAGCCGGACGTCACAGGGAGCGATCCGCTCTGGACCTGCAGCGTGGCGGGTTGGGGCATCAGGTCGTTACGGAACGACGGGGCTACCTGTGCGGTCAACCCTACGCCAAAGCATGCCGCTGAAGCCGCAACCAACGCACACATGCTGCGAGAACGCTGTTTCACCATGTCACCTCGTACCGAAATGGGCCCCAAACGAAGGCAGGGCATCCCCGCACAGCTTACAGGCACAAAGGCTCAGGACGCAGGCTCTTCCAGCTGCAGGGCCGCACTCGCCATCCGACTTGCCATCTGGTACACATCCGCGTTCCGCGGCTGCTTCAGGTCCACACCATAGGTGGGCACCATCGTCCGCATGCGCTCCTGCACCTCCGGGCGGGCCAACATCGCCGGCATGCAGGTCTCGATCAGCTGCAGTGCAATCGACGCCGAAACGGAAGCGCCCGGCGAGGCGCCCAATAGCGCCGCCACACTCTTGCGGTCGTCGGTGATCACCTCGGTGCCGTAGTGCACAATGCCGCTTTTGCCCTCGCTGCTCTTGATCGCCTGCACCCGGATGCCCGCATCGATCAGGCGCCAATCCTCACTCCGTGCCGCGGGGTAAAAGTCCCGCAAGGACCGCATGCGGTCCTCCTTGGTCTGCTTGCTCTGTTGCACCAGGTACCGGATCAGATCGAGATTCTTCACGCCGATGTTGGTTAACGTGAGCACATTGTGTGGCTTGATGGACCGTGGCAGATCCAGGTGACTGCCGCCGCCATGCAGGAACTTGCTCGTCCAGGCCGCAAACGGTCCAAACAGCAGCACCTTTTTGCCATCCAGAACACGCGTGTCCAGGTGCGGTACCGCCATGGTCGGCGCTGTGCCCAGCGCCTGCCCATACACCTTGGCGTGGTGCTGCTCGACGATCTCCGGCGTATCGCACACCAGCCATTGGCCGCCGATCGGAAAGCCGCCGATGCCCCGGCTTTGCGGAATGCCGGTCTTCTGCAGCAGCGACAAACTGCCCCCTCCAGCCCCGATGAACACGAAGCCTGCCGTGCTCTTCAGGCGCTTGCGGGTACCCAGGTCTTCCACCTGCACCTGCCACCCTTGGCCTGCACGCTTCAGCCCCAGCACGCGATGGCCGGTGGCCACGCCGCACCCGGGCTGCGCGGCCAGCCACGCCACCAGGCCGCGCGCCAGCACGCCGAAGTTCACATCCGTACCCTGGGCGACCCGTGTGGCCGCGATCGGTTCTCCGCTGCGCCCTTCCGTCAACAACGGCGCCCATTGGTCCACCACCTCCGGGTCTGAGGTGTACTGCATGGTGCGGAAGAATGGATGGCGCGACAGCCCCTGGTAGCGAGCCCGCAGAAAATCCGCATGCGCCGCACCCGCAACAAAACTGAGGTGCGGCACCGCCCGCACAAACTCCCGCGGTGCCGGGAGGATGCCTGCCTTGACCGCAAAGGCCCAGAACTGCCGCGACGTCTCGAACTGCTCGAAGATCTCGATCGCCTTGCTGACGTC
>CAXTRM010000181.1:7267-7543 GCA_964246625.1 uncultured Acidobacteriaceae bacterium
CCTGCGCCGGGTGCTCCGTCACCTCGTACAGCTGGATGCGCAGCTCCGGCGATAGCACCTTCAGCATCGTGCCCAATGTCGCCGACATGATGCCGCTGCCAATCAAAATCACATCGGGCGACTCTACATGTGTCCCGTACAAGTGCTTAGCTTCGGCCATTGTCTTTGTCCTGACTGCCACAAGGGCGTGGGGCGTCGCCACGCAGCGACGCTCGAAAAATCGGCTCAGGATTCACAGCGAAGCGCCCGATCCAAGTGCGTGTATCCGCCGTCCAC
>CAXTRM010000182.1:0-7467 GCA_964246625.1 uncultured Acidobacteriaceae bacterium
AAGCGAATGTGGCAACGTCTAGGCGCTGCCACATTGTCCTGCTTAGAACGCCTAACCTTACAGGCCAAGGGCAGCCTCAAGCTGGTTGTCCCTTCCTGCAACAGCGTCTTGGTAAGACCAGGGCACGTCTACATCGGGCACGATGCCATTTCCCTCAATCTGCTTGCCTTTGGCACTGATGTACGCAGCTACCGGCACGACCAGCCTGTAACCCTCTCCCAGCTTTGTGGCGCTGCGAGATACGAGCCGGCCAGGCGTTTTCGTTCCCACGATCGTCGCCAGATGATTCTCTTGCGCAAACTGCGTGAGCATCTCTGCTGCGCCTGTTGAGTGCTCGTTAACCAGAATGATGACCTTGCCCTTGAAGCTCTGCTGCCCAAGAGCCTCAGTGTAGAGATGGACCGAGGTTTTGCCTGCGAACTTGAGGGCAAGCCCCGGAATGGCGAGCTTGGAGCGCGGGACTTTGCTGAAGGCGGGCAGCGTTGAGGGATCCTGTCCATCCTGAGCCATTTTGCGATTCTTGCTGTAACCGATTGGCAACCGATCGGGTGTGAGATAGCTCATCAGGGCGAGGCCCCCAATGCCCCCACCCGGGTTTCCACGCAGATCGACGACGAGCCTCTGTGCGGAGGCGATCTTGCCTTGAAAGATTTGGTCGAGCTCCCGGGCGAAGTCGATACCAATCTTGCCTGGGAACAGGCTGACCTTCAGGTAAGCAGTTCCGTTGCCCTTGTCCTCGAGAACCAGCGCGGTCGGCTCCGAGTAAGGATTGTCTTTGTATTTCGGTGAAGCCGTCTTCAGCACGAGTGTCTTCTCGGAAGCCTGGGCTCCCCGCGCCACCGTGATCTGGATGGTCTCGCGCATCTCGAACTGCGGATCGCCGGTGCTCTGTGCGCCCGGCAAAGCGGCCTTTCCATCAATATCGAGGAGAACGTCTCCGGGCTTCGCGCCGGCGGTTGAGGCGACGCCTCCAGGTAAGACATCCTGAAAGACCCAGCGCCGCTCCCCATTTACCTGCTGAACAGAGAAGCTGGCGTTGATGGCATTTCGCGAGGTGATGGGCGTGCGCTTTGAGAGCAGTCCCAGAGTTCTTGGAGACAGCTCACTCAGCAACTTGCTGACGTTGCTCTCGAACTCTGCCGGGCTGCTGGCACTAACGATGGCGGTCCGATGCTGAGACACAAGCGCCTGCCACTTGTTCTTGTCGAACGCAGGGTCGTAGTACTTGGTTGCGACGGTGGTCTCGATTTTATTCAGTAGCTTTTCGCGCTGTTCTTTCGTGAGTTCCATGATTGTCCTAAAGAAGTGTCCCGTTGGAATCACCAACGATCTGGAAGGCTGCCCAGTAGTACGGAGGCAGACCCTTCGTCAAAAGTTCAAGCTGAGCAGACCGTAGGGCATCCACTTTGCTTTCGTGCTCGGCCAGCCCAGCATAGAAGGCGGCCATGAGGTGTTCCGTCGAATGGTCTTCCAGTTGCCACAACGTTGAAACGACCGTATCGGCGCCAGCCTCGATGAATGCATTCACCAGATTCGTCACACCGAGCTCTCCTACCGGGCCAATGCCGGTATCGCACGCAGAGAGGGTGACCAACTTGGCCTTCAGATGCAGATGACGAACTTCACGTACCTGCAGCAGCCCATCCTCTCCGCTGCCGGATGGTTCAGGGGCAAAGGCCAGGGCGGAGCGGTCTGGATACTGGAGATCGGCATAACCATGCAGTGCCAGGTGGATGGCACCCGTATCCTGACCAGCCAACGCCTTGAACTTCGATTCCGTGGCGTCAGATCCAAGCAGGATGGTGCTGGGCTTTGGAAGGTCGTGAGCGATGGTCTCCACCTCAAGCTTGCTCTCCGGCAGTGGCACGAGCTGGCTTCGCTGCGGGCCTTCGATTGCTCGAACGATTGCGTTTCGCGTGTCGGCCGGCTGCGTCCAGGCGGCGACTCCAAGGTAGGGCATGGCGACCGCTGCCTCCAGCTGGTGACGTTCGCTGAGCAGCTTGTAAACAGTGGAAGAAGGCGATACTGAAACCGTGTGAGACGCGAGGACGTATTTGCCTCCGTCCATCAATGCGGCAAACGGGAGGAGGTGCAGCGCTCCGTCCGGTACAACTACCACCTCTGTCTGCGCCCGGTACTCCTCGATCGGACCCAGCAACTCGTCAAAGATGTTCTGAGCGGCTTCGGGATCCGCATCACCTGCTTCCAGTGTCTTGAGGTAGGCAGTCGTCTTGGCTTCGATCTTCTCTTTTGAGGAGAGACGGTAAGGCTTTACCGAATCTCGCGTTACCGCAAGTGCGTATGAGTTGGGCTGGGCAAGGACGTACTCAATCAAAACGGCATGAGGTGCAAGAGACCGCTGCAGCTCACGCAGCCTCACGGGGTGATCGATCGCTGCCTGCGTGAACGTGCTTGGGCTGATTCTCAGCTCGGTGGAATAGATCTCATTGGTGATTGCTGCACGGCTATTCGCATCGTTGGCGTTGATCAGAGCGATGTTCAAACGAGTAAGTTGCTGTTCCTCAGGGGTCGGCACATGGGCCGACTGAGGAGCCTGGTGTTCCAGTGCTTCAGCCTCGATACGGCCCCTGACCTGTTCCAGAATGCCCAAGGCTTCGTCGAAACGGTTCTGGTCGCAGAGGGAGGCGAAGTACCCGGAGTAGACCTCGCTCGACTCAGACAGCATCTGTCGCTCTACGCTTGCGTTGGGAGCATGCTGAACCAGGACGTTGACGAGTGCGAGGGCCTTCCGATACGAGGTTTCTGATTCCGTCTTCATTCCCAGCCGCGCCGTGATCCTGGCCCTTGTTGCGAGATTCCGGGGAACGAGGTAGAGCTCATCTCCTATATGGGTATTTGCTTCAATCGCTTCATCCACTGCAGAAAGGCCCGACTTCAGCTCTCCCTCGTCCTCATAGACCTGCGCAAGCACGCCGGCCGCGTCAACGATGCCCCTGTAATTGCCAATGCGCCGAGAAATTACAAGTGCGTTCTGAAGGTCGTCGATCGCCGCTCCGCGCTTGCTCATGGCGCGATAGATCTCACCTCGGGAGATCAATACCGCGGATCGTTCCCCGTCGAAAAGGGTGCCGTCCAAACGAGTCAGCGCCTGGTTTGCGAGTGCAAGGGCGGCCCCTGTTTGGTGTAGCCCGTTTAGCGCATCAATCTTGGCGTCCACAGCAATCGTTGGATAGGCGATGGAGGGATTTGCCGCCGCGAGTTTGATGGCTTCGTTGAGTGGCTTCAGGGCTTGCTGGTAGTGTTTGCCTTGCGCGACACCGGCCCCGTAGAGACTGGCATAGCGCACTACCGCCGCAGGATCCTGCTCGACTTTCGCAAGCTCCCACGCATGAACAACCATCTTCTGCGCGGTCTGCTCGTCCCCGCTCAGGTAGTACGCAATGCCTTGCTCCCCGTTGGCCCTTGAGGCTAGTTTGAGGTGTCCGAGTTTGAGCGCCAAAGACTGCACGCGCCCCCAAGTTGCCTTTGCGTCTTGCGCATCGTAGTTGATCTCCGTCTGCCCCAGGATGGTCAAGATACGCAGCTGCGTTTCAGGATCCTGCGCTTCCGGTCTGTTCAGGTCGGCGTTCAGAGTGCGGATCTTTACCGAGATAGGAACCGCTTCGTTGGCCGGGATACGGCTCACCTCAGCATAGAGAGCTCGTGAAGCGTTACCTTGCTTCACAAAGAGGTACTGAGCACGCGCAAACAGCGGCGTGGCCTCGTTCCAACGATGTCCCCACGCAAGCGTGTCGGCACTGTCCAGGAGGCCTTCGGCCGACTGCGGAGACGCCGAGGAGTGGTGAGGTGTAACGGCGAATTCATACGCCGCCCCAAGAATGGCTACAGCGAAGGTGGTGCCGAAGAAGATGTGAACGATTCTGCGAACCCGCATGCGTGCCTACTCTGTGCGATGGGAACCGGATTAACGAACGACTTCAACCGGGTAGTAATACGACGCTGCATCAGCTCCGTGCGTCGTGGAGAGGAAGTAGATGCCCGGCTCGGCCGAGCGTAGATCGAGACTCACAGACAGCATCATCCTGTCGCCTGCTGGGATGGCGGTTCCCGTTCCTTCAGCGACATTTACACCCTTGTCTCGATCGGCGAGGATCTTGACGGAGTAAGCACCGCCTTCGCTGAAGAGCGGGAGCGTGAGGCGCAGCTCGTCCACGTTTCGCTTGAGTCTAATCACAGGCGGTTGAGAAGGGGCAGCTCCGCGCACGGTGCCCTGCATGGACAGATCCAGGGTCTGCACATCAGCGACCACTGCGACAGGATGTCGCGTTACAAAAGACCGGAAAAGAACCGTTGCAAAAAGAGCCATGCAGCAGACAGCGACCGCTACCGTCCACGCTTTTCTGCGGTCTATCAGCTTGGGAGAGTGCTTCTCCTCACGGAGCTGCATGATGCGACGCAGGCAATACGGACACCGACCAACATGGGCGATCCGTGGATCCAACAAGGAGGGCTTTGACCTGGCTGTCGCAATCTCCCTCAGGAACCCATCGTCAGGCCCTCCCTCGTGCGGGTAGTCGGGAAGTGCAGGCGGGACCCTGCGACACAGTTCTTCAAGCCAGTCTTCCGACTGGTTCGCGCGACCGAGCTTTCGCCACAAATTCAGTTCCAATCCTCCAGCGTACCCATGGTGTCCTGAAAGCTAACCGTCTCTGACTGGATGGGCATACGAGAGGCAGGCAGATTCTTCAATGTGTCCAATTCAAAGATCACCTCGGTTAGCGCCTCGAAGCTTCAGCAAAGCGGCGGCACCCTCCTTTATGAAGGCCCGGCGCAGAGAACTATGGTCAATATTGAATGTCGCGCCAATCTCCCGCCAAGAGTAGCCCATCTGCAACCAGGCTGCTACATCCCGAGCGCGGGGAGTCAGTTCTGCTAGGATCCGCTCCAGGAACAATTGCTCTGCTGGGTCATCCAGACCGGGCTGCATTAAAGAATCGAGATCGACAACAGACCCGATTGGTTCTTCCTTGATGCGGTTGGCCCTCTGCTTTACGAGGCGTCGTACCTGACTGTGTAGCCGAGCTGTTAGCTTCCTCGTTGTTGGTGCCGGCACGGATCGGAGCGCGTAGGCACTAACCGATTCGAGCGCCTCTTCCACGATCTCCGCAGCTTGCGCCTCGTCGTGGAGATACGTCCAGGCAATCATATGTGCAAACGACCAAGTGGACTCGACTGCCGACAGGAGCTGCTGTCGCAGTGCTTCGTCCAGGGTGTTCTCCCATTTCCAGAGAACATCGGGGCCTAGAGTCTTCGTCGCCATTCACTACCGATCGGAGCCGTTCCTGATAGCCGTAGTCACCGCATTTGGCAATCCCACGTTCAGGTAACCGAAGAGTATCTGCCAGAGTGCACCTTCGTCCACTTCAGATCAAATCTGAAGCAGCCTCGCGCCCGTATATGAGCGCGCAAGCTTCATGCGACAAATATGAGTTTTCCACACCACAACAAGCAACCCAAAGTGCCTAAAGGAAGTAGAGGCAAGGCAGCAGGATCCAGATCGACCCGGAAAAAGGTCTATATGACCATTCCCTTTTCGATGTAGTTGTGCATAGTGACAGAGCAGAGGAGAAATCGAGTGTCACAGGCCCCTCAAAGAACCCCTTATCCCTGGCCGGCAGAGGCGTATCGCCTGATGGAAAGAGCAGAGCGTAGTGAGACCTCACAGCAGCATGCCGCGCTCTTACAACAGAGGCTGGCAGCCATGACAGGCTTCAGTGATCATGCCTGCTGGCGCTTCATGGAAAAGTACGGCATCAAGCGCCCGAGATCCGGCACGCGGAAGAAGTGGACCCCGAAAGCCATCGATTTCATCATGGACCAGGGCTACGACGCTGCAGTACAGAAATACAACGTCTCGAAGAAGGCGGTTTACCGCCTCATGCAGCGCAACGAACGCTCAATCGGTTCCTGCCGCGGCCAGTACAGCCTCAATCAGCTTCGTAAGCTGCTCTCGGTCCGTACCGAAACTATCGTGTGCTGGATCAAAGCCGGTCATCTGGAAGCGACTCCGTACCAGTATGGAGGGAAAGAAACCTTCATCGTTTCGGATGAGCAGTTGAAGACGTTCCTGAAGACCTACTCCAGCGGCTTGATGCCCAGACGCTTGCCCGAGAAGCGCCTCGCGTTTCTGGCCGACTTTCTCTATGAGCCCGGCCACGCCGAGCTCGGCTTGCTACGCACTCGGGAGAGTAAGAAGGAGGGTGAGGCATTTCGCAATGGCGAGTACCTCGCGCCAACTCAGGCCTACACGGAGCAGAAAGCATCGCTCAGTCACGCCGACTAAGGATGAAGCCTCTCCCCATCAACCTTTGCCCACAAGCCCCCGCACTGGGGGCTTTCTTCTTGCCTTGAAGGAGGGTTCATTTATGCAATCTTTTTGGCCGGCAACGTCGTCGTGGTCTTCTTCGCGGCAGTCTTCTTCGCGGCAGTCTTCTTCGACGGCACCGGTGCATTTCCGGCCTTTGCGTCTGCGGCTACAAGACGGTCTTTGAGGGCAGTTGATTGGGCGATGATCTTCTCGAGCGCGGCAATTGTGCGGGTGTTGTTCATCTGGCCAAACTATCAGGTTAGCCGAACGTTTCAAATTTTCACGTCAGCTCACACGAGCGACTGGTTGCAACTTTCCTTCATGCCACAACCACGGCAACGGCTTTGCTGCCGATGGCTCCGGTCGATGTTCGCGGCTCCGCGGGCATGCCTCACGTCCTGGACAACCGATTCGAGCCACGCCATGTTCTCCGCAGTCGGGTACACCTTGCGAGCCTCTTCCTTGCCGTACAGCACAAGCCCGTATGGAACCGGCTCGTTGTAGCTCTCACGCACCAGGACGATGTAGGCGAGCACTTGAATGAGGTGATTGGGATAGACCCCACCTCTGGCCGGGGGTCTGGCTGACTTCTTCAGTTCGACCGGGATAATCCCATCCTGGTTGCGGATCAGGCAGTCCGGTTTGCCACGCAGGCCTAGCCGCTCTGAAGTAAGAGTTGGCGGACTCACCCGCTGGCTCTCATGGTCCTGATACACGACGTCGCCATGCGGGATCCCGAGTGCCCTCTTTCGACTTTGGCTGAGGCGCAGCAGCAGCACACCCACCACGAGTGCGCCCAAAGCTGCCAGTAACAGGATCATCAGAGCACCCGCCAAAGAGCGAGGGCAAGCAGCACAACAGCAATGACCAGCGCCGCGATCCCGAATCCACTCAGAGCATCCGTGGTTGCGATCCTGGCGCCCTGCGCCTGATGCCACAGCTGGCCTTCAGCCTGGGCTTCCCTGGCCTCAGCACTGGACGGCTCCTTGCACACCATCTTCAGCCACCACGCCCGTTGGCAGTACACAAACTCTGCCAACTCACTCACCCGTACCGGTCGCTCATTCATCACGTCTTGATTCGGCCTCAACCTCCGGTTTCCGTCAAATTTCCACTCTGCAGAGGTAAATCCTATGTTC
>CAXTRM010000183.1:0-443 GCA_964246625.1 uncultured Acidobacteriaceae bacterium
TGCTGACCCGGAACATCATCGGTGGCCTCGCGCTTGAGGCGTGGTATCCGGAGCTGGGTGAAGGTGCCTCACTCTGGTGTGCTACCGAGCTGACGACACGCCCACAGATCGAAGCTGCTGCCGAGGTCGTCTCTTCCGTATCAACCAAGACCGAGGAGCTTGTCGGCGCACGGTAACGTACGCAAACGAACCAAGAACGCTGCCGGGAGGCCAAACCATGACCGATTTGCACGAGTACCACGTCACCCTCACCTGGACCGGCAATCTCGGCACAGGCACCAGCGGGTACAAGCACTACAGCCGCGACTTCGCGCTTGAAGCCGAGGGCAAGACACCCGTTGCCGGCACCGCCGACACCCCTTTCCACGGCTCTCCCAATCGATGGAACCCCGAGGAGATGCTCGTGGCTGCGCTGTCGAGCTGCCACAAGCTGAGCTACCTCC
>CAXTRM010000183.1:453-975 GCA_964246625.1 uncultured Acidobacteriaceae bacterium
TACCTCCACCTGTGCGCGGTCAACCACATCGTTGTCACGGCCTATGTCGACCATGCGGAAGGGTCCATGCGCTTCGATAGCAGCACCGGCGGTGGCCAGTTCGTGCGTGTTGTTCTTCATCCGGAGGTCACCGTTTCAGCGGATAGCAACCTCACCCTTGCCCAGGAACTTCATAAGAAGGCGCACGAGCTTTGCTTTATCGCGAACTCGGTGAACTTCCCAGTAGAGTGCGATCCGAGTGTCACAACCCAGGAAGGCATAGCCCAGGAGACCGCCACCGTTGGACATTAGCGCCCTTGAAGGCCAAGAGCTCACCGCAGTCGAGTTTGTAGCCGACTATGTTCGTCTGCGCTTCGATGGACCCATGCTCACGCTCTACGCCTGGCCGCATGTGCTGCTGGCTGACTTCAGCGTCGCCTTTGGGGAGCCGGAGTACCGCAATGCCCTTTGCGCGCAGATCGGCGAGATGGTTTCGACCGCCAAACTGGAAGAGCTCGATGCCCTGACCGTGGAGTTTGAATC
>CAXTRM010000183.1:985-1458 GCA_964246625.1 uncultured Acidobacteriaceae bacterium
GAAGAGGATGTGGACGGTCCCGAGGCCGGCAGCTACTCCGCGGATGGCAGCGGCGAAGGGGACGAAGAGTTTTAACGGCTTCGCAATGGGTCAGAGCAGGAGAAAAGGCGCCAGGTGGCGCCTTTTCTCTTGCTCACGCACAGCGTTAGTAATGGCGCACAAACGTGTCCCGGGGCAGGCCGGAACGCCGGGCGTGCCGGTACACCGCCTCGGCCTCATTCTGGTTCATGGCGCCACCCAGTGCCACAAAGTACGGCGCATGCCCCGTGGGCGTGAAGACCTGCGGGTGCAGCGAGTTGTGGCTTCGCCGCAGGTGTTGCACCTTGTTGGCGGCCTGGCTTTCGTGGTTGTAGGTAAAGGCCACCACATACCAGCCTGGGGCACCGGCAGAGTGGGAAGGTTCGGCCACGGCTGGCGCACGCGCCGGTGCCACGGGCTGTACGGGGGCAATCCCTGTCTCGGCGGAGACGGGC
>CAXTRM010000183.1:1468-5976 GCA_964246625.1 uncultured Acidobacteriaceae bacterium
GAGGGTTCACGGACGGGCTCGGCGGGCTCGGCTTCAAATCTTGTCCGGAGCGGGACGGCCGGCTCCAGGGAGGGGTGCACCCGCACCTGGGCACGATGTGGTCCCGCGGGCGCGCTGGCCGTTTCCGTCCCCTGGCGCAACACCCCAGGAGGAACCAGTGGGCGCTGTGCCGTGGCCGGCGTACCGACCGCGGCCGCCAGGTCCGGGGCGGCTGCGGCAAGATCGGCCTTTTGCGCCGGCGGCGCGACCGGAGACGTGGCGCTCGGCCCCGCAACGGGGACGGGCTGAGACTCTACCGGTTTGCCCGCAAACAAGGCAGGATCGAGCGCCGCGCCCAGTTGATCCAGGTTCCAGGAACCATCGAGCGCTCGCGGGATCATGCGCTTGAACGGGTCCGGCAAGTTGTGGTGCGCGGGGGCAAACTCGGTTTCCAGCGTCAGGCAGCGCAGCAACAGCACCCCAAAGTCGTGGAGATCGCGGCGACGCAGCTCGGCGCAGGCCTCTTCGGTCGCAAACTCGCCATCGGCCACACACTCGCGCACGCAGTCGGAGCGGAGCTTCACCGTTTCGCCCACGGCCAGCACGTTGGCAGGCTCCACATGCTCGTGGACCAGCCCACGACTGTGCAGCGCCTTCAGAGCGCTGAGCACGGCCTTGGCGACCTGCATGGTCTCGGCGGTGGTCATGGGACGCTCTTGCAGCACGTCGCCCAGGTTGGCGTCGTCCGGCTCCATCAGGGCGTAGGTCAGGGCCACACCCTCAAAGGTCGTCTGACCCACCTGCTCGATCTCGATGAGGTTGTCCTGGTGCACGGCGGCGACCTGGCGCCAGCGGCGGAGCTGCTCCGCCTCGTCGTAGTGAGCCTCGGTGAGGCGGATGACGGCGGGGTGGCCATCCTTGTCGGCGGTTGCGAAGAAGCCGTTACGGCCCTCCGAGCGAAGGAGTCTGCCGAGGGTGTAGTGCTTGGCGATCGTCCGGCCTTCGTATTCGGTCCAAAGATGCATGGGAGTGCGCTCCAGTGAAGTCGGGTTCTTGGGGGAGATCCGGGGAGGCAGCGGCCGCAACAGGTGCGTAGGCGCAGAGCCGGAGGGAGTTCCTCCCGGGCGGAGGCAGGTTTGCCACTCCCTATTGTCAACGATGCGCCGCATGACGCAACCCATTGCTCGGGGCAGGCCGGAAAAGCTCCCGCAGTGAATCAAGAGAGGCACGAGCACGCCGCAGAACGTGCACACTTTGGGCGGATGCCCTTGCTTCTCTCCTCCCGCTCTGCGCCGTCAAAGGCGACCCCGTCGATACACGGCCAGCCTGGCTGAATATGAGACCCTAGAAGGCATGGCTGAGGCAAAGTTCACCGGCACGCCGAAGAAGGCGACGACGCATGTCAACCAGAACGAGAACCTGATCTTCGAGAAGAGCTCGCCAGGCAAGAAAGCCTATCGGCTGACCGAGCTCGACGTCCCCGCCGTGGACGCCGCGTCCATCCTGGGCGATGCCGTACGCACCGACGACCTTGGTGTGATGCCGGAGCTCAGCGAGATCGAGATCATCCGCCACTTCACGCGGCTTTCCACCTGGAACTACGCCATCGATCTCGGCATGTACCCGCTGGGCAGCTGCACGATGAAGTACAACCCCCGCGTGAACGAAGCCGTGGCCCGACTCGAGGGCCTCGCCGAAGCGCATCCCTACCAGCCGGAGTCGCTTTCGCAGGGTGCGCTCGGCCTGATGAAACTGTTGAGCGAGTGCCTCATCGAGATCACCGGCATGGATGCCATCACGCTGCAGCCCGCAGCCGGCGCGCATGGCGAGTTCACCGGCATCCTGCTCGCCCGCGCCTACCATGAGAGCCAGGGCAATCCGCGCAAAAAGGTCATCATCCCGGACTCGGCGCACGGCACCAATCCGGCGACGGCGGCCATCTGCGGCTACCAGGTCGCCAATCTGAAGTCGAACGCGCTCGGCATGGTGGACCTCGCTGAGCTGGAAAAGCTGGTGGACGACGACGTTGCTGCGCTGATGCTGACCAATCCATCGACCATCGGCGTCTTCGAGTCCGACATCCACAAGATCGCCGCGATCCTGCACGCCAAAGGCGCGCTGCTCTACATGGACGGCGCGAACATGAACGCGCTCGTCGGCAAAACGCGTCCCGGCGACTTCGGCGTGGATGTCATGCACCTGAACCTGCACAAGACCTTCTCCACCCCGCACGGGGGCGGTGGCCCAGGCTCGGGTCCGGTCGCCTGCAAAAAGATCCTGGAGCCGTTCCTGCCCACGCCCGTGCTCACGACCAAAGCTGACGGCACGCTCGGCTTCGAGTACAACCGCCCGCAGACGGTCGGCCGCGTAAAGGCCTGGTACGGCAACTACGGCATGTTTATCCGCGCGCTCGCGTACATCCTCGCGAACGGCCCGGACGGTCTGCGCCAAACCACCGAAGACGCCGTGCTGAACGCGAACTATCTGCGTAAAAAGCTGGAAGGCACCTTTGAGCTGCCGTACAAGTCGCCCTCGATGCATGAGGTGGTCTTTTCAGACAAGCTGCAGGCCCAAAGAAAGGATGGCCAGCCTGGCGTCAAGACTGGCGATATGGGCAAGCGGCTCATCGACTACGGCTTCCACGCCTACACGGTCAGCTTCCCACTAGTGGTCCAGGGCGCGATGATGATCGAGCCGACCGAGTCCGAGTCCAAGGAAGAGCTCGACCTGCTCGTCGACGCGCTGCAGCAGATCGCCCGCGAAGCCGAAGAGAATCCTGAGCTCGTCACCACGGCCCCCCACACCACGCGCCTCCAGCGCCTCGACGAAACCACCGCCGCCCGTAAGCCCGTACTTCGCTGGAAGGCCCCGCCCGCCAAAGAACCCGTACAGATGGATACCGCCGCGAAAGAGTGGTAGGTGGGGCGTGAGTGAAGCTGCTTTGAACGAGTGAACGCGATCGGCACTGAGTGTGCCTTTCGCGTTCACTCCGTTCTCGGGCATTGCACGCGTGGTGAACAGACTCTAAAACCAACGCGAAGGCCGCAACAGACGCCAGGCTACGCCACGATAGCCGTTGCGAAACTTGGCGTCCATTGCGAGCGTTGCGTTGGTCTCTACCCTACTTGGCCAGCCGCACCTCAACCCACTCATCCACCTTCTCCCACCGCACATGCAGCTGCGTAGACCCCGCATTCGTCTTCTCAAACGAGAGGCTCATAACCTCCTGCGGCGTAGAAAGCTCTTTGGCCTGCATCGGCGTACGTCCCAGGTCGCGATCCTGGTGGTACACGGTGCCCCACTGCCCGGTTTCCTTGCTCACAATCAACTGCCACGGGGTTCCGGGCGCCGCGGGCAGTGTGTACAACGTGTAGTTCCCCGCCGGCACACGCAGGTCGTCGATCATCAGGTCAGCCGCCGTGCTGAAGCTCGTCGCCGGGTTGGCTCCCGTGCGCCACACCTTGCCATAGGGCACCAGCTCGCCCATCACCGTGCGGCAACGCACCGAAGGCGCGTTGTAGTGCACCGACAAGGCCTTGCCACCCAGGCTGACGTTGGCCGTGGCAGCCGGCGAGGCCAGCGGTTTGCCGTTGGCAGGCTGCCCATGATCCATCACCGGGGCCGAAGGGCAGTTCGCGGAAGAGGCCTGGCCCTGCGCAACAGGCGCAACACTGACAAGGCTGAAGGCAAGGGCGGCGGACAGGGAGAAAGCCAAACGGGACATACGCCCATGCTAAGCTAAAAGCGTTCCCTTCCCCCAAGGGCGCCCGTAGCTCAGCTGGATAGAGCAACAGCCTCCGAAGCTGTAGGTCAGACGTTCGAATCGTCTCGGGCGCACCAAACTCATCTTCCCTCCAACAAAGCTTCTAAGTGGTAGAAGAAGCCGTTGTTCTGCTCGTTCACAATCCCGTTCTGGGGGTGGTACAAAGCCCCTCTGGGACGAGCTTTTTTGAACGCGCTGCTGTTGGTCGAGACTCGCGCAAGCCCATGCCATCGGGATGTCCACCAACATCGACTTCGTAAACTCCAGCAGTTCATCGAAGGTCGCCCGCTCCGATTCTAGTTCGGCAACCGGGTGATCTCGATGTCAAACGCTTCGTTCACTCATCGAAGCAGGCGACAACTGCCTTGTCCTCCATCAGGTATCTCATCATCAGTTCGCGCTGGTTCGAGAGTTCCTTCTGAGGGCGCGGCAACTCAAACGCGCCCAAGTCCTGCCGCTTCTCCCGTTCCTGCCGGAGGACACCGGTGAACCCTGAGGTGAACTCCTCGCCTACATCGATCCTTTCGAGTAGGTGCAGAACTCCTCTGCGGCTTCTGGAGCGGCTTCTGGACCGGGATCTGAGTCTGGTTCTCAACAGTGAAAGAGCGCAAAACGGTCCATGGTTACTGAAGAAAGTCGGGCAATGCGCTGTTGCTTCGGCACCCTTTTCTGCCCCTTGCAACCGATGAACGAGGAATGTGCCGATATGGGGCGGCCAGAGTCACATTCTGATAGCGTCTTTGGAGGACAGATAACGGGCGTGCTT